>DASZEE010000030.1:0-4615 GCA_035941215.1 Gaiellaceae bacterium
GCTCGTCACCAGGATCGAGCTCGGCGAGGCAGGCCTCCAGCTCGTCCACGAGCTCGTCCATGGATGCGAAGCGCTCGTCCGGCGACTTCGCCATCGCGCGCTCCACGGCCAGCGCGACCCGGGGAGGGACGTCTGGCCGCCGCTCGAGCACGCTGGGCGTCGGCTCGTTCACGTGCTTCAGCGCGACCGTCACGAACGTCTCCCCTTCGTACGGCACCGCGCCGGTGAGCAGCTCGAAGAGGACGACGCCGAGCGAGTACACATCCGTCTGCGCGTCGACCTGCTGGCCGCGAGCCTGCTCGGGTGCGATGTACTCGCTCGTCCCGAGCACGGTGCCGGTGATCGTGACGCCCTGGACGTCGACCTCGCGGGCGATCCCGAAGTCGGTCATCTTCGCCTGGCCGCCGTCGTTCAGGAGGACGTTCTGCGGCTTCACATCACGGTGAATCAGCCCCCGACCGTGCGCGAACGACAGTGCGCGCGCCATCTGCAGCCCGAGCATCAACGCGTCGCGCACCGGCAGCGGCCCCGTCCGCTCGACCAGCTGCTTGAGGTTCTCGCCCTCGACGCACTCGAAGACGATGTACTGCCTTCCGCTGTCCTCACCGCGGTCGATGACGGTGACGATGTTTGGATGACTGAGCTGCGCAACCGAGCGGGCCTCGCGGCGAAACCGCTCGACGTACTCCTCATCCTCCGTGAAGTGCGGGTGGAGGATCTTGATCGCGACGATCCGCTCGAGCAGGCGGTCATGCGCCTTGTAGACGCTGGACATGCCGCCTTTTCCGATCAGCTCGACGAGCTCGAAACGACCGGCTATTGCCTCCCCCTTCATGAGAGGGAGGTTACTGACGAGCTAGACGGGGTCTGCCGTTCGGGGCGCCGCGGCGGGTTCACCGGGATGCGTGCCCCGAAGCCCGAGCCAGCGCATGTCGCGATGAGCGATGTAGGCCGCGTAGACGAGGACGAACAGGGCGAACAGGCCGTGAAGACCGTGCACCCATCCGCTTCCCGGATCCTCGTCGGGCGGAAGCAGGAAGATCTGAACCGTCCCGAGCACGAAGAGCCCGAGGTTGACCAGGATCCAGCGCCACAGGCCCCAGAAGGCGACCAGAGCACTGAGGAACACGAGCAGCTCGGAGCCGTGGATGACCAGGCCCCCGACGAAGCCGTGCGCGTCGAGGGCATCCTCGCCGGCGCCCATCGCATAGGAAGCAATGAGGTAGGCCTGCAGGAAGACGCCGATGACGATGATCGACGCGAAGACGAGGTTCACCCAAGCGGCCGCACGGCTCCTCATGCGGCGAGGAGCTTAACTCAGTCGCCAGACAGCGTCGTCTCGAGCGACTGTTCCCACACGCCGAGCGCCTCGTCGAGCTCGGCGTCGGAAAGCGTCAGCGGCGCGAGCACGCGGATGCAGTTCGAGTAGATGCCGGACTTGAGGAGCAGCAGGCCGTTGCGGGCCCCGTCCTCCATGATTGCGGTGGCCGTGTCCGCGTCGGGCTCTTTCGTCCCCGGGTGACGCACGAGCTCGATCGCAAGCATCGCGCCGAGCCCTCGCACGTCGCCGATCTGCGGGAACCGAGCCTGCCAGCTCTCCATCCGCGCGCGCATCGTGTCGCCGAGGACCGTTGCGCGGGCGCAGAGGTCCTCCTCGCCGATCACGTCGAGCACGGCGTGTGCGGCCGCCTGAGCGACCGGGTTGCCGACGTACGTGCCGCCGATCGCCGAATCGCCCGGCGCATCCATGATCTGCGCCTTGCCGATGACGCCGGAGAGCGGGAGGCCCATGGCGATCGACTTGGCGACCGTGATCAGGTCGGGCTCCACGTCGTAGTGCTCGATCGCGAAGAGCTTCCCGGTGCGGCCGAACCCGGTCTGCACCTCGTCGACGACCATCACGATCCCGTGCTCGTCGCAGATCCGGCGGACGCCCTCCATGTACTCCCGAGGGGCGACGACGAAGCCGCCCTCGCCTTGGACGGGCTCGATCACGATCGCCGCGACCGACTCGGCGGCGACCTGCGTGACCAGTGCGCGCTCCAGCGCCTCGAGCGCCGTCGCGGCGTCCGGCCCGCGGTAGTCGTTCGGGAAGGGCAGCCGGTAGACCTCGGGTGCGAACGGCCCGAGTCCGGCCTTGTACGGGTGTGTCTTCGAGGTCAGCGAGAGGCTGAGGAGCGTCCGGCCATGGAAGCCGCCTTCGAAGGCGATGACCGCCGGCCGCCCGGTGTGGGCCCGCGCGAACTTGATCGCGTTCTCGACCGCCTCGGTGCCCGCGTTGAAGAACGCCGCCTTCGCGTTCGCGATCGGCGCCAGCTCGCAGAGGCGCTCCGCGAGCCGCACGTAGGTCTCGTACGGGACGATCGTGAAATCCGTATGGCTGAACCGCTCGAGCTGCTCCTGCGCCGCCTCGACCACGCGCGGGTGCGAGTGGCCGACGTTCAGGCAGCCGACTCCACCGGTGAAGTCGATGAACGTGTTGCCGTCGACGTCCGTGAGCGTGGCGCCTCGCCCGCGCTCGATCACGACGGGGATGTAGATGGAGAGCGGGTCGGCGATCACGCGCTCCTTGCGGTCGAGGATCTCGCGGGAGCGGGGGCCGGGGATGTCCGTGCGCAGCTCGATCGTCTTGGTTGTCGCCATGGCGCCGACGATAGCGCAGCGATCGGCCGCTGTGCATAGTGAATACTCCGTATTCATGAACGGGCCGGACGGGACGCTTCGACGGGTCGATCTCGACCCCGATCCGGCCGCTCAGTTCCGGCGCTGGTACGCGGAGGCGGAGGCCGCACTCCAGATGCCCGAGGCGGTCGCGCTGGCCACGGCCGACGCGGAGGGGCATCCCTCGGTGCGGATGGTTCTCGCGAAGGGCCTCGACGACCGCGGCTTCAAGTTCCACACGGGCCACGGCAGCCGCAAGGCCCGTGAGCTCGCCGCGAACGGCCGCGCCGCGCTGCTCTTCTACTGGGCGCCGCTCGGCCGCCAGGTGCGGATCGAGGGCCCTGTCGAGCGGGTGCCGGACGAGGAGTCCGAGCGGTACTTTCGCACCCGCCCGCGCGACGGCCAGATCGCCGCCTGGGCGTCGTCCCAGAGCGAGGTCATCGGCTCGCGCGACGAGCTCGACGCGCGGGTGCGCGAGTACGAGCGCGAGTTCGAGGGCAAGGACGCCCCGCTGCCGCCGCACTGGGGCGGCTACCGCCTGCAGCCCGAGACGTGGGAGTTCTGGCAGCACCGCGACAGCCGCCTCCACGATCGCTTCCGGTACTCCCGCCAAGATGATGGGGGATGGACGATCGAACGCCTCGCCCCGTAGTCCTCGCGCACCTCGACCTCGACGCGTTCTTCGCGGCCGTCGAGGAGCTGGAGAACCCGGAGCTCCGCCGGAAGCCGCTCGTCGTCGGCGGCGACCCGCGCGGCCGCGGCGTCGTGGCGACCGCGAACTACGTCGCCCGTCAGTTCGGCATCCACTCGGCGATGAGCTGCGCCGAGGCGCTCCGCCGCTGCCCGAACGCCGTCTTCGTCCGGCCCCGGCACCGGACATACTCCGACTACTCGAAGGAGGTCTGGAGCGCCGTTCGGCAGGTGGTCCCCACCGTCGAGCGAACCGGTCTCGACGAGGGGTACCTCGACGTCGGGGAGGTGGCCGGCGACTTCAACGAGGCCCGCGCAGTTGCCGAGGCGGTGCAGACGGCGGTGCGCGGCGCCACCAGCCTCACCTGCTCCCTGGGAGTCGCGACGAGCAAGGTGGTCGCAAAGGTTGCGAGCGACTACCGGAAGCCCGGCGGCCTGGTCGTCGTCCTCCCAGGCCGGGAGGGCGAGTTCCTCGCGCCGTTCCAGATCCGCCGGCTGCCGGGCGTCGGCCCCCGGTCGGAGGCTCGCCTCCGCGCCGCGGGACTCGAGACGATTGGCGCGCTTGCCGGCCTCACCGACGAGCGCCTGAAGCAGCTCCTGCCCGGCAAGGTCGGGACCTTCCTTCGCGACCGGGCCCGGGGGATCGACCCGCGCGGCCTCGAGACGCAGACACAGCGGGTCTCGATCAGCACGGAGGAAACCTTCGAGCGGGACATCGCCGACGTGGACCAGCTCCGTGCCGAGCTCCGCCGGATGTCGGCCTCACTGGCCGAGCATCTCAACCGCAAAGGCGAGACGGCGCGCACCGTGACGACGAAGGTGCGCTATCCGGACTTCTCGATTCGTAGCCGCTCGACCAGCCTCCACGTTGGCACTGACGATGCCGACCGCATCGCCGAGCTCGCGTGCGCGCTGCTCGATCGCGCGCTCGCCGACCGGCCTGGGGCGCTGCGCCTGGTCGGGGTCGGCCTGTCGGGCCTCGAGGAGCACCGCCAGCTGACCATCGTCTAGTAGGTTCCGGCCGATGGCAGCCGAGCCGACAACCCAGCCCGCGGCGGCCGCCGGAACCGTCCGTCTGGGCGAGCTGACCGTCAACCGAATGGGCTTCGGTGCAATGCGTTTGACCGGTGCCGGCGTGTGGGGCAATCCGGTGGACCGCGAGGGGGCGAAGGCCGTCCTGCGCCGCGCGGTCGAGCTCGGTGTGACGCTGATCGACACGGCGGCCGCGTACGGGCCGGAGGTCCACGAGGAGCTGAGCGCCGAG
>DASZEE010000031.1:0-13306 GCA_035941215.1 Gaiellaceae bacterium
GAGAATCGTCATCGGCAGGAACGTCGCCCCAGCCTCGGTGGCCGAGTAGCCGAGGATGTTCTGGACGAAGAGCGAGACGAAGAAGAAGACGCCGAACATCGCGAGCCCGACGAGCAGCATGACCGCGTTCGCGCCCGCGAATGTCGCGTTCCGGAAGAGCGAGAGGTCGAGCATGGGAGCCCGCTGCCGCAGCTCGAGCAGGACGAAGAGCGCGAGCCCGGCGACGGCGACCACGAAGAGCGAGATGATCGGCGCGGACGTCCAGCCGTAGCTGTTCCCCTCGATTAGCGCAAAGGTGAGCGCGAAGAGGGCAACGGCGGAGACGAGAAGCCCGGGGAGGTCGAGCCGTTGCCCGGCCGACGTGTCGCGCGACTCATCGATGGCAAGGCGGGCGACCACGATCCCGAGCACGCCGATCGGAACGTTGATGAAGAAGATCCAGCTCCAGCCGATGTGCTCCGTGATCAGGCCGCCGACAAGCGGGCCGATCGCCAACGCCATCGCGGAGACGCCGGCCCAGATCCCGAGGGCCATGCCACGCTCGCGGCGCGGGAACGTGACGGTGATGATCGAGAGCGTGGCCGGGCTCATGAGCGCCGCGCCGATGCCCTGGACGACCCGCGCGCCGATGAGCATCTCGGCGCTCGAGGCGAGGCCGCAGACAAGCGAGGAGAGGGTGAAGATGGCTAGGCCGGCGATGAAGATGCGGCGCCGCCCGAGCAGGTCGGCGAGCTTGCCACCCGTGAGCATGAGGACGGCGAAGGTGAGCGCATACCCGTTCACGATCCACTCGAGCTCGGATACGCCGATCGCGAGGTCGCGCTGGATCGAAGGCAGCGCGACGTTCACGATCGTGTTGTCGAGCATGATCATGAACAGCCCGAAGGCCACGGCGCCGAGCGTCCACCACTTGCGGTTTGCGTCATCAAGAAGCCGGGCCCTCACGGCTGCCTCCTTCGCGATCGACTGCTTTGCACGCCACCCACGATCGCGTCTCGGCCTCGCTGTGTCTTCCCGGCCAGCGGCCGACTCGACTACCGGCCAGCACGAATTCGCGGGCTACAGCCAGTAGGGCAGACGAGCGCCGCTGAGCGCCGGCTATCGGGCGCTCGCGACGAAGAACGAGACGGCGACGCCGATGTAGGCGGCGAGGAGCACGGCGCCGGCGAAGCGGCTCGATCTCCCGGCCGCGAGCACGAGACCGGAGGCGAGTGCCGCGGCCGCGATACTGAAGATCTCGATCGGGCGGAAGCTGAGTGCGAGCGGATCGATCGACCAGGAGACGAGCACGACGACAGGGATCAGGAAGCCGGCGACCTGGGCGCTCGAGGCGAGTGCTATCTCGGTGGCGAGGGCCACCTCGCCGCGCGCGGCGAGCAGAACGGCGCTTCCGTGCTCGGTCGCGTTACCAGCGATCGCGACGATCACCGCCGCGACGAACAGCTCGGAGAGGCCTGCGCCTTTCGCGAAGGGCTCGAGCGACGCGACCAGGGTCTGGCTCACGAGCGCGGTGATCACCGTCGCGACGGCGAGCGTGCCGAGAGCGGACCGCAGCGACCAGGCACCAGTAGGCGCGGATTCGGAGACGGTGTGCAACCGGCGGTGACGGCGAAGGACCCGGCGATTGAGGAGCACCCGCACGATCAGGAGAGCGACCGCGAGCGGAAGCGACAGGAGCGCCAGCGAATGCCGGTCGGGGTCTCCGCCGAGCGCAAGGGCCGCGGGAGGAAGCATCACTGAAGCTGCGACGACGACGATTGCGAGTGAGGCGAAGGCGGAGGTGCGATCGAGCTTGCGTGGGGGCGCCGCGATAAGCACGAATCCGAGGACGAGCAAGAGGTTGCCGACGATCGAGCCCGCGAGCGAGGCGCGAACCACATCTGGCAGTCCGTGCGCGACGGCGACAAGCGCGATGACGAGCTCGGGGGCGTTACCGAAGCTCGCGTTCAGGAAGCCGCCGATGCCGGGTCCCGTGTGCTGCGCCGCCTGCCTCGTCGCCTCGCCGATCAGCCAGGCAATCGGAACGAGCGAGGCAGCCGCAAGCACGAAGAGGAGCAGCTCGCCGGCAGCATCCAGCCGGTCGAGAACGATTACCGCCGCGCCCGGTGTCAGCAGCGCGGTAACGACCGCCCGTTGGAACGGCCGGGCGGCAGAAGAGGTTGAGACGGCTACGTCGGGCGCCGTACGGGCTTCGAGCTCATGCTTCGATCGGCGGTGCGCGGCAGCGTCCGAGCGAGCCGTCGCGATTCCTCCAGCGCCTCGTTCCGCCCGTGTGCCTGTCACCAGTAGTGGGCGACGCCGAAGTCGAGCAAGATCAGGATCGCCACGAGTGGGCCGACGACCGCGAGCACGACGCCCGCCGCGATCACGGGAGTTGCGGCACTCTCACCCGCATTGAAGACCTCATGGAGGTGCGCTGCCTCTCGCGCGCTCGCGTGGATCGGGTGGCCGAGACGCTTTTGCCTCCTGCGCCCGCCGGCGGTGTGATCGTGCTGCATGCCGCCCAGCATCACGGCTAGACCTGCTCGCGTCTTCGCGGCCAGCGCCCAACTTGACTACCCGCTAGCGGGAATCCACGACTGCACCGAAGGGTTTGCTCCGGCGCCCCCGCCTCCCGGACGGGCAGGTCGCGGGAACGTCGCAGCACGCGTGTTCGGCGGAGAGGTGGTCGCGGACGATGGGTGCTGCAGCGGGCTGGTTACGTGCACCCCTTCGCGGCGTCCGCGTCGGCAACGGCAACGGCGGTGAAGCATCAGGCGGAGCGATCCCGGAACCGTCTACCGTCCCCTACACGACCGTCTTCACGCACCTGAACCCCTCACGTCGCGGGCCGCCCTCGCCCGCGATCGCCCGCGCGAGTCTCGTGTCTGGATCACCGAGGTGACGGTCGCCAGGCTCCGCGATCGCGTCTGCGACGGCGGGTGTGCGCGGCCCGCCGCACGTCAGGCGCAGCGATGATGAGCCTGCCCCTGCTCGCCGCCGCGCCGTTCGCGCCCGTCGACCAGGACTACTTGTACGAGGCCCGGCAGATGCAGGCGCTGTCGTTCGCCGTCCACATTCCCATCGTCTGCTTCGGGATCGCCTTCCCAGCCTTTGTGCTCTTCCTCGAGGGCCTCTGGCTGCGAAGCGGCGACCCCATTTACCGGACTGTCGCGAAGCGGTGGTCGAAGGTCATGCTCGCCCTGTTCGCGGTCGGCGTCGTCACCGGCACGATCCTGAGCTTCGAGCTCGGACTCTTGTGGCCGAACTTCATGGCGACGTTCGGCGAGGTCTTCGGGCTCGGTTTCACGCTCGAGGCGTTCTCCTTCTTCACCGAGGCGATCTTCATCGCCATCTACGTCTACGGTTGGGACCGCCTGTCGCCGCGTGCGCACTTCCTGAGCGGTGTGCCGGTCGTGGTCGCCGGCTTCACCGGCTCGCTGACGGTCATCAGTGTGAACGCGTGGATGAACAACCCGAGCGGCTTCACGCTCGAAGGCGGCCGCGTGAGCGACGTGCGCCCGCTCGCGGCGCTGTTCGGCAACGACTTCCTCTGGCACGAGGTCATCCATATGTACGTCGCCGCCTTCATCGTCGCCGGCTTCCTCACCGCCGCCGTCTATGCCTTTGCCTGGCTGCGCGGCCGACGCGGCCGGTACGAGCGGGTCGCGCTGGTCGTGCCGCTCACCGTCGCCGCGCTCGCGGCGCCGGTGCAGATCGTCGTCGGCGACTGGGCCGCCCGCTCGGTCGCGCGCGACCAGCCGACCAAGCTCGCCGCGCTCGAGGGCCTCTACGAGACGGAGTCGGGCGCCCCGGTCCATCTGGGCGGCTGGTACGACGGTGACGAGGTCCGCTACGGCCTCCCGCTGCCACGGCTGCTGTCGCTGCTGGCTTTCCACGACCCTAGCGCCCGCGTCGAAGGCCTCCACGAGGTTCCTGCCGACGAGCGGCCTCCGGTGAACGTCGTCCGTTTCGCCTTCCAGACGATGGTCGGCATCGGATTCCTCCTGGCCGGCATCTCCGCCGTCTACCTGTTCGTGTGGCTGCGCCGGCGGCGGTTGCCGCGCTCACGGTGGTTCTACCGCGGCGTCGTCGCTGCCGGGCCGCTCTCCGTGGTGGCTCTCATTTCCGGCTGGGTGACGACCGAGGTCGGTCGCCAGCCGTGGGTCGTCCACGGCCAGATGCGGACCGAAGAAGCCGTGACCGGGGCGAGCGGCATCCCCATCGGCTACGTCAGCCTCGTGCTCGTCTACGCCGGCCTGCTCGCTGCCGTCGTCTGGATCCTGCGCCGCCTCGCCCAGGCCCCGGTCGAGGTCGAATCAGGCCCGCGCGGCGTCGCTCCCCTTCTCGCCGGCGCGGCGCGCCGGGAGGGAGAGGCCGAGCGATGACCCTGGACGAGGCGCCGCTCCTCCTCATGCTCGTTGGGCTAGCCGCGTACGCCGTCCTCGGCGGGGCCGACTTCGGCGCGGCGTTCTGGCAGCTCGCCGCGCACGGCGAGCGCGGCGTCGCGCTCCGCGAGCATGCCTACCGGGCGATGGGGCCGGTCTGGGAGGCGAACCACGTCTGGCTGGTGTTCGTGCTCGTCGTCTGCTGGACGGCGTACCCGCAGGCGTTCGCTTCGATCTTCTCGACGCTGACGATCCCGCTGTTCGTCGCCGCCCTCGGGATCATCCTGCGCGGAACGGCCTACGCGGTGCACGCCGGAACAGCACGCGAAATCGAGCGCCGCGCCGTCGACGCCGTCTTCTCGATCTCGTCGATCTTGACCCCGTTCGCGCTCGGCACCGCCGTCGGCGCGATCGCCTCGGGGCGCGTGCCGGTCGGGAACGCTCGCGGCGATCTCGTCACGAGCTGGCTCAACCCGAGCTCGATCGCGGTCGGCATCCTCGCGGTCGCCACCGGCGCCTACGTCGCCGCTGCTTACCTCGCCGGCGACGCCGCGCGCGCCGGCCTCGACGACGAGGCTGCCGCCTTCCGCACGCGTGCGCTCGGAGCGGGTGTCGTGACGGGTGCGATTGCCTTCACCGCACTGGCCGTCGTGGCCGCTGATGGCGACCGTGTCGGCGAGCGGCTCCTCGAGTGGCCGGCGCTCGCCGCCGTGATGGCGTCGGCGGTGGCCGGGCTCGCGACGCTCGAGTTCGTTCGCCGCTCTCGATTCGAAGCCGCCCGCTACGGCGCGTCGGCCGCGGTCGCGGCGGTTGTCATCGGCTGGGCGCTCGCGCAGCAGCCGGAGCTACTCCCCGGTCTGACGGTCGAGCAGGCGGCAGCGGGACGATCGACGCTGGTCGCAACCGTCGTCGGCGTCGTCCTCGGCGCAGTTGTTGTCGTCCCCTCATTGGCGGTGCTGTTTCGCCTCGTTCTCCGCGGCCGCTTCGACCCGAAAGCTGCCGCGGGCGAGCACCCCGCTCCGCAGCGCCGCTCACGACGAGGCCGCGTACCGCTCGCGAGGTTTGCCGCCGGCGCCGCCGCGCTCGGCCTTCCGCTGATGCTGATCTTCGATCGCGGGCCATTCCTCGCGATCGGAGTCCTCGCGCTGCTGACCTTCGTGGCGCTGGCCTCAGTCGCGCTCGCTGCAGCGGCGGCGGCGAACGGTCGCTCCGACGAAGACGGACCGGAGTCGCCCAGCGGGTAACGAGGTCCTGCTCGCGACAGTCGTCGGCCTCGTCGCCGTTCCTTCGGCGTGCGCGTCAGGTGCCGCCGCGGCGGCGCTTGCCGATCCGGAGTCCGCCCGGCTCGGCCGGATGGTAGTAACCGGGTTCGTCCTCCCTGAACATCGTCACGACGCCGTTCGTCTCCAGAATCGCGGTGTGGACGGCGCCGAGATCCGGGAATCCCTGGCGCCGCGCGATCGCCCGGAGCTCGGGCAATGAGATCCCCGATCGCCGTAGCGCCTTGTGAATCGGCTGTCCTTCCGAGATCAGGTGCGTCGGATCGCCCTCGACCGCTCGCGACGCCCAGGGAAACGCGTACGCCGTCCGGCTCACGAGCTCGTTGAGCGCGAACAGCGTGACGGCCCCGATGACGGCGCCGGTGACGGAAACGTCGTTGCCAATGATCCCGTTCTGAACCGCGTTCGCTACGAGCAGAAGGACGACGAGATCGAGCGTGTTCGCCTGGCCCAGCTCCCGCTTCCCGACGATGCGCAGGATGGCGATCAGGAAGAGGTAGATCAGGATCGCGCGCAGCACCTTCTCGCCCGCGCTCACGTGCAGGTCGAACATGTCCTGCCACATGGCGAACGGGTGCGACGCAGGGCCGGCGAGTCCTGCTCCGGAGTAGCTTCTCGCGCCGGCTACTCGACCTGAAGGACGGACGATGTCGCAGCGGATAGAGGACTACGGCCGCGGTTGGCCGCAGCTCGTCGCCGCTAACCCGCCCAGCGGTGCACCGGGACCCCCGGGAGCGCCGCGACCTCGTCCTTAGTCAGGCCTACGGTCACCGAGTCCGTCTTCACCCGGCTGACCGCGCCGATCGGGATCGTCACGTCGCGCCGTTCCCAGAGGTGGCCTCGCTCGAGCACGACGTGCGTGATCTGATCGTCGCCGTCGACAAGGAACCCGTCGACGTGTCCCAGGCGATGGCCGTCGGCCGACGTTACGTCGCTCGCGCGGCTGATCTCGACTTCTCCTTTGGGGACGAGGTCATATGTCATCGAGACGTGCGGGTCATAGTCCATGGGCGCTTCGCCGAACCCGTCGTAGCCGTAATACGGAAGGGCGAGCACGTTCTCGATGCCGACGTCCCAGTTGGGATCGACGGCCGGGAACTCGCCCAGCCGGAGATACGCGAACTCCTCCACCGAGGACAGCTGACGCGCTCGCTCGAGCGTGCAGCGGAGCGAGACCACGGCACTCCCGTTGTTCGCCGCCGTGGCGAGGTCGATCGGGACGAGGCGCGCGAGCCCGTGGTGGTGGTGTGGCGCGACGACCAGGTGGGTGACGCGGCGCGTGATCGGGTCGATGACGACATCGGCGAGCTCGCCGAAGGGTCCGTCGGTGCAACGAATGGGGCTGCCGAGTTCCAGTTTCACGGTCCATTCCTTTCGTCGAGAGAACGTAGGGCGCTCTCGTGCTCTAGGTGATCGATGCCGGCGCGCGTACGCGCCCGCGTGGGGTTCCGGCGGTCGTGGATCATTCGCTCAGCGGACGATGTCGAGCGCGAGCTCCGGCGAGCAGCCTCGCTCGACAAGAGCCGCGACCTCGCGCCAGTCAACGACGCTGGCGAACCTATCCGCGAGCAGTGTCGGCCGGCCGATGCTCTGCAACCGCTCGGTGCGCAACGCGTGTATGAGGACTTCCTCGTCTCGACGCTCGTCGAGCTCGGTCTGGGGCATTAGCGTCGGTTCCATCGTTCCCTCCTCCGAATCGACCGCACCTACCGTCGTGCGGAACCATCGCGGGAACGAGCACCGGTGTCATCGCGGGCAGCCGCCATCCGCATGCACCGCTACCCAAACCCTGTTGATTCCTGCTACCTGCAATGCGCGGCGGCGTCTCAGTTGCGACTCTGAGTAAGTGCCGCTCAGATGCCTCATCGTGGACGACAGCAGCTCGTTCCTGGAAGCCGCACGCACGCTTCTCGAGCGGGAGGGGCTGACCGTTGCGGGCGTCGCCTCGACGGGTGAGGAGGCGCTCGTGCGGGCCGAAGAGCTTCGACCGGACGTTGTCCTCGTCGACATCACGCTCGGGGAAGAGAGCGGCTTCGACCTTGCTCACCGACTGGTCGACGATCGCCGCGGCGGCCGGTCGACCGTGATCCTGATCTCCACCCATGCGGAGGCAGACTTTGAGGATCTGATCGCCGCAAGCCCTGCGGTCGGTTTCCTGCCGAAGTCGGAGCTGTCAGCGAGGGCGATTTCCCGGATCCTCGGCGGCCGTTCGCCTGACGTTCCGGTGGCGTGAGCTTCAGCGAGGCCTCGCAGCGGCCGCGGAGCGCCTTGTTAGCGGGCGTCGAGGAAGGCGATGACGGCGAGCACGCGGCGGTGATCATCCCCCGTCTCTGGAAGGCGAAGTTTGCGGAGGATGCTGTGGACGTGTTTCTCGACGGTTCCCTCCGTGACCCAAAGCTGGCGGGCGATCCCGGCGTTCGAGCGGCCCTCGGCCATCAGCGAGAGAACCTCGCGTTCACGCGCTGTGAGGTCCTCAAGCGGGTCGTCGACGCGGCGGGCGGCGACAAGTTCCTGGACGAGAGCGGGATCAACGACCGAGCCGCCTTTGACGATTCGTTCGAGCGTCTCGACGAACTCATCCACGTTCGTGACGCGGCTCTTGAGCAGATAGCCGCTGCGCTGTCCGCTCGCCAGCAGGTCCATCGCGTGCTCGACCTCGACGTGGGCCGAGAGAATTAGCACCGCGGTCTCTGGGAGCTCCTCGCGCAGCAGGCGCGCCGCGTCGAGGCCCTCCGTGGAGTGGGTCGGGGGCATCCTGATATCGACGACGGCGAGCTGCGGGCGGTGCTCGCGCACGAGCTCGATCAGCTCGGAACCGTCGCCGCACTGACCAACGACCTCGAACCCGGCGCGTTCGAGCAGGCTTGCCAGGCCCTCGCGAAGGAGGACGTCGTCGTCCGCGAGCACGACGCGCGCCCGGCTCACGTCACGGCGACTCGGGAGTTCTTGGGCACGAACGTGATTATCGGCTAGCCTCCGCTCGTGAGCGCGTTGGGGCGTGATGTCCGGCGCCTCCCCGAGACGAGGCGCTGATGCGCCTGCCGGAGCACAGCGTTCGGAGGCCCGCGTAACGCGCGGGCTAACCGGCCGCCTGGTGCTCGCGAGCGCGCTGCTCACGCTCGTCGTCGGCGCCGCTTTCGCCGTCCTGCTGGTCGCGGTCGCCGACCTCCGTGACGCGTCGCGAGCGGCGCGGCACTCGGAGGAGGTGCTTGCCGCTGTGAACGAGCTCGAGCGGCTCGTCGTCGACCTTGAGACCGGCGTCCGCGGATTCGTCATCACCGGCGAGGAGCGCTTCCTCGAGCCATGGGAGGCGGCCCGCGCTGCTGTCCCGGCCCGCGCCGCAGCGCTGCAGGAACTCGTCGCGGGCAACGGGCAGCAGGCCAGCCGCGCGCGGCGGCTCGGCGAAGAGGCCAACTCGTACGTTGAGGAGTACGCGGTCCCGCTCGTGGATGCGGTGCGGCGAGAGGACCCCTCGGCGCGCAGCGTCGGCGCGACCGCCGAGGGAAAGCGGCGAGTCGACGCCATGCGGCTCGAGTTCGACCGCTTCGTCGGCGCCGAACGCGCCCTCGCCAGCGCGCGTGAGGAGCGGGCGGACTCGGCCGCGCGCCGGGCGATCATCGCGGCAGTTGGGGGCCTCGGTGGCTCGATTCTGCTCGTTCTCCTCTTCGCCGGCTACCTGACGCAGGCGATCGTCCGGCCTGTTCGCCGAGCAGCAGCGATGGCTGGCCGGCTTGCCGAGGGCGCGCTCGGCACGCGCATGCCCGAGAACGGCGTCGGCGAGATCGGCGCCCTCGAGCGCTCATTCAACGTCATGGCCAGTTCGCTCGAGCGGAACCGCGATCAGCTCGCCGAGCTCGCTGCCGAGCAGGCGGCGTTGCGGCGCGTGGCGACGCTCGTCGCGCGCGCTACCTCGCCGGTCGACATCTTCTCGGCCGTTGCCGAAGAGCTGGCGCACCGCCTCGGCGCCGACATTACGAAGGTGCTTCGGTACGAGCCGGACGGGACGGCAACGGTCGTCGGCGGGTGGAGCGTTCCGGGCCTGCATATTCCAATCGGCACACGGCCGACCGTCGAAGGTGAAGGCGTCGCGGTATCCGTCTTGCGGACAGGTCGGCCGGCGCGGACGGATCGCTTCGAAGGGCCTCCCGGCTCGGTTTCAGCGTGCTTCCGCCAGCTCGGTGTTCACTCCGGTGTGGGAAGTCCGATTGTCGTCGAGCGCCGCCTCTGGGGTGTGGCGATCGCCGCCTCGTCGCAGCCGGAGCCGCTACCTGTCGGCAGCGAGGACCGCGTCGCTGATTTCACCGAGCTCCTTGCGACCGCGATCGCCAACGCGGAGAGCCGAGCCGAGCTCGCGGCCTCCCGTGCCCGGGTCGTCGCCGCGGGCGACGAGACCCGCCGCCGGCTGGAGCGTGACCTGCACGACGGAGCGCAGCAGCGACTCGTGTCGCTCGCGCTGAACCTGCGCGCGGCGGCTTCTGAGATCCCCCCCGACCAGCAACAGGTCCAAGACGAACTCGCTCGCGTCGGCTCGGGACTCGAAGGCGTGCTCGACGATCTCCGCGAGATCTCGCGCGGCATCCATCCCGCGATCCTGTCCGAGGGTGGCCTCGCTCCCGCCCTGAGAACGCTTGCCCGCCGCTCATCCGTTCCGGTCGTGCTCGACCTCGCCACCGAGCCCCGGCTGCCCGAGCGGATCGAGGTGGCGGCGTACTACGTCGTCTCCGAGGCGCTCGCCAATGCGGCCAAGCACGCGAGCGCCTCGGCGGTCCACGTCGACGTACACGCGACCGACGGGGCGCTCCGGCTTTCGATTCGTGACGACGGCCGCGGGGGAGCCGATCCGGCGAGAGGGTCTGGCCTGATCGGGCTCAAGGACCGAGTTGAGGCGACCGGTGGCGCGATGGTCGTCGAGAGTCCCGTCGGCGCTGGAACGTCCTTGTTCGTCGAGCTCCCTCTCGATGACGGCCAGCCGCGGAACGCGGCCGCGCCTTCCAGCTAGCAGGCGGTTCCAGAGTCAAGCCCTCCGGGGTCGATGACGGCCGCTGGCGGTGACGACAGGCGCGCCCTCCGCGACGATCCTCCGCCCCATGCACACCCACGGCAAAGGAGATGCGATGAACGACACCTTCAAACTCGGCCGAATCGTGGGAATCCCGATCGGCCTCAACTGGACCTGGCTCCTCGTCTTCGGGCTCTTCGTGTGGTCGCTCGCCTCTGGCGTTTTCCCGTCGACGAACCCGGGCCTCGCGACGGAGACGTACGTGGAGATGGCAGTGGCCGCCGTCCTCCTCTTCTTCGGGTCACTGCTGCTTCACGAGCTCGGCCACGCCGTCCAGGCGCGCCGCGACGGCGTCAAGATCGAGGGGATCACGCTCTGGCTCTTCGGCGGCGTTGCCCGCTTCCGCGGGATGTTCCCGAGCGCGGGCGCCGAGTTCCGGATTGCGATCGCGGGGCCGCTCGTGACCGGCGTTCTCGCCGCCGCCTTCGTCACTCTCGCCGCGCTCACGCGCTTCCACCCTGCGGTCGACGCCGTCTTCGCGTGGCTCGGCTACATCAACCTTCTCTTGCTCGGCTTCAACCTCCTTCCCGCCTTGCCGCTCGACGGTGGCCGGGTCTTCCGGGCGGCGCTGTGGCAGATCAGGGGCGACTTCGCCTGGGCCACGCAGATCGCCGCCAGCCTCGGGCGCGTCATCGGCGGCCTCATGATCGCCGGCGGCGTCATCGCGTTGTTCACGCAGGGTGGGTTCGCCGGTATGTGGCTCGCCCTGATCGGTTGGTTCGTCCTCGTCTCGGCGGGCGCCGAGGCGCGCCTCGGCGCGCTGCGTAACGCGCTCGGCGGGCTCGTCGTCGCCGACCTCATGAGGGTCCACCCGATCGCAGCCGAGGCCGACCAGACGCTCCGCGATTTCACCGCAGAGCTGCCCTCCGACGACCACTCGCCCGCCTACCCGGTTCTGGACGGCCTCCGCCCAGTCGGGATCCTGCCGTCGGCCCGACTCTCACAGACGCCGAGCGACGGGTGGGCGGCGACCCGCGTCCGGGACGAGATGCGGCCTCTCAGCGCGGTGCCGCCTTTGTCGCAGGACGAGCCCGCCTTCGACGGGATGCTCGCCCTCGCGGGCACCGGCGCCGACGGCGCCCTCGTTCTCGAGACCGGGCGCCTCGTCGGGATCCTCTACACCCGGGACGTCGCCGACGCGCTCGAGTCGCGAGCGCCTCGTCCGTGGGCACGTCGTTCGCGCCGCTCCGATTCGCGGTCCCCGGCGGTGCCGGTCGGCCCGCGCCCGGTCACGGTGCCGGGCCACGGGACCGCCTCACCGCGCGACGCTGCCTAGCGGGAGCGCATGCTGCCGGCCCCCGGCACCCGCCGGCGGCCGGCATCCCGGCCGCGGCCGCAGCGCCGCCGCACCTAGCCAATGCCTAACCACGCGCGTCTGGTCCTGCGGCGGTGAATAGGGGGTCATCCCGGTACGAGCCCCGCGATGGAGCTCCCGCGTTCCGGCGCGCTGAGTCACTGCTGCATCCTTGGATCGTGCGTAGGGTCGGCGTACATGGGAGGACAACCGTGATCGATGGCTTCGGGGCGCAGTTCGTAGTGCCAGGGTTCGTTGCTGTAGATCTCGCACAGCCCGTACTCGGCGCCGTGCTCGGACAGCCACGCCGTGGCATCGAAGTGCTCAATGTCGACCGCGTCCCCCGACACGTGAGCAGACGTCTCCGCGGTGGCCACCCATCGGGCAGCTTCCTCTTCCGAGCCGTACTCGGAGATCGCCTCGCGAAGCAGTTGATCCTGGTACTCCGGGGAGCGCCAACCACTAGTGACGTCGAACTCGACCCCGTCGTCTGCGGCATCAGTTGCGGCTTGGCGGAGGGCACCGAGCAGATCGGGGTCGAGGTTGGCTACACCCGGAATCTCGTCATCAAAGACCGTCGTGCCGTCGGGGACGGCACCGTCAGCCTCGCCAAGCGCACCAGGGTGCTCAATGCGAAGGCCACGGTGCTCACTGCGAAGGCCACGGTGCTCACTGCGAAGGACGTTGGGTGATGCGGCCGTCGAGGACGAGGACGCCAGCAACTGGTAGCCGAGGGCTGCGGCGATCGCCGCGATGACGACTAGCAGGCCGGCGAGACGGATCTTGCGAATCCGAATCCGACGGGTCGTTGTTCGTGCTGGTTGGCTGTGGGTCACGCCTCCATTCAAGGCAGCGTGGTGTTGCCAGCACGTATGTGGTTTTCGATATGCCGACGATATGCGCCAGCTCTAGCATCGGAGCATGCGCGTGTTGCTCGTTGAGGACGAGCCCTATATGGCAGACGCCATCCGCGATGGCCTACGCCTGGAAGCGATCGCCGCAGACATCGCAGGTGACGGCGCCACCGCTCTGGAGCTGCTGAGCGTCAACGCCTACGACATCGCCGTCCTCGACCGAGACATTCCCGGACCTACCGGCGACGAGATCGCCAAGCGCATCGTCGCCTCCGGCAGCGGCATGCCTATCCTCATGCTCACCGCTGCCGACCGGCTCGACGACAAGGCCACCGGGTTCGAGCTCGGCGCCGACGACTACCTCACGAAGCCGTTCGAACTCCGAGAACTGGTGCTCCGTCTCAGAGCACTCGACCGCAGGCGTGCCCACAACAGGCCGCCCGTGCGAGAGA
>DASZEE010000032.1:0-11570 GCA_035941215.1 Gaiellaceae bacterium
ACCAGCTCGTCGCGAGGTGCCTCCACACCGGTCTGCGTGCGGGCCAGGATGAGCAGCGCCCGGACGAGTCGTGCCAGCCGGTCGGATTCCCGCTCGATGTGAGCCAGGAAGACATCGCGCTCAGGGCCGTCCTTCGCGCCCGCCTGCAAAACCTCGATCGCGCTCACGATCGCGGCCAGGGGGCTCTGGAGCTCGTGCGCGGCGTTGGTCACGAAGTCGCGCTCGGCACGCTCGGCCTGCTCGCGAACGGTGACGTCGCGCAAGACGCCGACAGCGCCTTTCCGCTCGCCGGAGGCGGAGACGATCGGCGCAGTACTGATCTCGAGGATCGTGCGGCGGCCCCCGAGCACGACCTCGTACTGCTCGCCGGTCACGATGGCGCCGGTCGCGAGCGTGCGCGAGATCGGCCACTCCTGGAGCTCGACGCGGGAGCCGTCGAGCCGTAAGACGTCGATCTCTCGCCAGTCCGGGAGGATCGACGCGTCGATCGAGTCGGCGCGAAGGATCCGCAGCGCCTCAGCGTTCGCCGTGTTGGGGACACCGTCCTGGTCCAGGACCACGAGGCCCACCGGAATGTTCTCGACGATCGCTTCAAGCAGGGACCGCTGATCCTCGAGTGCAGCGGTCCGCTCGAGGACGCTCTCGTCGGAGGGCCTGACTCCCACACTGCGGCTCCTACCCACAGACACAGAGTCGCACGCCGGGGGCGCATAATCGAAGCGTGCACGAGGGCGGGAAGCGCATCTGCCAGAACGAGGTCGTCTTCCGCGAGATCAACGAGCGGCTCCGCGAGCTCGGGGAGGGCTTCAGCCTCGTCACCGAGGTGGCCGACTTCGTCTGCGAGTGCGGCGAGGTTTCGTGCACCGACCGGATCCAGCTCTCCCTCGGTGAGTACGAGCAGGTTCGCTCCGATGCCAAGTGGTTCGCCATCGTCCCGGGCCACGAGAAGCTGGAGTTCGAACGGATTGTGGCCGAGCACGACGGCTACACGGTCGTCGAGAAGCTCCCGGGCGGGCCGGCCGGAATCGCGATCAGGGACGACCCGCGAGCTTCCTGACCGACGATTCGTAGACCGGGTCGCGGACGAAGACGTCGAGCTCGTCGGAGAGCAGGTCGCTGGGCTTCCGATCGCCGCCGACCGGGAGTGTGTCAGCGCGCTCGAGCTCGACCTCGATCCCAGCTCGTGAGTCGAGCCATCCGGCCACGAGCGCCGTCTCGGCCGGCGGCCCGGTGAGCCTGTCGGGGAGCTCGGGCCAGGCGTGGGCCAGCCCGCGCCGCCAGGGCAGCGTGCGGCGCCAGGCGATGTCCGAGACCGCCACACGGTCGAACAGCTCCACGAGCTCGCGGTAGGCGGCTGGGACGTCCGGCCACTCGGCCGAGTCCACGACCAGACGGTCGACGATGTCCGCCAGCTGTCCGAACACCGGCGAGCCGAAGTCGGGACGGCCGCGCCAGCGGAGGAAGACGGGCAGGTCGGGCAGGAGCAGCGGAACGGCGATGCTCGCAGGCGCTTCCGCTCTCGCGCCGTGGAGCCGCAGCTCGATCACTTCGCTGCAGAGATGCCGCTCGATTCCGGGCAGCTCGTAGCACTCGAGGCTCACGCGGGCGGCCAGTTCGTCCTGCTCGTCGGCCTGCGGGAAGAGGAGAAGCGTCCGAGACGGGTGGCGCTCGCCGAGGCCGGCCAGCGTCTCGGCCGCGGCCTCCTGCCATTCGGGGGGCACCCAGGCGAGATGGGTCAGGACGCTCGTCCGCAGATCCGGCTCGCCGCCGTGCGAGTGCCGGTACCTGAGGTCGACGAGCGCCGCCTCGATCTCCGCGATCGTGGCGCACTCGTCGATCCACTCCTCGACGTGGGCTACCGGTGCCACTCGACCAGCTCCTGCGCCGCCTGCGGGCCCCAGGTGCCGGCGGCGTAGTTCGGGAACGCCGGCTTGTCCCGCCGCCAGGCCGCGACGATCGCGTCCACGAGCGCCCACTGCTCCTCGATCTCGTCGGCCCGGGTGAAGAGCGTCGCGTCGCCGAGCATCGCGTCGAGGATCAGCCGCTCGTAGGCCTCGGGAAGCCCGGTGCGAAACGCCCCGCCGTAGAGGAAGTCCATGTGGACGGTGCGCACCCGCATTCCCTCGCCGGGAACCTTCGCGCCGATCGCGAGGGACACGCCTTCGTTCGGCTGGATGTGGATGATCAGGACATTCGGCCGCAGCTCGCTCGCGTCCTCGAAGAGCGGGTGGGGGACGCGCTTGAACTGCACCGCGATCGTCGTCTCGCGTCGGGGGAGCCGCTTCCCGATCCGGACGAAGAACGGCGTGTCCGCCCAGCGCCAGTTCTCGATCTCGAGCCTCGCCGCGACGAAGGTCTCCGTTTCCGACAGGGAGGCGACTCCAGGCTCCTCCCGGTAGCCGGGCACGGGCCGGCCCTCGATCGAGCCCGGCCCGTACTGGCCGCGCACGACCTCGGTCGGCGCCGGTGTCGCCAGCGCCTTCAGCACCTTCAGCTTCTCGTTGCGCACGGCCTCGGCGGTGAAGTCGATCGGCGGCTCCATGCCGGTCAGGGCGACCAGCTGGAGGAGGTGGTTCTGGAAGACGTCTCGAATCGCGCCCGCCCGTTCGTAGAACGCAGCGCGGTTCCCGATCCCCATCGACTCGGCGACCGTGATCTGAACATGGTCGATGAACTGCCGGTTCCAGACAGGTTCGAAGATGCCGTTGGCGAACCGCAGCGCGAGGAGGTTCTGGACGGTGTCCTTCCCGAGGTAGTGGTCGATGCGGAAGACCTCGTCTTCAGTGAAGGTCCCGGCGAGGAGCCGGTTGAGCTCGCGGGCCGACTCGAGGTCGTGTCCGAACGGCTTCTCGACGATCAGGCGCGTCCAGCCGTTGGTCGTGCGGCGCTCGCCGAGCTCCTCGACGAGCTTCGGCATCGCCTCGGGAGGGACGGCGAGGTAGTAGACGCGGTTCCCGCGCGTGCCGAACTCCTCGTCGAGGCCGCTGAGTGTGGTGGCGACCCGGTCCTCGCCCTCCTCGTCCGCGACCTCGGTCGCGAGGTATCTCGTGCAGCGGGCGAGCGCGTCCCAGGCCTCATTGGTGAACTCGTCGCGGCCGAATTCGCGCACCGCCTCCTCCATCGAGGCGACGAACTCCTCGGTGGACATCGGGCTGCGAGCCACGCCCAGGACGGCGAAGTGCTCCGGCAGGAGCTTGCGGAAGGCGAGCGCGTACAAGGCGGGGAAGATCTTGCGGCGGGTCAGGTCGCCAGAGGCGCCGAAGATGGCGAGGACGCACGGCTCCGGCCGGCGGCGCAGCTCGAGCCCCTCCGCGAGCGGGTTCTCGGCGGTGTGGGCCTCAGTCGCGCTTGACTGCGTGACCACCGAATTGCTCCCTGAGTGCCGCGTTGACCTTGGCCGCGAAGGACTCGTCCTCACGGGACGCGAAGCGCGCGTAGAGGGCCGCGGTAATGACGTGGAGCGGCACCGCCGTGTCGATCGCCTGCTCGACGGTCCACCGGCCTTCGCCCGAGTCCTCGACGTAGCCCCGGATGTGCTCGAGGCCCGGGTTCTCTTCCAGCGCCCGGGCGAGGAGGTCGAGGAGCCAGCTCCGGACCACCGACCCGTGCCGCCAGAGCTCGGCGACCGCCGCAAGGTCGAGGTCGAACTCCGACGACTGCATCAGGTCGAACCCCTCGGCATACGCCTGCATGAGCCCGTACTCGACGCCGTTGTGCACCATCTTCACGAAGTGCCCGGCGCCGGACGGCCCGACATGGCCGTAGCCGCCCTCGGGCGCGAGCGCCTCGAAGATCGGCCTGAGTCGCCCGACGGGCTCGGCCTCGCCGCCGACCATCAGCGCGAACCCTTCCCGGAGCCCCCAGATCCCGCCCGAGACGCCGGCGTCGAGGAAGAAGAGGTCGCGCTCCTTCGCCTCGGCTGCGCGACGCTTGGAGTCGTGGAAGTTGGAGTTGCCGCCGTCGACGATCGCGTCCCCGGGCTCGAGGATGCCGAGCAGCTCGCGAAACGCGTTCTCGGTGATCTCGCCCGCGGGAATCATCAGCCAGACATGGCGCGGTGGATCGAGCTGCTCCGCCAGCTCGGCGAGGGAGCCGGCCGTCGACTCGACGTTCGGGTCGTAGGTCGCGACGTCGTGGCCCATCTCGCGGAGCCGCTCTGTCATCCCCGAGCCCATCCGGCCCAGGCCCACCATCCCGAGTTTCACAGCTCGACCCTCACGACCCGTCGACCGCGCTCTTCGAGCGCCTGGAGATCGCCGTCAGCCTGGGCCTGGATCAGGGCGCGGAAGCCGAACTTCTGTCCCGGGATCGGAAGCTCCTCGCCGAGGTCGTCGACGACCTGGACGAAAAGGCCGTTGTCCGGCCCGCCCTTGTGGAGCTGTCCCGTCGAGTGGAGATAGCGCGGCCCGAGCCCCACGGCGACCTCGGCGCCCGTCTCGCGCGCTTTTCGGACGAACGGCTTCAGCTCGTCCTCCCGCGCCGGGTCGATGAAGGCCTGGATCGCGACGTACCGGCCGGGGCCGGCCTCCGCGAGCAGCTCGTCAACCTGTCCCTCGGAGACATGACGAGTCTCTGACACTCGCCGGTGGCCGGAAAGGACGGCGTTGGTCTTGTCCTTCGCCGCCTGCACGTCGGGCTGGTCGAAGGGGTTGATGCCGAGGATCGAGCCGGCGACGGCCGTCGCGAACTCCCAGCGGAAGAACTCCTGTCCCAGCTCGTAGGGATCCGGCAGCCGGATGTCCGGCTCGGCGCCGCCCTCCCGCACAGGGACGATGCCCTTGCCCTCCTTGCCGGTCGACTCGGCCACGAGCTGCTCGACCCAGAGACCGAACTCACCGTCGACCTGGAGGAACTGCTGCTCGGCGAGCCAGAGCCCGAGCTCCAGCCCAGGGTTCCCCTCCGAGAGCCGGCATGCCTCCCGCATCTCCTCGGCCCGGTCGAGCATCCGAACGACGTCGACGCCCATCAGCGCCGCCGGCAGCAGCCCGAAGACGGAGAGCGCCGAGTACCGCCCGCCGATCGTGGGCTCGCCGTAGAAGACGTCCTCCGAAAGCTCGGCCAGCGGCGAGCCGGGGTCGGTGACGACCGCGAAGCGCCCGCCTTGCTTGCGGAAGTAGTCGGCATGGGAGCGCGTCTCAAGCGTCGTCCCCGACTTCGAGGCGGCGACGAACAGCGTCCGGTCGACGTCGATCCGCTCCTCGAGCCGACGGATCGCGGTCGGGTGCGTCGTGTCGAGGACGTGAAAGCGCTCGGCGCCGAAGAACCGGCGTATCACCTCGGGCGCCAGGCTCGAGCCGCCCATCCCCATTAGGACGACCTGGTCGACGTCGATCTCGAGCCGGCTCCCGTATTCCACGAGCTCGTGCGCCCGCTCGCGCATCCGGGCCGGCTCATCGAGCCAGCCGAGCCACTGCGCCTCATCGCCGCCGGTCCAGACTGACGGATCCCGCTCCCAGATCCGCTCCACGAGCTCGGCGGGAGCGAGCGTGCTCAAGCGGCTACGAGCTGCGCGCGCTTGGCGGCGACACCTTCGAGGAGCTCGTTGAAGGAGTCGGCGAACTTCTGCACGCCCTCCTCCTCCAGCACCCGTGTGACGTCGTCGTAGTCGACGCCGGCCGCGGCCAGCTCCTCGAAGAGCCTGCGTGCCTCGTCGAGACCCTCCTCGAGCGTCAGCCGGACCTCCCCGTGATCCTGGAACGCCTCGATCGTCTCCCTCGGCATCGTGTTCACCGTCTCCGGCCCGATCAGCTCCTCGACGTACATCACGTCGCGGTACTCGGGATTCTTCGTCGACGTCGAGGCCCACAGGCAACGCTGCGTCGAGGCGCTCTTCGCCGCCAGAGCCTCCCAGCGCGGGCCGGCGAAGAGCTCCTTGTAGCGCTGGTACGCGAGCTTCGCGTTCGCGATCGCCAGCCGGCCCTTGAGCACGTCGTGCCCATCGAGCCGCTTGTCCGCTTCGGTGTCGACACGGGAGACGAAGAAGCTTGCGACGGAGGTGACCTGCTTGGGATCGCCGCCGCCCTCGACCAGCCGCTCGAGCCCGCGAATGTAGGCCTCCGCGACCTCGGCGTAGCGGTTGAGCCCGAAGATCAGCGTCACGTTGATCCGCTTGCCCCGAGCGATCATCTCCTCGATCGCGGGGACACCGGCGGCGGTCGCCGGGATCTTGACGTAGAGGTTGGGCCGGTCGATCGCGTCGTGGAAGCGCTGAGCCTGCTCGACCGTCGCCTCGGTGTCGTGGGCGAGGCCAGGCTCGACCTCGAGGGAGACGTAGCCGTCCTGGCCCTCAGTTCCGTCCCAAACCGTTCGCATCAGGTCGCACGCCTCGCGGATGTCGTCGAACGCGAGCTGCAGGAAGATCTCCTTCGGGTCGTCTTCCTCGGCGAGCACCTCGCGGAGCTGCTCGTCATACCAGTCCCCCTCGGACATGGCCTTCTGGAAGATGGACGGGTTGGACGTGACGCCGGCGACGGCGTCCTCGTCCATCAGCCGCTTGAGCTCGCCGGTGCGGAGCCACTCGCGGGACAGCGAGTCGATCCAGACGCTCTGGCCCAGCGCGCTCAGTTGGTGAAGTCGTGAGTCAGGCACTTGCAGCCTCTCTTTCCATCGCTTCGATCTTCTCAAGCCTCCTGCGGTACCGCTCGCCGCCGTCGAACTCCGCAGCCAGGAAGGCGCGGACGAGCTCGCCGGCGAGGTCCGCCCCGATGACCCCGGAACCGATGCAGAGGACGTTCATGTCGTCGTGCTCGACTCCCTGGTGGGCGGAATACGTGTCGTGACAGATCGCGGCGCGGATCCCGGGCAGCTTGCACGCCGCGATCGAGGCGCCGACGCCCGAGCCGCAGACGAACACGGCGCGGTCGGCATCGCCGGAGCGGATCGCCTCTGCGACCTCGCGAGCCTTGTCCGGGTAGTCGACGGCCGGCTCGGCCGCGTCCGTCCCGAGGTCGACGGGCTCGTGGCCGAGCGCCGTCACCTCCGCGAGGACGCGCTCCCGCAGCTTGACGCCCCTGTGGTCGAAGGCCACCGCAACACGCATCGCTCGACTACGTTACCCCTCTATGCAGGGCCCGGACCTCTGGCGGGAGCTCGGACAGCAGCTGCGCGTGGACGCAGTACGGGCGAGCGCCAAGGCGGGCTCGGGACACCCGACGTCGTCCATGTCCGCCGCTGACCTCGCCGCCGTACTGCTGGCGAGCCACTTCCGGTACGACTTCGACGAGCCAAGGAGCCCGGCGAACGACCGGCTCGTCTTCTCCAAGGGCCATGCTTCACCCCTCGTCTACGGGCTGTTCCGCGCCGCCGGCGTCCTCTCGGAGGAGGAGTTCGGCACCTACCGCCAGTTCGGCAGCCGCCTGGAGGGACACCCCACGCCGTCGCTTCCGTGGGTCGACGTCGCAACCGGCTCGCTGGGACAGGGCCTGCCGATCGGCGTCGGGATGGCGCTCGCCGGGAAGCGGCTCGACCGCCTTCCCTTCCGGGTCTGGGTGATCTGCGGGGACAGCGAGATGGCCGAGGGGTCGATGTGGGAGGCCGCCGAGCACGCCGCCTTCTACGAGCTCGACAACCTGACCGCGATCATCGACGTCAACCGGCTCGGCCAGCGCGGCGAGACGATGCACGGCTGGGATCTCTCCTCGTACTCCGACCGCCTGCGCGCCTTCGGCTGGCACGCGATCGAGGTCGACGGCCACGATGTGGAGGAGATCGACGCCGCGTACCGCCAGGCCGAGTCGACGAGCGGGCAGCCGACGGCGATCGTGGCCAAGACGCTGAAGGGCAAGGGGTACTCAAAGGTCGAGGATCAGGGCGGCTGGCACGGAAAGGCGGTCGCCGAGGAGGCGATCGAGGAGCTCGGCGGCGTCCGGAGCATCACGGTGGACGTCCCCAAGCCGGAGCAGGCGGAGCGGCATCGGTTCGACACGCCGGGCACGCCGGAATGGCCGAGGTACGAGGTCGGCTCGAAGGTCGCGACCCGCAAGGCGTACGGCGAGGCGCTGGCCGCTCTCGGCGGAGCCGACCCCCTGGTCGTCGCGCTCGACGGCGAGGTCTCGAACTCGACCTACGCCGAGATCTTCCGCGACGCTCACCCCGACCGGTACTTCGAGATGTACATCGCCGAGCAGCAGATGGCCGCCGCCGCCGTCGGGATTCAGGTGCTCGGGTGGAAGCCGTTCGCCTCCACGTTCGCGGCGTTCTGGAGTCGCGCGTACGACTTCGTCCGCATGGCGGCGATCAGCCGCGCGACGCTGAAGCTCTGCGGCTCGCACGCCGGAGTCTCGATCGGCGAGGACGGGCCGTCCCAGATGGCGCTCGAGGACCTCGCCGAGTTCCGCGCGATCAACGGCTCCACCGTGCTCTACCCGTCGGACGGGAACCAGACGGCGAAGCTCGTTCAGGCCATGGCCGACCTCGACGGGATCTCGTTCCTCCGTACGACCCGCGCCGACACACTGGTGATCTACGACGCTGACGAGGAGTTCCCGGTCGGCGGCTCGAAGACCGTGCGCTCGACGGACGACGACGACGTCACGATCGTCGCCGCCGGGATCACGCTCCACGAAGCGCTGACGGCGGCGGATCGCCTGGCCGAGGAGGACGTCGCCGCTCGGATCATCGACCTCTACTCGGTCAAGCCGATCGACGCCGAGACGATCCGCGGAATCCGCACGCCGATCGTCACGGCCGAGGACCACTGGGCCGAGGGCGGCCTGGGCGAGGCCGTGCTGGCGGCGCTCGCCGACGTCGACGACCGGCCGCCCGTCCAGATCCTCGCGGTGCGTGAGCTCCCTCACTCCGGCAAGCCGGCCGAGCTCCTCGCCGCGGCCGGCATCGACGCCGACGCGATCGCCGCCGCCGCACGGGCCCTCGTCAGGGCCCGAGCGCCCGCCTGATCACTCCGGATCGAGGTCGATCCGCACCGTCATCAGGTCGGTGCCCATCAGCCGGACGACGCGGGCGTTGAGGGCCGGCAGCGAGCGCTGGCGCGCGAGCGGGTCGTCGTCGGGCAGCGCCTGAGCCGTCCCGGTCCGCCAGCGCCCTTCAACGAAGACGCGTACCCGGGGATCGGCCGCGATGTTCCGAACGTAGCCGGCCTTCGGCCCGTGCTCGGTGACGATCCAGAACGTGTCGCCGTCGAGCCCGTTCCCGACTGGCGTCTGCCGTGGCAGGCCGGTCTTCCGCCCGCGGGTCTCGAGGATGGCCCAGCCGCGCACCAGCCGTAGACGCACCGCGAGCTTGACGACCGGGTTGACGACGTAGCGCGAGAGCGCAGTCGTGAAGCGCCGCTTGCTCACAGCACGTCGTCGAGGTTCTCGAGCGCGCGCCGAAAGAGCCCTTCGAACCAGGCCCGTCCGCCGAGCGCGAGGAAGATTCGGTCGAACACGGACGCCTGAGGAACCTCGGCCGAGAGGCGCACGGTCGAGCCGAGCCCGGCCGGTCGGATGTCCCAGGCGACGAGCCCGACCGTACCCCCGCGAAGATCCGCCCGGCCGGCGACGCGAACCGGCCGCTCGGCCTCGAGGACACGAGTCTGGACTGTCCGTGAGAACCCGAGCGGGCCCTTCAGCCGGATCGTCCCGCCGTCTTCTCCGAGTTCGTCCAGCTCCAGGAACCGCTGCTCCAGCCGCCAGTGGTTCCGGAGATCCGCCAGGAAGTCGAACACGCGCTCGGGCGGCGCGGCGACCTCCCGCTCGGCCGAGATCAAGCCACGGCGCGGCGGATCTGCTCGTCCAGCGGGACGAGCGGGATGCCGAACGTCCGCACCGCGAGGTCGTTCGAGACGACGTTGTCGCCCGCCTCGAGCATCGTGAGCAGGTCGCGGGTGAGCGGGATGTTCCCCGGAAGCCTCTCGGTCAGCGCGGCGGGGATCTTCATCAACCCAGTCGGCAGGTGCATCGTCGGCCGCCGCCGGATCCCGAGCGTGGACCGCAGTCGCGACCAGAACTCGTCCCAGCTGACCGTGTCCGGGCCGCCGATCTCGAACGTCTGGTCCGCCGCTTCGGACTTGTCGACCGAGGCCGCGAAGTACGCACCGACGTCATCGATCCAGATCGGCTGGATCCGCTGCTTCCCGCTGCCGACGATCCCGGTAACCGGCGCCAGCTTCGCGAGCTTCGAGAACGTCGGGAGGATGCCGCCGTCGCGCCCGAAGACGAAGCTCGGCCGGAAGATCACCTGCTCGAGCCCGGACGCCTTCACGTCCAGCTCCTGCTGCCACTTCGCGCCGTAGTAGGGGACGAGATCCTGGGTCTCCTCGCTCGTCCCGAGCGCGCTCATCAGGATGAACCGCTTGACACCCGCGGCCCTCGCCGCCGCGAGGAGGTGCTGCGTGCCCTCGACCATCACGCGCCGGAACTCCTCGGGCCGTCCCTGCCGGATCGCAACGAGGTGGACGACGACCTCCTGGTCTGCCGCGGCGCGGCGCAGGCTGTCCGCGTCGGTCATGTCTCCCTGGACGGCCTCCTGGCATCGGATCCCCTCCTCGCGCCAGGAGCCGGGCTTGCGTTCCAGCACCCGAACCTCGTGGCCGGCGTCGACGATCGCGTTCGCCACCACCGGACCGACGAACCCCGTCGCTCCGGTGACGAGCACCTTCATCGGACCTGCTCGCGGAAGTTCTCGTAGTAGCGGCTCGGCGTCGGGCCCTGCTGGCCCTGGTACTTGGAGCCGAGCCCGCCGGAGCCGTACGGCGACTCGGCCGGCTCGGTCAGCTGGACGAACGAGAGCTGGCCGATCTTCATCGCGTGGTAGATCGTGATCGGGAGGTTGGCGACGTTCGAGAGCTCCAGTGTGACGTGGCCGTCCCAGCCCGGGTCGATGAAGCCTGCGGTCGAGTGGATCAGCAGGCCCAGCCGGCCCAGGCTGCTCTTCCCTTCGAGACGCGCGACGAGGTCGTCGGGCAGCCGGATCCGCTCCAGGGTCGAGGCGAGCACGAACTCGCCGGGGTGGAGGATGAACGGCCGCTCGCCGTCGATCTCCACGAGCTCGGTGAGCTCCTCCTGCGGCTCCTTGACGTCGATGTACGGGTAGCGCGCGTTGTGGAAGACCCGGAAGAAACGGTCGACTCGCACGTCCACGCTCGACGGCTGGAGAAGCGAGGCATCGTAGGGGTCGATCTCGATGCGACCCTCGTCGAGCAAGCGGCGAATCGTGCGGTCGGCGAGGACCATCAGAGGGACGACTCGGCCGTTCGGCTCAGGCCGCCGAACTCGTCGTTCGTGAGCTCCAGCTCCGCCGCGGCCACGTTTTCCTCCAGGTGCTCCATGGACGAGGTGCCCGGGATCGGCGCCATGACCGGCGAGCGGCGGAGCAGCCAGGCGAGCGCGACCTGGGCAGGAGTGGCGCCGTGGCTCCGCGCGACCTCTGCAAGCCGTCCCGTCGCCGCGGCGAGCCGGCCGAGCGCGAGCGGAAACCACGGGAGGAAGGCGAGCCCCTCCCGTTCGCAGGCGTCGAGCACGCTCTCGGCGTGGCGGTCGGCGAGGCTGTAGCGGTTCTGCACCGACACGATCGGCACGATCCTGCGCGCGGCCTCGAGCTGCCGCACGGTCACGTTGGAAACACCGATGTGC
>DASZEE010000033.1:0-5312 GCA_035941215.1 Gaiellaceae bacterium
AAGATGATCTGCTCGCGGATGCCGAGCGAGAAGTTGCCGCGCCCGTCGAACGACCCCGGGTTGAGGCCGCGGAAGTCGCGGATCCGGGGCAGCGCGATCGACACGAGCCGGTCGAGGAACTCCCACATCCGGTCGCCGCGCAGCGTGACGCGCGCCCCGATCGGCATTCCGTCGCGGATCTTGAAACCGGCGATCGACTTGCGCGCCCGGCGGACCTGCGCCCGCTGGCCGGCGATCGTCGTCAGCTCCTCGATCGCACTGTCGAGCGCCTTGGCCTCGGTCTTCGCCTCGCCGACGCCCATGTTGAGCGTGATCTTCGAGATGCCGGGCACCTCCATGACGGTGCTCAGCTCGAGCTCGTCCTTGAGGCGCGGGCGGATCTCCTCGTTGTAGGCCAGCTTCATCCGCGGGGCGGTGGTTTCTTTGGTAGCCGTGGCCATCATCGGTCGATCTGCTGCCCGCAGTCCGCTCGCTTGCACACCCTCAACCGCACGGTTCCCGTCTTTCCCTCTTGGACGATCGGTCCGACCCGGGTGGGGCGCTGGCAGGCGGGGCAGACGACCATCACGTTCGAGATCTGCAGCGGGCCCGCCCGCTCGATCACGCCACCCGGCTGGATCTGGGGCGCGCCCATCCGGCTCGGGTTGCTCATCGGGCGCGGCCGGGTGTGCCGCTTGATCATGTTCAGGTTCTCGACGAGGACGCGGCCCTCCTTCGGGCGCGCCTCGAGGACGCGGCCCTGCTTGCCGCGGTCCTTGCCGCTCAGCACCTGGACGAGATCGCCCTTCTTGATTTTCATCGTCTGAGCCATCAAAGGACCTCCGGGGCGAGCGAGACGATCTTCATGAAGTTCTTCTCGCGCAGCTCGCGGGCGACGGGGCCGAAGATGCGGGTGCCGCGCGGGTTGCTGGCCGCGTCGATGATCACGGCGGCGTTCTCGTCGAACGCGATCGAGGTGCCGTCGTTGCGTCCGTACGGCTTCTTCGTCCGCACGACCACGGCGCGAACGACCTCGCCCTTGCGGACTGCGCCCTGCGGCGTCGCGGTCTTGACGGTCCCGACGATGACGTCTCCGACCCGCGCATAGCGGCGGTGTGAGCCGCCGAGCACGCGGATGCAGAGCAGCTCGCGCGCGCCCGTGTTATCCGCCACCTTCAACCGGGACTCCTGCTGAATCACTGAGCCACCTCGACGACCTCAGCGAGCCGCCAGTTCTTCGTCTTCGAGAGCGGGCGTGTCTCGACGATGCGGACAACATCGCCGGCCTTCGCCTGGTTCTGCTCGTCGTGTGCGTGGAAGCGCTGGGAGCGCCGGACGACCTTCTTGTACTTCGGGTGCGCCTTCACGACGTCGACCCGGACGACGATCGTCTTGTCCATGGCCGCCGAGACGACGACGCCGCGGCGCTCCTGGCGCCGACCACGCTCGTGCTCGGGCTTCTCCAAGCGGGTGATCGGCTTGCGCTCCGCCGCCCGCTCGCGCTTCTTCGGCCGCGTGCGGCGCTCGGTGCGCGGGACGCGTTTGCGCTTCTTCTTGGTCGACGCTGCCGGTGCCGCGATCTCTTCCTCGGCGCCCGTGTCGCCTGTCTCCTCTGAAGCCTCGTCGCCCTCGGCCGGTGCTTCGGCCTCGGCGACGGCGGGAGCCTCGGCGGCCTCCGCCTCCGGCTCGGCCTCCGCGATCGGCTCGGGAGCAGGTTCGGGAGTCGGCTCGGGAGCCGTGGGCTCGGGCACGGGCGGGCCGGGCTCCTCCGGCGGAGCCTCGGGATCGGGCTCGGACGGCGTCTCGGACGCCTCGGCCTCGACCGGCGGCGCGGCCTCCACCGCCGTCACTTCCGCCTCGACCTCTTCGGCCTGCTCGTTCTTCTCCTCGTCCGCCACTAGCTCTCACCTCCCGCTGGACTCGTCTCGCGCTCGACCCTGACGGTCAGGATGCGCGCGATCTCCCGCTTCGCCAGCTTCAGGCGCGCAGGGTTCTCGAGCGCCCCGGTCGCCGACTGGAAGCGCAGGTTGAAGAGCTCCTGGCGCCGCTCGCTGAGCGCGCGCTCGAGCTCGTCGTCGGTCATCTCTCTCAACTGTTTCGCCTTCATGCGACACCTCTAGACAAAGAGATCAGCCTCTCTCTTGACGACCTTCGTCCTGACGGGGAGCTTGCTGCCGGCCAGGCGGAGCGCCTCCTTGGCGAGCGGCTCGGGCACGCCGGCGAGCTCGAACATGACGCGGCCAGGCTTCACGACTGCGACCCAGTGCTCGGGCGAGCCCTTGCCGGAGCCCATGCGGGTCTCGGCCGGCTTCTGCGTGACCGGCTTGTCCGGAAAGAGGTTGATCCAGACCTTGCCGCCTCGCTTGATCTTCCTGGTCATCGCGATTCTGGCGGCCTCGATCTGGCGGTTCGTGACCCAGCCGGCCTCGAGCGCCTTGATGCCGTAGTCGCCGTACTGCACCGTGGTCTGGCCCTTGGCCTGGCCACGCCGGCGGCCGCGCTGCACCTTGCGGAACTTCGTTTTCTTCGGAAGCAGCATCTAGTTGTCCGTCTTCTCCGCCGACGGATCGCCGGACTGGTCGAGCTTGGTCGGGTCTTCCTGCTGCGTCTTGGGCGTGGTCGACTCGGGCGCATCGGCGACAGCCTCGGGCACCGTCGGCGTCTCCGGCTGGACCTCCGGGAGCTCGCGGCCCTCGGCGGTCGTCGCGTCCTCGTCCGTGCGCGGCTTCTCCACGTTGTCCTGGGGTGCGCCACGAGCAGGAGCGCCCGCGCCGCCACGGCGTCCGCGGCGAGGCTTGCGGTCCCGGACGGGGCCGAGACCCTCGCGGTCGCCGCTGCCGCCACGCCGCCCGCTCTCGCGGGAGGCCGAGAGGCCCTCGGTCTTGCCGCCCTTGCGGCGCGCCGTGTCCTGGTCGCCCAGGCGCTGGTCACGCCGGCCGTCGACGGTCTCGAAGCCTTCCGGCATGATCTCGCCCTTGTTGATCCAGACCTTGACGCCGATCCGGCCGGTCGTCGTCTTGGCCTCGGCGAAGCCGTAGGCGATGTCCGCGCGGATTGTGTGCAGCGGGACCCGGCCCTCGGAGTAGCTCTCGGAGCGGCTCATCTCGCCGCCGCCGAGGCGGCCGCCGCACTGAACTTTCACGCCCTGCGCGCCGGAGCGGATCGCCGAGGCCAGCGAGCGCTTCATCGCGCGGCGGAAGCTCACGCGGTTCTCGAGCTGCTCGGCGATCGACTGGGCAACGAGCTTGGCGTCGAGCTCGGGCCGCTTGATCTCGTTGATGTTGATGTGGACGTTCTTCTGCGTCAGCGCGTGAAGGTCACGGCGCAGCGCGTCCACCTCGGCGCCGGACTTGCCGATCACGATGCCGGGGCGAGCGGTGTAGATGTCGACCGTGATCCGCTGCTTGTCCTTGCGGATCAGGATGTCGGACAGGCCGGCATGCGAAAGCTTGCCGATGATGTGCCCGCGGATCTTGATGTCCTCCTGGAGCGCGTCCGCGAAGTCCTTGTCATTGGTGTACCAATTGGACTTCCAGTCGTGGATGACGCCGACGCGCATCCCGCCGGGATGGATCTTCTGTCCCACTAGGACTCCTCTCCCTCGGTCTTCTTCTTGCGCGGGGCGCGCTTGGGCTTCGGCTTCTCGGCCGCCTCGGCCTTCGGAGCCGCGGGCTTCCTCGCGCGCGTGGCGCGCTTCGGCTTCTCCTCGGCCTCTGCCTTCAACTCCTCGGCGGGCGCAGCCTCCGGCTCGACGGCGGTGTCCTGCGTAGCCCGCGGACGCCGCCGGGCGGCTCTGTCGGCCTCGGCCGGGGCGAGCCGGATCGTGACGTGGCACGTCTTCTTCTGGATCCGGGCCACGCGGCCGCGCGCGCGGGCGCGCCAGCGCTTGATCACCGGGCCCTCGTCGACATAGGCGGCGGTCACGAGGAGCTCGTCGCCGATGAGGCCGTGGTTCGCCTCCGCGTTGGCCACGGCCGACGCGAGGATCTTCTCGACCTCGCGAGCAGCCGCGCGTGGCGTGAACGCGAGCACGGTTCGAGCCTCCGGGACCGTGCGGCCCCGGATGTGCTCCACGACGAGGCGCGCCTTGCGCGGCGCGACCCGCAGGTACTGCGCGGACGCGCGCACCTCGGGGCGCTCCTCGACGGTCTGCGACCTGGGGCGTGCCACTAGCGCTTGACCTCCGTCTTCCTGTCGCCGGAATGGCCACGGAAGGTGCGCGTCGGCGCGAACTCACCGAGCTTGTGGCCGACCATCTGCTCGGAGATGAAGACCGGGACGTGCTTGCGGCCGTCGTGGACCGCGATCGTGTGCCCGACCATCTCCGGGAAGATCGTCGAGGCGCGCGACCAGGTCCGGATCATGTTCTTCGAACCGGAGGTGTTCATCTGCTCAATGCGGCTCATCAGCCGCTCCTCGACGTATGGGCCCTTGCGGGATGACCTACTCAACTACCGCTTCTCCTTGCCTCTCCGGCGCTGCCGGATGATCAGTGCGTCCGATTCCTTGTGCTTCGAGCGGGTGCGCTTGCCGAGGGTCGGCACCCCCCAGGGCGTCACCGGGTGGCGTCCACCCTTCGACTTGCCCTCGCCGCCGCCGTGCGGGTGATCGACCGGGTTCATGGCCGAGCCGCGCACCGTGGGGCGCTTCCCACGCCACCGGCTCCGTCCTGCCTTGCCACCGGTGATGTTCTCGTGGTCGACGTTGCCGACCTGACCCACCGTCGCGCGGCAGGTGAGCGGCACTCGCCGAAGCTCCCCGGAGGGTAGCCGAAGGATTCCGTGGCCCTCGTCCTTGCCGACGAGCTGGATCCCGGTGCCGGCGCCGCGCGCGATCTTCCCGCCCTGGCCCGGCTTCAACTCGACGTTGTGGACGAGCGTTCCGGTCGGGATGTTCGCCATCGGCAGCGCGTTGCCAGGCTTGATGTCCGCGGCCGGCCCCGACTCGACCGTCGCTCCGACGCGCAGACGGGCAGGAGCGAGGATGTACGCCTTCGCGCCGTCCGCGTAGTGGAGGAGCGCGATGTTGGCCGACCGGTTCGGGTCGTACTCGATCGCCGCGACCTTCGCGGGCACCCCGTCCTTCGTCCGCTTGAAGTCGATGACGCGGTAGCGTCGCTTGTGCCCGCCCCCGCGGTGGCGCGTCGTGATCCGGCCGTTGTTGTTGCGGCCGCCCGTCTTCGTCATGGGCTCGACGAGGCTCTTCTCCGGCTCGCTCTTCGTGACCTCCGCGAAGTCGGAGACGGTCATGAAGCGGCGGCCGGGGCTGGTGGGCTTGAACTTCTTGGTCGGCATCTAGACCTGAGCCCCCTCGAAGATCTCGATCGACTGGCC
>DASZEE010000034.1:0-10429 GCA_035941215.1 Gaiellaceae bacterium
TCCTCGTCGGTCATGCCGGTCGCGTTCCCCGGGGGCATCGCGCGTGTGAGAACCGCTTGCCGCTCGATGTCCTCCGCGCGCGCAGTGATCTCGGCCTCGGTCTCGAGGCGGACGCCGAGCGGCGCCGCGGCGCCCGAGTGGCACGTCGCGCACCGCTGTTCGACGATCGGCTGCACTTGGGCGAACGCCACGGGCCCGACGTCGGCTGCAGTCGTGTCCTCCGGCTCCAGCCACAGCGCGAGCGCCACCGCCCCTACCGCCGCCACCGCCGGAATCCACCACGCGCGGCGCCCCGTGTGCCAGAGGTTGAAGAAGTGCCGGACGCCCGCGAGCAGCACCGAGATGAGCACGAGCGCGAGCCACGCGTGCTCGTGCCCGAAGACGAACGCGAAGTGCCCCACGAGCATCGTGAAGAGAACCGGGAGCGTGAGGTAGTTGTTGTGCACCGACCGGCGCTTGGCCTCGAGGCCCGGCGCGGGATCCGGCGACTCGCCGCGCTCCTTCGCCCGGATCAGCTCCCAGTGCGCCGGGATGATGTTGAAGAGGACGTTCGCCGCCATGATCGTCCCGAGCATCGCGCCGACCTGGAGGTATGCGGCCCGTCCGGAGAAGACCTGTCCGGCGCCATACGCCGAGGCCACGACGAGGGCGAGCATGAAGACGCCCATCAGCGCCTCGATGCGAATCACCCGGCAGGCGACGTCGTAGAGCACCCAGGCGGCGCCGAGCCCGAGCAGGCTCAGCGTGATTGCCGCGCCCTCCGAGATGTCCCGGACGGATGGGTCGATCAGGTACGTCTCCGCGTCGAGGTAGTAGAGGACGACGAGCAGCGCGAACCCGGAGAGCCACGTCGTGTAGGCCTCCCACTTGAACCAGTGCAGCGGCTCCGGCAGCTCGCGCGGCGCGACCGTCCATTTGGAGATCCGGTAGAAGCCGCCGCCGTGGATCTCCCACGACTCGCCGCCGACGCCGTCGTCGACGTCCCGCTGCTCCCTCGGCCGGCCGAGATGGTTGTCGAGCGCGACGAAGTAGAACGACGTCCCGATCCAGACGATCCCGGCGATGACGTGCAGCCACCGGATCAGAAGGTCGAGCCAGTCCTGCCAGTAGGAGTCGATCAGCGCTGCTGCCATCGCTCCTTCGCGATCGCAACGAGCTCACCGATTCCGGTCTCGAGCTCCTCCTCCCGGGTCCGCTCCAGGCGTTCGCGAAGCACAGGCAGGAGCTCCGCCCGCGAACGCCCGGCGACGAAGACGACGAACCGGAAGCCGAACTTCTCCTCGTACACCTGGTTCAGGTAGGCGAGCTCGGTGATGACCGTCGGGTCGTCGCCCCGCTGCTCGGGCGAAGGCTCGCCGATGCGGGGGTGCTGTGCGAGCGCGGTCGCCTTCTCGCGGTCGTCGATCGCCTGCGCCACATCCTCTGCCCGCTCGAGCGGATCGTCCATCTCGGCGAGCAGGTCGACGAGCTGCGAGGGGCCGCTGAAGAGCTCCTCGAGCTCGGCCTTGGTCAGCTTCCGCGGTAGCTCGCGCATCCGTACGGCGAGACGAGAAGCGGGACGTGGTAGTGGCCGTCCTCCAGCGAGACCGCCAGCTCGACGCGGCGGAAGAACCGCGACGGCGGGTGGAAGACGAGGCGGTACTCACCCGGGTCGAGAGCTGTCGCCAGCTCCGGGATCCGCCCGTCGTCGTCCGTCTCGCCGGCGCCGACGGGCTCGTCGCCGCGGAGGAGTTCCACGCGCACGCCGCGCGCCGGCTTCCCTTGGGCCGTGTTGAGGACATGGGTCGAAAGCGAGACGCTCACGGGAGGAATCTTCGCGCCTGCGCCCGGTGTTCCCGCGCGATCTCGTCCTCGTCCGCCTTAACCAGGCGGGCGCCGCGGACGATCTCCTCACCGCCGACGTAGAGCCGGTCGACCCGGTGCGGTGCCGCCAGGACCCAGCCGGCGACGGGATCGGCGGCTCCAGCCAGCTCCAATCCGTCAGTGCGCCAGACGGCCAGGTCCGCGCGCTTGCCCGGCTCCAGCGAGCCGAGGTCGTCCCGGCGGAGGACGGAGGCGCCGCCGCGAGTCGCCAGCGCAAGCGCCTCGCGCGTCGTCATCGCGAGCGGCCCCAGCCGGCCGCGGGCAACGAGTAGCGTTTGTTTCACCTCGTGCGAGAGGTCGCTCCGCTCGTTCGATGCCGAACCGTCCACGCCAAGCCCGACCGGGGCACGGGCGTCCAGCAGCTCGCGCACCTTCGCCACGCCGGCGCCGAGCCGCAGGTTCGACGTCGGACAGTGCGCCACGCCGACGCCGCGCTCGCCGAACAGCCTCACGTCGTCGTCCGAGAGGTGGACGCAGTGGGCGCACCACACGTCGTCCGCGATCCAACCGACCTCGTCGAGGTACTCGACCGGCGTGCAGCCGTAGAGCTCCTGGCAGTACGCCTCCTCCTCCACGGTCTCGGCCAAATGCGTGTGAAGCGGGACGCCGTGCCTCCGCGCCAGTTCCGCCGACTCGACCATCAGCTCCTTCGTGACGGAGAAAGGCGAGCACGGCGACACGGCAACCTCGACGCCGCGCTCGATCAGCGCCTCCGTCTCCGCCAGGATCGTGTCGCGGTCCTCGACGAGCGAGTCGGGCGGGAGGCCGCCCTGCGACTCGCCGAGATCCATGGAGCCGCGCCCGACCACGAGGTGGGCGCCGACGTCCTCCGCGGCGCGGAGCAGCGCGTCGATCACGTCGGGCTGGCCCTGCGGGAAGACGTAGTGGTGGTCGAACGCCGTCGTGCAGCCCGAGAGCAGCAGTTCGGCGAGGCCCGTGCGCGCCGCCGCGTACTCGGCTTCGCCGTCCAGCCGGGCCCAGATCGGATAGAGCGTCTTCAGCCACGTGAAGAGGTCGGCCTGCTGCGCCTGGGCCCGCGTCAGGGTCTGGTACAGGTGGTGGTGCGTGTTCACGAGCCCCGGCGTGACGAGCGCGCCGCCAAGGTCGACTCGGTCGTCGGCCTCCGGTTGATGGCCCGAACCGACCTGTCCGATCCGGCCATCAACCACCAGGACCCAGCCGTCCTCGTGCTCGGTTCCCGCCTCGTCCATGACGACGACGTAGGCGTTGTGGAGAAGGGTCGTCACGCCCGTAGCGGGACGAGCTCGAAGCGGTCGACGTCCACCAGACCCCGGTCCGTGATCTTGAGGCTCGGGATCACGGACAGGGCCAGGAAGGCCATGGTCTGGAACGGCGACGGCAGCTCGCAGCCCAGTGCGCGCGCCGCCGCCACGCACGCTTGGCTGGCGGAGATGACCTCGTCGAGCGAGGCGTCGGAGAGCAGGCCGGCGATCGGCAGCTTCAGCTCGGCCTTGACGATCCCGCCGTCCACCACGACGACCCCGCCGCCGGTGTCGGAGAGACGGCGGACCGCGCGGAGCATGTCGTCGTCCTTCACACCGACGACGACGACGTTGTGCGCGTCATGCGCGACCGTCGACGCAAGCGCGCCCGACCGGAGCCCGAAGCCGCGGACGAACCCGAGGCCCACCCGGCCTGTCCCAAGGTGGCGCTCCACGACGGCGATCTTCAGCAGATCTCGATCCGGATCCGAGAGCGCCTTCCCGCCCTCGAACCGCGGCGCATCGACGAGCGACTCCGTGACGATCTGATCGGGCACGATCCCGATCACGCGGGCGCCGCCGTCCTGCTCCCACGGCACCACGAAGTCGTTCGTCGAGAGCGGACGGATGCGGACGGTATGACGAACCCACTCCGGAACCTCCGGATGCGGGATCTCCTGCACGGGCCGGCCCGCCTTCAGTACGAGCTCCGGGAGGAACCGCTCGAGGTCGGAGAGCACGAGGACGTCGGCCTGATAGCCCGGCCCCAGTGCGCCGAGCTCGCTGAGCCCGTGCCACTGGGCTGCGTTGAACGAGGCCATCACGAGCGCGTCCTCGGGGGACACTCCGGCCGCGACGGCGTCCCGAACCATCGAGTTGATGTGTCCCTCCTCCGCGATGTGCTCGGGCTCGCGGTCGTCGGTGCAGAAGGCGAGCCGGTGCGGGCCGAACTCGCCGACGAGCGGGAGCAGCGCATGGAGGTTGCGGGCGCCGGACGCCTCGCGGATCAGCACCCACATCCCGGCGCGAAGCCGCTCGCGACCCTCCTCGATCGTGCTCATCTCGTGGTCGGAGCGGATACCGGCCGCCGCGTAGGCGTTCAGGTCCTTGCCCAGCACGGAGGGCGCATGGCCGTCGACGTGGGTCGCGCCGGGCAGGGCGAGCTTCGCGAGCTCCGACTCCGATCCCGAGACGACCCCGGGGAAGTTCATCATCTCGGCGAGGCCGATCACACGGCGGCGGTTGAGCAGCCCCTCGAGGTCCCCGGGGAGCAACGGGCGGCGCGGAGACTCGAACTGCGACGCCGGCACGCAGGACGACGCCATGAAGAACACGTCCAGCGGGAGGTCATGGCACAGGTCCGCGAGCCAGTGGACACCGTCCGTGCCCAGAACGTTGGCGATCTCGTGCGGATCCGCGACCACCGCGGTCGTTCCGAGGGGAAGCACGAGACGCGCGAACTCGTCCACGAGCAGCTTCGAGGACTCCAGGTGCATGTGGGCGTCGATGAAGCCGGGGACGAGGTAGCGCCCCGAGAGCTCGAGGACCTCGGTCCCGTCGTAGTCGCCCAGGCCCGCGATGTAGCCGTCGGTGATCGCCAGATCGCCTTCGAGCCACTCTCGCGTGAAGACCGAGAAGACCTTGGCGCCCCGGATGACGAGGTCGGCGGCCTCGTCTCCACGTGCGACTGCAAGGCGGCGGCTGAGCTGAGGCATTGCAGGGAGAACGTACTAGCCTTGCCCCCGTGGATGTCTTGACTCCTCGTTCGCTGGACGAGGCGCTGCGGCTGAAGGCAGAGGTGCCCGGCGCCGTCCCGATCGAGGGCGGAACCGACGTCATGGTCGAGCTGAACTTCGACCGCGCCAGGCCGTCGGCGCTGCTCAACCTGAACGAGGTCGGAGAGCTGAAGGGCTGGTCTCGGGAGAACGGCACGTTGAGGCTTGGCGCGAGCCTGACCTACGACGAAGCGATGGAGGCGCCACTCGCCGAGCAGCTTCCGGCGCTTGCGGAGGCCTCGCGCACGGTCGGCTCGCCGCAGATCCGGAACCGGGGCACGATCGGCGGGAACCTCGGGACGGCATCCCCGGCCGGCGATGCGTTACCGCCGCTCCTGATCGAGGACGCGGTGGTCGAGCTGGCCAGCGTCCGGGGCGTGCGACGGATGCCTGTGCGTGAGTTCCTGGTCGGGCCGAAGCGCAACGCGCTCGAGTCGGACGAGCTGATCGCGGCGGTGCTGATCCAGCCATCGGGCTCGTCCCAGACGTTCATGAAGGTCGGGCCGCGGAATGCGATGGTCATCGCCGTGTGCTCACTGGCGCTGAGCGCCGACCGGGAGCGCGGGGAGCTCCGGGCGTCGTTCGGCTCGGCCGGCCCGGTGACCGGCCTCGTGACCGCGCCGCTCGAGGAGCGCGACACGTTCCCGAACCGGGTCGCGGAGGCGGCGAGCCCGATCGACGACGTGCGCGGCACGGCCGAGTACCGCCGCCATGCCCTCCGCGTCCTGACCGCGAGGGCCCTCGACCGCGTCCTGGCATGAACATCGCTGTCACCGTCAACGGAGAACGCCACGAGGCGGAGATCTGGCCCGGCGAGAGCCTGCTCTTCGCGCTCCGCGAGCGCATGGGCCTCCCCGGCTCGAAGAACGCCTGCGAGCAGGGCGAGTGCGGCTCGTGCTCCGTCCTCCTGGACGGAAAGCTCGTCTGCGCCTGCCTCGTCCTCGCCGCGCAGGTTGACGGCCACGAGATCGTCACCGTCGAGGGGGTCGGGGAGAACGGGGAGCTGCACGCCGTGCAGGAGGCGTTCGTCGAGACCGGGGCGGTGCAGTGCGGCTTCTGCACGCCGGGCCTGATCGTCGCGACCGTCGACCTCCTCCGCCACAGGCCGGAGCCGACGGACGACGAGATCCGGGAGGCGCTCTCGGGCAACCTCTGCCGCTGCACCGGCTACGCGAAGATCTTCGACGCCGTCCGGCTCGCGGCGGGTCGCGCATGAAAGTCCTCTTCGTCTGCACCGGGAACACGTGCAGGAGCCCCTTCGCGGAGGCGGTGGCCCGAAGCGAGGGGCACATCGACGTCGAGAGCGCGGGGCTCGCGGCGTACGCGGGCGACGAGCCGCCGGCCGACGCGATCATCGTGGCGCGCGAGCTCGGCGTCGACCTCTCGTCTCACCACGCGCGCGCACTGACCGAGGACATGCTCGAGCGCGCGGACGTCGTCGTCGGGATGACGACGGCGCACGTAAGCGCCCTCGACGGGCGGGGTGCCCGGGGGAAGACTCGACTGCTCGGCGACGCCGATCTCGACGACCCCATCGGAGGCGGCCCCGCCGCCTACCGCCGGGCCTACGTCCGGATCGAACGGGAGGTACGGAAGCTCCTCGGGGAGGCGACATGAGCACTGCGCCGACGCGCAAGCTCGAGCTCGGCCGGGTCGGCGAGGCGGTCAAGCGCGTCGACGGGATCCCGAAGGTCACCGGCGAGTTCGCGTACTCGAGCGACCTCTTCGCCGCCGGGATGCTCTGGGGTCACACGGTGCGGTCGCCGCACGCCCACGCGGCAATCGTCTCGATCGACATCTCGAAGGCGGTCGGGATGGCCGGCGTCCACGCGGTCCTGACGCACGAGGACGTCCCGGGCGACAAGCGCTACGGCCTCGAGTTCACCGACCAGCCTGTGTTGGCCTTCGACCGGGTGCGGTACTTCGGCGAGCCGGTCGCGCTCGTCGCCGCCGAGCATCCCGAGCAGGCTCGGCGCGCCGCCGCGGCGATCGAGATCGCGTACGAGCCGCTGGAGCTCGTGGTCGACCCCGAGCGTGCAGCCGACCAGCCCGGGATCCACCCGCAGAAGTGGACCGAGGGGCACGGCTATCGCGACGACCCGCGGCCGAACGTCGTCCGGGACATGCGGATCGTGCGCGGCGACCCCGACGCGCAGGGGGACGTCTCGGTCGAGGGCGTGTACGAGCTCGGGATCCAGGACCAGGCGTTCCTCGGGCCCGAATCGGGCCTGGCCGTTCCTGACGGTGAGGGCGGCGTCGACATCTACGTCGCGACGCAGTGGCTCCATGTCGACCGCGACCAGGTCGCGCCCTGCCTGGGGCTGCCCAAGGAGCAGGTCCGGATCCACCTCGCCGGCGTAGGCGGCGCGTTCGGTGGGCGCGAGGACCTCTCGATGCAGATCCACGGAGCGATGCTCGCGCTGCACACGAACCGGCCCGTGAAGATCGTCTACACGCGCGAGGAGTCGTTCTTCGGCCACGTGCACCGGCATCCGGCTCGGATCTGGGCGGAGCATCGAGCGAACCGGGACGGGAAGCTCGTCAACGTCCGGATGCGGATCCTGCTCGACGGCGGCGCCTACGCGTCCAGCTCGACGGCCGTGACCTCGAACGCGGCGTCTTTCGCCGTGGGGCCCTACGCGATCGAGAACGCGCTGATCGAGTCAACGTGCGTCTATACGAACAACCCGCCGTGCGGCGCGATGCGCGGATTCGGGGCCGTCCAGACCTGCTTCGCGGGCGAGGCTCAGATGGACAAGCTGGCGGCCGTCCTCGACATGGATCCCGTCGAGCTGCGGCTGCGAAACGCGTTGGCGCCCGGCGACGCGCTGGCGACTGGGCAGAAGATCGCCGGCTCGATGCCCGTCGCGGACGTGATCCGGAAGGCGGCGGCGATCCCGGTGCCCGACGCCGAGGAGCTGCCGCGCGATCCGATCCGGCTCCCGGGCGGCGCGGGGAACACGACACGGGGCGAGGGCGTGAAGCGCGGTGTCGGCTTCGCGCTCGGCTTCAAGAACATCGGCTACTCGGAGGGCTTCGACGACTACACGGCGGCGCGCGTGCGGCTGTTCTCGGATGCGGGCGGCGAGCTCGTCGCGGAGGTGCACTGCGCGGCGGCGGAGGTCGGCCAGGGCGTCACGAACGTGATCGCCCAGACGGCGCGGACGGAGCTCGAGCTGGAGAACGTGGTCCTCGCGCCCGGGACGACGGCGGCGGTCGGCTCGTCAGGGTCGGCGTCGGCCTCGCGCATGACGTGGATGGCGGCCGGCGCGGTGCAGGCGGCCTGCCGTGCGGTTCGCGACGAGCTGGAGCGTCGGGGCGGGGCCCTGGGGGAAGGCGAGGAGATCGACCTCGAGCGGATCTACCGCCACCCGCGCACGTTTCCGCTCGAGCCCGAGACCGGCCAGATCACCGACGGCCGCGCCCACGTGGCGCTCGCGTGCGCCGCGATGCGGGTCGTGGTGGAGGTGGACGTCGAGCTCGGGCTCACACGCGTGGTCTGGATCGGGACTGCGCAGGACGTCGGGCACGCGGTGAACCCGCAGGCCGTCTACGGGCAGATCGAGGGCGGGACGGCGCAGGGGATCGGCCTGGCGCTGATGGAGGAGATCCAGACGCGCGACGGCCTGATCACGAACGCGAGCTTCACCGACTACCTCATCCCGACGACGCTCGACATGCCGCCCGTGGAAGCCGAGCTCGTCGAGGATCCGGAGCCGGACGCTCCTTACGGCGTGAAGGGCGTCGGCGAGCCGCCGACCGTGGTCTCGACGGCGGCGGTGATGTCGGCGATGCGGGCAGCGACAGGCCGCGAGCTCAGCCGCGTTCCGGTAAAACCAGACGACATCTGCCTCTGATGAACCTGCCGGAAACCGTCACCGCCGCCGAATGGCAAGACGCGCACAAGACGCTCCTCGCGAAGGAGAAGGAGGCGACGCGCGCGAGGGACGCCTTGGCCGCCGAGCGCCGCCGACAGCCGATGGCGGAGATCGAGAAGGAGTACGACTTCGAGGGCCCCGACGGCAAGGCGAGCTTGCTCGACCTATTCGAGGGCCGAACCCAGCTCGTCCTCTACCACTTCATGTTCGCGCCCGGGGTCGGCGGCTGGCCGGAGGCGGGTTGTCCGGGCTGTTCAATGTTCGTCGACCAGGTCGGCCATCTCGCTCACTTCCACGCGCGCGATACGTCGTTCGCGCTCGTGTCGCTTGCGCCGCTGGAACAGATCGAGCCGTACAGGAAGCGGATGGGCTGGACGATCCCGTGGTTTTCGTCCGCCGGCTCGGACTTCAACCGCGATTTCGGCGTCTCGACCGACCAGGGCGAGACCTTCGGCCTGAGCGTCTTCGTCCGCGACGGTGAGCGCGTCTTCCGCACGTACTTCACGGACGGTCGCGGCGTCGAGGCGCTCGGGAGCGTCTGGACCTTCCTCGACCTGACGCCGCTCGGCCGGCAGGAGGAGTGGGAGGACACGCCCGAAGGCCGGCCGCAGACGCCGCCATACGAGTGGTGGCGCCGCCACGACGAGTACGGCGACAAGGCCGGTCAGCACAGCGCATCGCCTTAGGTTCCGACGTCGATCGGCTCCTCCGGTGGGCCCGTCTCCAAGAGCTGCCGCATGAAGTGCGCGAGCCGGGTCGGATAGAAGACCGCGTCCGAACCTTCGAGCTCGGTGACCGTCCACCATCGCACCTCGTGAACATCCTCAGCTGCAAGCCTCGCCGCGCCCAGTGAAGGCCGTGGCTCGAATGTCTGCGTCCGGACGAGGACGACTTGCTCGCGCTGGTCGAGCGTGCGCCCGGCCCACGGAAACACCTCGCGCCTCGTCCAAATCACAGGGCCGATCTCGGGATGATCGAGGCCGGTCTCTTCCCGCAGCTCCCGGCGGATTGCGTGGTCGAGGGATTCGCCGGGGTCGATGCCGCCGCCCGGCGTGGTCCAGAACTCCTCGCCGTTCTCGGGGTTGACGAAGCGAACGAGAAGCACACGCCTTTCCGGATCGAGCACGAGCGCCCGGACGGCCTCGCGAATGATCGCGTTCACGTGCGGGAGAGCGTGAGCGCCGCCCCGGCGGCGAGGAGCAGCAGTCCGAGGATTCGCCAGCGGTCGATCGGGATCGCATCCTGCGCGAGCCAGCCGTACTTGTCGATCAGCGCCGCCATGATCAGGTTGCCGGCAATGACGAGCCCGATCGTGGCCGCGACGCCGATTCGCGGCACGGCTACGGTCGCGGCCAGGACAATGTAGATGCTCGCGATGCCTCCGACCCAGAGCCAGGCGGGCTCGCCGGCCGCTGCCCGGATGCCCGCGAAGCTCCGCTCGTAGGCGAGCACCGCCACCAGGGCGCAGGCGAACGAGACGAGCACCGAGAAGGCAACCGCCGGGACGATCCCGACGCGCTCGCCGAGCTCGCCCATCACCGCCGCCTGAACGCCGCCGGCGATCCCGGCCGTGAAGCAGATCGACACCGCGAGAGCCGTTCCGCTCGACACGGAGCGAAGCTATACGCTCCGGCCGGTCGCCGACGGAAGGAGAGAGCCCATGGTTCGTGTGTTCGTGCTGTACGAGGAG
>DASZEE010000035.1:0-15637 GCA_035941215.1 Gaiellaceae bacterium
GGATCCCCTGCCGCCGCATCAGTGGCCGTTCTCCGAGATCACGCGGTCCACCTCGTCCGAGAGCGGGTCGACACCGGCAGGCACCGGCTGACCCGCCGACCACGCGAGCCGGCTGGCGTCCTCCGCGAGCTCTGCGTTGCGCGCCCGCCGGAGCTCGACGGCAAGCCGTTCGAGCGCACGCCGCTCCTCCTCGGGCGAGCCTGACGCCGACGACTCGCGTACGAGCGCGAGCGCCTGCTCGAGCGACGAGCGCTTGTCGACGAACCGCGCTCCGAGCCTCGTGGCGAGCCGGTCGAGCGGCAGCAGCCGGAGGATCAGGATCGCGGCACCGACCGCGAAGAGGACGGCGAGGACGAGCGCGACGAGCTCGACCGTCCGGGGCGAGACGCGGTACGTCGCCGACGGGAGGTCACGGAGGTCTGAGCGGAGCGCCGCCTGCTCGAGCGCGTTCGGGTCGATCCGCCCGGCGACCCGGATCGGCACCCACTCGACGGTCGCCGCGTCGGGCACCGACTCGCCGCGGCGAAGGTAGTTGACGGCCACGCCGCCGAGCTCCACGCGACCGGCTCCCCTCGGGAGACAGCTCGAGACCAGGCAGCCGAGGACGTAGTCGTAGCGCAGCCTCGCTGTCGAGCCGTCCTCGCTGCGCGAGAACTCGACCGGCCGAAGCTCTCGGTACGGGTCGAAGTTCGCGCCGATCTCGACGCTGTCCGGGTCCACCCGGACCGTGTCGACGATGATCTCGATCCGTGCCCGCACCGCGTCGGCGAACAGATGCTGCTCGGGCGAGAGGAGCGCCGTGCCGACGATCGGCTCGTCTCCGAGCCCCGGCCCGCCGCCCTTGTCCCACGCGTTCCAGGCCAAGAGCCCGACGGCGGCGGCGAGGATCACGGCCAGGACGACGCCGCCGATGAAGAGCCGGCGGGCGGTCACCACGAGTCGCGCACCCCTTCCTGCCGCAGCGCGACCCACTGGAGAAAGCGCGTGTAGATCTCCTCCGGGTCGCTGCTGGAGATCAGCACGGGATCGAGCCCGAGGCCTTCGAGGTACCCCAGCGTCTCGGCCAGCCGCTCCTCGTTGGCCTCCCGCCGCTCGCGCGCCTCACGGCGGCTGAGGCGGACGAGCTTCAGCTTGCCGGTCGGCGGATCGACGAGCGGGACGACGACTGAGGCAACGTCGGGAAAGCTCTGCTCCCAGACAGGATCCTGGATCACGACCGGCACCAGCTCCCACGGCAACTCGACGATCCATGCCCACGCCGCTTCGCTCGGCGGCGACAAGAAGTCCGAGAGGATGAAGACGAAGGTCCCCGCCGGCAGCGAGCGGCGCATGGGAGCCAGGTGCGCGAACGCCTGCTCCAGCGTGTCCTCCGGCGCCCCGTAGAGCGGGTAGTGAAGATGGGACTCCTTGACCCGCCAGAAGTCGGCCTGGGCGTGCGGCGGCCGCCAGAAGGGCACCTCCATGCTCGAGTCGCCGCTCGCGGCCGAGGCGCTCGCGTAGTCGAGGTAGCCGATCAGCCCGCGCGCCTTCGCCGCGCTGTCGGCGATCAGATTCCCTGCGGCGACCATCGCGTCCGGCTTCGAGAGCCAGGGCATGTCGGCCGGGTAGAGGCTCATGGCCGGGCGCCGGTCGGCGACGATCACGACGCGCGGCGCCTCTTCCGCGTACCGCTCGCGGACGATGAACTCGTCGGAGCCGCGGGCGGAGGAAAGGCGGGCCGACGCCGCCCAGTCGATCGTGTCGACGTCGTCACCGGGCTGGTACGGCCGCGAGCTCGCGACGTCGGAGCCCGTTCCGCGCCGCACGCTGGTCACGGCGCCGAACGCGAGGCCGATCAGCCGCCGGCGCGGGACGAGCGGGAAGGTGAGATCAGTCGGCCCGCTCACCGGCGATCGGAAGGACCTCGCCGCTGAGTGCGGCCTCCGGCCGCGGGGCAACCTCGAAGCACTGCTCCACGAACTGCGCCGCCGCCTGTTTCCGGCCGTGCTTGCGGATCTCGACGAGAAAGGTGGGGGTGAAGAGGATCCGGTGGCCGACGACCGGAAGGAAGAGCTCCTCGACGTCCTCGGGAATCACGTAGTCGCGGTCGTGCAAGAGCGCCCAGGCGCGCGCCGCCCGTTCGAGCGCGAGGCTTCCGCGCACAGAGGCGCCGATCGCCACCGTGTCGAGCTCGCGGGTGGCACGGACGACGTCGATCACCCAGCGCTGGATGAGCTCGTCGACGTAGACCTCCTCGCTCGCGTGGTGCAGCTCCTCCACGTCGGCCAGCGAGACGACGGGCCCGAGGTCGCCGATCGGGTGCCCGTGGCGCTGATCCCGGACGATCTGCAGCTCCTGCTCCGACTCGGGGTAGCCAAGGGCAGTCTTGAGGAAGAAGCGGTCGAGCTGGGCCTCCGGCAGCGGGAACGTCCCCTCGAGCTCGATCGGGTTCTGCGTCGCGAGGACGAGAAACGGCTGCGGGAGCTCGCGCGTCGTGCCGTCGACGGTGACCTGGGTCTCGGCCATCGCCTCGAGCAGCGACGACTGCGTCTTCGGCATCGCACGGTTGATCTCGTCGACGAGGACGACGTTGGCGAAGATCGGCCCCGGGCGGAACTCGAAGTCCCGCTCGCGCTGGTTGTAGACCGAGAGGCCGGTGACGTCCGTCGGCTGAAGGTCCGGGGTGCACTGGATCCGAGACGGCGCCGCGCCCTCGATGCTCTGCGCGAGCGCCCGGGCGAGAACGGTCTTTGCGGTGCCGGGCACGTCCTCCAACAGGACATGTCCACGGCAGGCCAGGGCCGCAAGGACGAGCCTGATCTCCTCCTGCTTGCCGCGGACGACGAGGTCGATGTTCTCGAGCAGCTTGTTCGCGACCCCGACCGCGCGCTGGATCCGCTCGCCGTCCCGTCGCCGCTCGGGCTCGAAGCTGCTCATCGACGGCTCAATATAGGTTCAGCGTTCATTGACGTTCCATTAAGTCCGGGGTCGTAGTTCTTAGACGTTGAAACGAATGTTCAGGACGTCGCCGTCCGCGACAACGTACCCCTTTCCCTCGAGGCGTTGTAGACCCCTACGCGCCGCCTCCGCATGGGAGCCTGACTCGACGAGGTCGAGCCATGGGATCACCTCGCACCGGATGAAGCCCCGCGCGATGTCCGTGTGGATGGATTCGGCCGCGTCGAGCGCCGTCTTTCCGTTCCTCAGCGTCCAGGCACGGGCCTCGTTGTCGCCGGCCGTGAAGAAGACCACCAGGTCGAGGACGGACACGAGCCGGCGGACGACGTCCTCCAGCGCCGACGAGCCTCCGTTCCGGAACTGCGCCGCCTCCTCCGGAGAGAGATCGCGGAGCTCCGCCTCGAGCGCGAGATCGACGCCGTCAGGGCCGTTCACGATGGGGATCAACGGCTTCGTCGTCAGCGGCTCGAGCGCGGGCGGAAGCTCGCCGGCCCAGTCGCGCAGCGCGCGCTCGTGGTCGATGTGCACCACCAGCCGCTCGAGCAGCTCGACCTCCGCACGAAGGCCGGGGTCGCCCGACTTCGCGTCCTTGCGGACTCGTTCGAGCCGACGCTCGACGTGATCCTGGTCGGCGACGAGCAGTTCCAGCTCGAGCGACGGCAGGTCGCCGGCGTCGCGGACGACGGCGAGCAGCGCATCGGCCCGGCGCACCCCGCCGAGCTGTGCCGAAGCGGTGCCGGGCACGTCGATCAGCCGGACCGTGGCCAGGGTCTGCTTCGCGGACCCCACGACCTCGGCGATCTGCGAGAGCCGCTCGTCCGCGATCGGCGCGATCCCGACGTGGGGGGTGCCGTAGCCCTCCGGTCGCACGCCGGTGAGCGCCGTGAACAGCGTCGTCTTGCCGGAGCCCGGAGGGCCGACGATCCCGACGTCGAGAGCCATGCCGAGGTTCTAGCGGGTGACGTGCTTCTGCAGCGAGACCAGTGCGCGGTGCTGGAGGGACTTGACGGCGCCCTCGGTCTTCTCGAGGATCGCCGCCGCCTCGCCGTTCGAGAAGCGGAAGACGAACTTCAGGGTCAGCACCTGCCGCTGCTCCGGCGAGAGCCGCGCGATCAGCTGGAGGAGGCTCGCATCGCCGATGGACGCAAGCGCCTGCTCCTCGGCGGAGTTCTCCTCCGAGCCGGGCGGCTCCGGAATCTCCTCCTCGGGCTGCCAACGCCGCCGCGCGCGGAAGTGATCCATCGCCAGGTTGTGTGCAATCCGGAAGAGCCAGGCGGAGAACGGCACGGATCGCCAGCGGAAGCGCCCGATCGACTCGAGCATCTTCACGAACGTCTGTGTCGTCAGGTCCTCGGCGTCGTGCCGGCTGCCGACGCTCATGTGCAGGTAGCTGTAGATCCGGTCGAAGTGGATCAGGTAGAGCTCTTCGAGCGCTGAGCGATCGCCAAGCTGGGCCCGCTCGACAAGATCGCGAATCCGACCGTTGTCGTTTGCCGCGCGCCGCCCGACATGACCGGTGACGACATGGTCGCCCACCCCCGAAAGAGGATTCCCGGTGCGGCTCCCGGTCTAAACGTTCCCGAAGCCGAGCCGGCCCTCGCGCGCGAAGCGTTTGAGGTAGACGACGCGAGCGAGGGGCACCGTGTAGCGGCCGTCCTCCGTATCGAGGACGACGGAGCCGTTGCTCCCTCCCTTGAGCGCGGCTTCCAGCTCGTCTGCCGTTTCAGGCGTCACGAGCGCGCTCATGATCTGCGTGCCGTCGAACCCGATCTCGATGCGTACGTGGTCTTCGGTTGCGCTCATGCAGTCACCAATTCTGCAAGGACGCCGTGGACGGCGTCGGGATGGACGAATGCGACCTGGAGGCCGAAGAGGCCGGAGCGGGGCTCCTCGTCGATCAGCTCAGCGCCGTCCTCGGACAGGTCTCGAAGCGCCGCCGGGAGGTCCTCGACCTCGTAGGCGACGTGGTGCATGCCGGGCCCGCGCTTCGCGAGGAACTTGCCGACAGGCGTCTCCTCGCCGAGCGAGCCCATCAGCTCGACGCGGCTGTCTCCGACACGCATCGACACGGCTTCGACACCCTGATCGTCCAGTGTGCCGCGGTGCTCGAGCCGACCGCCGAACAGACGCTCATAGGTCCCGACCGCCTCGTCGAGGTCCTCGACGGCGACTCCCAGATGATGAATCCGAAGGGCCTCCACGGCGTCGAGGATAGTGGTCGCGGAGCACGCCCCGGGGCCGTGCCTGCGCGCCGCTCCTCTCCGGCAGCAGGGCCGAGAGATTCGCCACCCGGCTGTGGGCGCTCCGGAGGTCCGACTCGGAGTTCGTCGTCAGGACTCCGATGACCGTCATCCCGGCGGCGACGCCCGCTTCGACTCCGGCCGGCGCATCCTCGAGCACGACGCTGTGAGCCGGATCGACGCCGAGGAGGCTCGCAGCCCGGAGGTACCCGGCGGGGTCGGGCTTGCCGTTCTCGACCTCATCTGCCGTTACGAGGACGTCAGGCACCGGAAGCCCCGCAGCCCGTAGCCGTGACTCGGCCAGCGGCCGCGACGCAGACGTGACGATCGCGAACTTCCCCGCGGGGACCGACTCCACGAGCTCACGCGCCCCGGGCAGCGCACGGAGCCCGTCGACCTCGGCGATCTGCTCACGGTCGATGGCGGCCGACTCGGCATCCGCATCCAGATGCGGCGCGACCGCCCGGACCACATCGATCGTCGGCCGGCCGTGGCTCGCCGCGATGACGACCTCGGGATCGAGCCCGTGGCGCCGCGCGAATCGCCTCCACGTCGTTTCGATGGCCGCCCACGAGTCGACGAGGACGCCGTCCATGTCCGACAGGACGGCGCCGGGCTCGAAGAGCAGGCCGCGGAACTCCCGTCGGCGCCGTGGGCCCGCGCTCCCGGCGAGGGCGGCAAGCGCGAGCGTTGCAACGACGACGATGACGAGAGCTCCGCGAAGGCCGACCGCGTCGGCCGTGACACCGATTGCCGGCGGGCCGGCCAGAAATCCCATCCAGCCGATCGTCGAAACGGCCGCAACTCCGGCGGCGGCAGACACGCCGGGCGTGGATCCGGCCGCGCGGAACAGCACGGGCACCACGACGCCGAGACCTGCGCCCATCGCCGCGAATCCGACGAGCGCGGCGGCCGTCGAGCCGCTGACGAGCGCAAAGGCGAGCGCGGATGCCGCCAGCAGACCGCCGCCGCGCGCGAGCGCCACCGGGCCGAGACGACCGTTCAGTCGATCGCCGAAGACGCGGCTGGCTGCCATGGCAAGCGAGAACGCCGTGTAACCGAGCGCCGCCACGGCAGCGCCGGCGCCGAGCGCATCGGAGAGATAGACCGCGCTCCAGTCGGCGGCGGCTCCCTCGGCCAGCAGCGTGAAGAACGCGGCGGCGCCGAGGACGAGTAAGGAACGCTGGGGACGGACGAGGATCGGCGTCGGCTCGCGATCGTCGGCATCCGGAGGGAGGAGCCGTTGTCCCGCAACCAGCGCTCCCAGACCGATCGCGAGCGCCGTAGCGCCGAAGTGCTCCACTGGATCGATGCCGCCGGCGGCGGCGAGGGCGCCGAGCCCGGCGCCGGCAAGGCCACCGAAGCTGAAGGCCGCGTGGAAGGAGGAGAGAATCGATCGTCCGCGGAGCCGCTCGAGGGCGAGCCCCTGTGCATTTGCGGCCACGTTGACCGCGCCGAACCCGGCTCCGAACACGAAGAGCGCCGCGGCAAGCCCGCCAAGCCCGCCGGCAACCGACGTGAGGAAGAGCGCGACGCCGCCTCCGAGCAGCGCCGCGATCGTGACCGGCCGGCTCCCGATCCGCTCGGACAGCCGCCCGGCCGCCGGCATGGCGAGGAGCGCGCCGAGCGAGGCGGCGAACAACGCGAGCCCGAGCTCTCCGCTCGTCAGGTCGGTCTGGCGCTGGACCGCGGGAATCCTGGCCGCCCAGGAGCCGATGAGGAGACCGTCGGCGAAGAAGACGAGCGTGATGGCGGTCCGGGCCGAGCGCATCAGGCGAGCACCACCTCGATGCCGAGCTGCCGGTACTCCGAGAGCTTGTCCCCGGGCACCGAGCGCTCGGTCACAAGGTGCGTCAGCTCGTCGAGCGGCGCGACGACGTAGGGACCCGCCGATCCGAGCTTCTCCGCCGAAGACACCGCCACCACCTCGGCGGCGTTCTCGATCATCGCCCGCTTGACGTACGACTCCTCGAGATCCATCACGGTGATCCCGACTTCGGGATGGAGGCTGCACACGCCGAGGACGAGCACGTCCGCCCGGACAGAGTGCAGTGCTTCCACCGTCGCGGCCCCGACGATGGCCTGAGCGTCCTTGGCGAGCGTCCCGCCGAGCATCGTGACCGCAACCGTCGGATGCTCGGCCAGCGCCACGGCGATCGGAGGGCTGTTGGTGATCACGGTCGCCTCGAGGTCCGGCGGCAGGCGACGGGCAACCTCGAGCGTGGTCGTCCCGGCGTCGAGCAGGATCACTTGTCCCTTACGGAGGAGGCCACTCGTGGCGCGCGCGATTGCCTCCTTGGCTGCGGGGGCCTGCTCGCGGCGGACGGCATACGGACGTGCCCCGACGGCGGCCGGGAGCGCACCGCCGTGGACGCGCCTCAGGAGCCCCGCCTCCGCCAGGTCGCGAAGGTCGCGCCGAACCGTGTCGGGGGAGACGGCGAGCTCGGCGCTCAGGTCGGCCGCGACGACCTTGCCGTCACGCTCGAGGCGCCGGAGGATGAGATCGCGCCGCTCTTCGGTGAGCATGCTGCCCATTCAAGCATAAACGGGCAAGATCGTGCAGGATGGGGCAGAAGCGGGATTACCCCGCGTCGAGCGCGTCAGGCCTGTTCGAGCTGCGGCAGGACGCGCACGGTGCCGACGGTGTCGCTCGAGTGCGATTCCGGCCGGACGTCGTCCAGCAGCGTTTCGAGGTCGTCCCGGTTCAGCGTCTCCTTCTCGAGCAGCGCACCGGCGACGCGGTCGAGGGGCGAGCGATGCTTCTCGAGGAGCCGGATCGCCTCTTCGTAGGCGCCGTCCGTGAGCCTCGCCTGCTCGCTGTCCCGCAGGCGCTTGGTCTCCTCCGAGAGCGCGTAGTTGTCCGCACGCATGGTCCGCGAGACCACGCCTTCGGACATGCCGTACTCGAACACCATCGCGCGGGCCAGCGACGTGACCTTCTCGAGGTCGTTGGCGGCGCCGTTCGTGACCCGGCCGAAGACGACCTGCTCTGCGGCGCGGCCGGCGAGCCCGATCGTCATCCAGTCGATCAGCTCCTCGCGAGTGTGCAGGTAGCGATCCTCGTCAGGGAGGTGGAACGTGTAGCCGAGCGCGTCGCCGCGGGCGACGATGGTCGCCTTCTGCACGGGATCGCCCATCAGGTAGGCCATGACAGCGTGCCCGCCCTCGTGGTACGCGAGGATCCGGCGCTCCTTCTCGGTGACGATGCGGCGCTGCTGGAGGCCGCCGACGACCCGCTCGAGCGCCGCCTCGAAGTTGGCCTGGGAGATGTCGCTGCGGTCGTCGCGGGCGGCGAAGATCGCGGCCTCGTTCGCGACGTTGGCCAGATCGGCGCCGGTCAGCCCGGCGGTCTGGCGCGCGACGAGGTGGAGGTCGACGTCGGCCGAGAGCGGCTTGCCGCGCGTGTGGACCCCGAGGATCTCCTGACGACCCGCGAGATCCGGCGACGAGACGAGGATCTGACGGTCGAAGCGGCCCGGCCGGAGCAGCGCGGCGTCGAGATCCTGGAGGCGGTTCGAGGCGCCCATGACGATCACCTGGCCGCCCTCGCTCTCGTTGAAGCCGTCGAGCTCGACCAGGAGCTGGTTCAGCGTCTGATCCTGCTCGCGGTTGAGGCCGCCGCCCATGCGCTTCATCCCGACGGCATCGAGCTCGTCGATGAAAATGATGGCCGGCGCATCGTTCCTTGCCTGTTCGAAGAGCTTGCGGATGCGCGCGGCGCCAAGACCGGCGAACATCTCGACGAACGCCGAGGCGCTCTGCGAGTAGAAACTCGCGCCGGACTCGTGAGCGACCGCCTTCGCGAGCAGCGTCTTGCCGGTACCGGGTGGGCCATAGAGAAGGATGCCCTTCGGGACGCGCGCCCCCAGGCGTGAGAAGCGCTTGGGATGGCGGAGGAAATCGACGACCTCGCGCAGCTCCTTCTTCGCCTCGTCGAGACCAGCGACCTCTTCCCAGGTCACGGAGCTCCGGGACGTCGGCTTGACGTGCGTCGTCTTCACCCGCGGCATCAGCGAGAGGCTGCGCCAGAGCAGGTAGATGATGAGTGCGAACATGATGATCGGGAGCCAAACGAAGGCGATGTCCCCGATCGCGCGCAGCAGCTCCCCCACATCGAACGGCATGGACCGCCTATCGGCAGCGAGTCCGGTCCCCTGTAGGGCACACTGACCGGGTGGCCGAGCTCCCGGTTCCTCCGCACTTCGACCCGGGTCGCACGGGCGAGGTCTGGCACGTCCCGTACGACGAACGGGCGCTCGAGGCACGGGCGTGGGCCGAGGAACATCGCCTGCGTCCCGCGCTCGAGGACGGCTTCCGAATCTGCCTCGTGGCAGTCGACCTCCAGAACACGTTCTGTGTCCCGGGATTCGAGCTCTACGTCCAGGGCGCCGAGCGGGACAACGCGCGCCTGTGCGAGTTCCTCTACCGCAACCTCGGGTCGATCACGGCGATCATTCCGACCCTCGACTCACACCGCGCGACCCAGATCTTCCACCCGGTCTGGCTCGTCGACGACGAGGGACGGCATCCGGACCCGTATACCCACATCACGGCCGCCGAGGTCGAGGCGGGCCGGTGGCGGATCAACCCCGCGGCCGTCGAGAGCACAGGCATCGACCCCGACTACGCCCAGGAGCAGCTCCTCGACTACACGCGGAAGCTCGAGGAGAGCGGGAAGTACACGCTCACGATCTGGCCGTACCACGCGATGCTCGGGGGAGTGGGACACGCGCTCGTCTCGGCCGTCGAGGAAGCGATCTTCTTCCACACGATCGCCCGCTCGAGCCAGCCGGCCTTCCAGGTGAAAGGCGACAACCCGCTGACCGAGCACTACTCGATGTTCGGCCCGGAGATCACGGAGGGGCCAGACGGCACGACGATCGCGGGCAAGAACGACCTGCTGATCGAGAACCTGCATCTCTACGACGCGATCGTCGTGGCCGGGCAGGCGAAGAGCCACTGCGTCGCCTGGACGATCGACGACCTGCTCGACGTCGACGATGAGCGAGTCCCGGCCCTTGCGCCCCGCACGTACCTCCTGGAGGACTGCACCTCGCCGGTCGTCGTCCCCGGCTTCGACTACACGGAGCAGGCGAACGACGCGTTCGAGCGGTTCGCCGCGGCCGGCATGCACGTCGTGCGGTCGACCGAGCCGATCGAGAGCTGGCCGGGCATCCGCGCCCCGGTCCGCTAGGGGCGGGACGGCTACCCGACGCGCTCGAGGCGCGGGTTCGGCCGGTACCACCGGCCGACCTTGGAGCTCGGCCGCCCGTCCGTCAGGACGACGTCGGCCGTGAAGTCGTTCTCCCCGCGGATCAGCGCCGAGCCGACGCCGTAGGAGTCGACCGGCACGCCGAGCTCCTCGAACTCGCGGATCCGCTCCGCGTTCATCCCTCCGGAGACGACGATCTTCACCCGCTCGAAGCCGTCCCGGTCGAGCGCGTCCCGGACTTTGTGGACGAGCCGGTCGTTGACCCCACGCGGGTCGAAGTCGCCCATCTCGTGCCAGAGCGACCTGTCGACGAGTGAGCGCGAGGTGTCCAGCCTCACCCCCCACAGCCGGTCGCCGAGCGCACGGGCCACGTCGACCGCCGTGCGGACCGAGTCGTTCTCGAAGTCCACGAGCGCCACGATGTTCACGTCTGGATCCATGTGCTCCGCGAACTTCGTCGCCGCGAGCACCGTGTTTCCGCCGTAGGACGAGATCAGCGAGTGCGGGACGGTCCCGATCGCGGTTCCGCCCCACCACGACGTGTTCGCGCCCGTCGTCATGCCGATTGGGGCGCCGATCGTCGAGCCGGCCACGTACGCGGCGTAGCCGTCGCCGGTCTGGACGCGATGGTGGTCGTACCGGGCCGGCATGAAGATGATCGGCTTGCCGTTCGCGGCCTCGACGACTCGCTTGACGTTCGTCGCGATCATCGTCCGGCGGGCGAGGACGCCGAGATAGACGGTTTCGAGGTGGGCGAACGCCGTGTAGTCGCCCTCGATCGTCATCACCGTCTCCCAGGGCGCAATCGGGTCGCCCTCGTAGAGCGCGTGGACGGTCAGGCCCTCCCAGTCGTCCGAGCAGAGCTCGAGGACGGCGATCGCCTCGTCGATCCCGGCAAGGATCGCCTCCCGCTTCTGGAACACCTGCATCACGACCCGGGGATGCCTGTCGTCCTCGAGCAGCACCTGCCGCGTCCGGTTGAAGTACTCGTCCGTGTAGTAGCCCTCGCGGATCTTCTCGACCGGCAGGTCGAAGATCTCGGCGGGCAGTCGCGTCCCTCTAGTCTCGACCGCCATCGGCTGCCTCCTCGAGTCGCAGGCAGGCGGCGAGGGCGGCCTCCGCGACCTCGAGTTGCTCGGACGTCGGCTCGGCGGTCGCGACCCGGTGCTGGAACTCGTGCCCCGGCCGGGCGAGCAGCTTGGAGAGCCGCCGCTCGGGGTTCCTCGACATCCAGTTGAAGATCTCGGTCGCCGCCGCCAGCGCGCCGACGGACGCGGCGGCCCGCGCGGTCGACCGCATGTGCGGGGGCGCCTTCGTCGCAAGCGCGTTTCCAGCCGCCATCGTGACGAGCAGGGGCCCGACGAGGTGCGTGCCGCAGCGCTCGTGCTCCTTCTCGCGCGGCTCGCCGTGCTCGTAGGTCCCGATCGAGATGTGTTCTGCGCCGTGATAGGCGGCGAGCGCAGACCCGCGGAGGGCGATCGCGGCCGGCGCCAGCGACGCGAACCCGGCGATCAGCTCCTTTGCGGCGGGGCCGAGCCGGCCCGAGCCGCGGACGACGTGCGTGAAGACGGCGCCGCCGACCATCGCCGCCAGGACGACGGGCCGCTCGAACGGGAAGCGCGCCTCGGGAACGCGACGGCGCACCTCCGGCAGCAGCGCGAAGATCTCCGCGACCCGAGCCGGGCCGCGCAGGAACGGCCGCCCGACGTTCGCCGCCCGGAACCGCTTGAAGTCGGACTCGATGCGCAGCGACCCGTCCGGTGCCCGCACGGCGCAGGCCCACGCGTTCGGCCCGTGGACGAGCACGCCGTTGGCGAGGGCCATGCCGCCGAACCGGATCTTCTCGCTCACGCGGTCGAGGGTAGCGACCCGACCTCTCGAGCCGCATGGCGGAGGAACCGCACGCCCAGCTCGAGGTCCTCGACCTCGATCCGCTCATCGGCGGAGTGGATCAGCCGCGCCGCGACCTCCGGCTCCATCGTCCGCATCGGGAAGAACCCGTACGAGACGGTGCCGAACGCGTCCCGGAGCCAGTGGCTGTCCGTGAAGCCTGAGAGCAGCAGCGGGACGACCTGCGCGCCCGGCTCCAGGTCCGAGACGAAGCCCTGGATCACGTCCCACAGCGGTGTGTCGATCGGCGAGCGGGTCCCGCCGTGACCCTCGACCCATTCGAAGTCGAACTCCGCGTCGCCGAGAAACTCGCGCAGCTGCGCCTCCACCTCGGCCTGGGTGCGCTCGGGGAGGATCCGGCAGTCGACCGTGATCTCGCACCGCGCAGGGATCACGTTCCGCTTGCGCGAGGCGACGATCTTCGTCGGCGCGACGGTGGTTCCGAGCAGCGGCTCGACGAGGTCGCCGGCGAGCAGGTGCACCTCGCGCGCCGCCTCCACGGCCCGGTCGGGGGCCGGGACGCCGCCGGTGACCGCGCGCAGGAACGCCTCCACCTCCGGGCCGAGCTCCGGCGTGTCCTGAAAGCGGCCCAGGCGCTCGACCAGCGGTGCAGCCTTCACGAGCGCGTTGTCCGCGATCCCCGGCCGCGACGCGTGGCCGCTCCGTCCGCGGACGCGGATCCGGAACGGCGAGCTCATCTTCTCCGCGGTCGAACACACGTAGAAGACGCGGCCGCCGAGGATGAGCCGGTCTCCGGCGCCCTCGTTGACGCAGTACTCCGAGCGAACCGCATCGGGATGCGCCTGGCACAGCCACTGGAGCCCGAAGCCGGCACCGACCTCCTCGTCGGCGCAGGCGGCGAAGATCAGGTCACCGCCCGGCTCGAAGCCCTCGCGCGCAAGCGAGGCGATCGCAACGGCGCTTGCAGCGACCTGGCCCTTCATGTCGAGTGCGCCTCGACCCCAGATCTGCCCCTCGCGCAACTCGCCCGACCACGGGTCGAGCTCCCACTCGGCCGGGTCCGCCAGCACCGTGTCCGTGTGGGACAGGAGAACGAGGCGCGGGCCTGTGCCGTTGCCCGCGATGCGCGCGACGAGGTTCGCCCGCTCCGGCACCTTCGCGTAGAGCTCGGACTCGACCCCGTTGTCGCCGAGGTACTCGCGCAGGACCTCCGCCGCCCGCGTCTCGTTGCCGGGCGGATTGACCGTGTCGACCCGGATCAGCTCCTGGAGGAGCTCGGTCGCCTCCTGCCGCAACGAGAGAGTCGCCACTAGCTAGCGGCGGGTGCCGACCGTGAGCAGATAGGTGCGCGAGAAGCGGAGGCCGCCGTTCACACGCGACCGCTCGTGGAGCTCGACGAAGTTGCGGTGCAGCTCCTCGCGCTTGTCGTCCTCGAGCGACTCGGCGAGCACCTTCGTCGGGCCGTAGTCGCGGCGGAAGAGCTCCCAGACCGCTTCGCCGGACTCCATCTCGAGCGGGCTGTCCAGCACTTCGAGCTCGAGCTCGAAATCATCCGCGAGGAGATCGCGGACGTAGTCCTCCCGTCCCCAGTCGAACTGGTTGCCCACGCCCGGCGGAAGAGCGGGCTGGAACTCGCGCATGACGCCGACGAGCTGGGCGAGGCCGGATTCCGGCGTCCAGCAGGCGAGTGCGATCCGGCCCTCCGGCCTCGTGACCCGCGCGAGCTCGCGCGCAACGGCCCCGTGGTCGGGCGCGAACATGACGCCACAGGTGGACGCAACCCGATCGAAGCTCGCGTCCTCCAGCTCGAGTGCCTCGACGTCGCCGACGCGGTAGTCGATCTCCAGGCCGCGTTCCTCTGCTCTGCCCTTCGCCTGGTCGATCAGCGCGGGCGCCAGGTCGACGCCCACGACCCCCGCGCCGGTCGCCGCAGCAAGCTCAGCGACCGCGCCCGTGCCACAGGCCAGGTCGAGAAAGCGCTGACCCGGTTCGGGCCGCAGGCGGTCGATCACCTGCGCGTGGATGTCCTTGATCGTCTCCGTGACCCCGTGATAGGGCCCTGAGCTCCACACGGTCGCATGGCGCTCCTTCAGCTCCTCGAATGGCATTGCCCGCCTCCTTCGTCGCTCGACGCACGAGCATACTTTCCCTGCAATGAGCGACCTCTTCTCAGACGCGGCCAAAGAGCGGCTGCCGCAGGTCGCGCCGCTCGCGCTCCGGCTCCGGCCGCAGCAGCTCGACGACTTCGTCGGCCAGGAGCAGATCCTCGGCGAGCGCTCCGCGCTGAGGCTCGCGATCGAGGAGGACCGCGTGGGCTCGATGATCCTCTACGGGCCGCCGGGAACCGGCAAGACGACGCTCGCGCGGATCGTCGCGCAACAGACCGGCGCCGCGTTCGTCGAGCTCTCCGCCGTCTCGGCCACTGTCTCGCAGGTGCGCGAGGTGATCGCCGGCGCCCGCGAGGAGCTCGGCGCCCAGGGCCGGCGGACGATCCTCTTCCTCGACGAGATCCACCGCTTCAACAAGGCGCAGCAGGACGCACTGCTGCCGGCGGTCGAGGAGGGCGTCCTGACGCTGATCGGAGCGACGACCGAGAACCCCTACTTCGAGGTCAACTCGGCGCTCCTCTCCCGCGCCCAGATCTACGAGCTCGGCCCACTCGCCCGGGAGGATCTGACCGTCGTCGTCCGCCGTGGAGCCGAGGAGCTCCAGGCAGACGTGCCGCCCGAGCTCGTCGAGCTCATCGCCCTGCGTGCCGGCGGCGATGCCCGAAACGCGCTGAACATCCTCGAGCTCGCAGTCCAGACCGCACGGGCCGAGGAGCGCGCGCTGTCGGAGGAGCACGTCGAGGACGCAGCCCGAAAGCGCCCGCTCGTCTACGACAAGGGCGGAGACGCGCACTACGACTTCGTCTCGGCGTTCATCAAGTCGATGCGCGGCTCCGATCCCGACGCGTCCGTCTACTACCTCGCCGCGATGCTCGAGGGCGGCGAGGACGCGCGGTTCATCGCCCGCCGCATGGTCATCCTGGCCTCGGAGGACATCGGCCTGGCCGACCCGCAGGCGCTCGTCGTCGCCGTCGCGGCGGCGCAGGCAGTTGAGCACGTCGGGCTCCCCGAGGCACAGCTCAACCTCGCCGAGGCGGCGATCTACCTCGCACTGGCGCCGAAGTCGAACGACGTGATCGTGGCGCTGCGCGACGCCCAGAAGGATGTCCGCGACCACGGCCACCTCCGGCCGCCGGACGCGCTGAGAGACACCCACTACTACGGCGCAAAGAAGCTCGGGCGCGGCAAGGGCTACGTCTATCCGCACTCCGACCCGCGTGGCTTCGAGGCCGACAACCTGCCCGAGGAGCTGAAGGGCCGGCGCTACTATCGGCCGTCCGGGTCAGGCC
>DASZEE010000036.1:0-11329 GCA_035941215.1 Gaiellaceae bacterium
ATTCGTCTTGCCCTGCGCGGCGAGCGTGAACATCGTCTCGATCAGCGATTCGAACCCGAGCGCAGGGCGGACCTCACAGAGAAAGCGCGCGTCGTGCTTGCCCGCGTTCCAGAAGCGGTGAGGCGTGTGAGGCGGCACCACCGCGACGTCGCGCGGACCCGCCAGGAGCTCTTCCTCGCCGATCCGCAGCCCGAGCAGGCCTTCGAGGACTTCGAAGCGCTCCGTCTGGTGCGGGTGCACGTGCGTTGCGGCGACAAAGCCCTGGGGCCGGACGATCGTCTCGACGAGGACCGAATCGCCATTCGTCTGCGCGGAGGTGCGGTGGAAGACCAGCACCTCGCCAGTCACCGAGTTCCCGAGTGTGTCGCCTGGGCGGATCATCGTTTCTCCTCTCGTCGTTTCGTTCGACGAAGGACAGGCTGCGTCCCGGGATGTGGCGATGTCGTCGCCCGGAGGTGTGATCCTCGTGTCCCGCGCGCGGAGGATCACGCGTCCTCCCGCGGGGGGCGATCAGGCCGCGCCGGTCTTGGGACCCGGCCGGATGAGGCCGGTCTCGTACGCGAGGATCACCGCCTGCACGCGGTCGCGGAGACCGAGCTTCATCAGGATCCGCTTCACGTGCGTCTTGACCGTCGACTCCTCGATCACGAACGACTCGGCGATCTCGCGGTTCGAGAGGCCTCTGCCGATCAGCTCGAGCACCTCGAGCTCGCGCGGGGTGAGCTCTTCGAGCCTGGCCCCGGAGAGCGTCGCCGCGGGCTGCGTAGCCATCCGGTCGATCACGCGCCGGGTGACCGAGGGTGAGAGGAGCGAGTCGCCGTCGGCGACGGTGTGGATCGCGGTGATCAGCTCCTCCGGCGTCGTCCGCTTGAGCAGGAAGCCCGAGGCGCCGGCGCTCAGCGCCTCGAAGATGTAATCGTCCTCTTCGAAGGTCGTGAGCACGACGACCTTGACGTCGGGCTCGGCTCCGAGCACTTCGCGCGTGGCGGCGATGCCGTCGAGGTCGGGCATGCGGATGTCCATCAGCACGAGGTCGGGTCGCAATTTGCGAATCTCGGCCAGGGCGAGGCGGCCGTCGCCCGCTTCGCCGACGACCTCGATCGTCTCGTCGCTCGACAGCACCGAGCGGAGGCCCGCACGCATCAGGTCGTCGTCGTCGACCAGGAGCACGCGGACAGGCTCGCTCATCATTGCTCCCCGCCGACGTACGGCAGGCGCGCGCGAACGCGAAAGAACCCGTTCAGCTGCTCGGCCTCGACCCGGCCGCCGACCAGCGATGCACGCTCGCGCATCCCGACGATCCCGTGGCCGGCCGCGCCCTTGCCGTTGTCGGCGGGATTGGTGACTCCGATCTCGAGGGCCTCGGTGCCGTAGGTCAGCGCGACCTTAGCTCCTCCGTCTCCGTGTCGGAGGGCGTTCGTCAGCGACTCTTGGAGGATCCGGTAGGCGGCCTGGTCCACGGCAGGTCCGAGCTGGCGATGGGTACCGTCGACGCGAACGTCCACGTCGAGCCCCACGTCCTGGTGGCGCTTCACGAGCGCATCGAGCGCCGCGAGACCGATCGGTGTCTGAGCCTGCTCCTCGTCCTCGCGGAGCGCCCGCACGAGGCCGTCGATCTCCGTCAGGGTCTCACGGGCGAGACTCTCGATCGTCGCGAGCGCCGCCCGCGAGCGCGCTGGGTCCTTCTCGGCGAGAAGACGTGCGGCACCCGCGTGGACGAGGATGACGTTGATTGCATGGCCCGCGGAATCGTGGAGATCCCGCGCGATCCGCGTTCGCTCCTCAGCGGCTGCGAGGCGCCGCTCACGATCCGTCTCGCGCTCGGCTTGCCTGGCCCGCTCCTCGAGGTCAGCCACTCGCTCGCGTCGCAGTCGGACGCGATCGCCGACCACCCACGCGCCGCCCCAGACGAGGGTGCCGAAAAGGGCCGGGATGATCGGGGAATCGCCGCGGCCGTAGCTGGTGGCCGCGATGTGAACGACAAGCATGAGACCGACGACAGTGAAGGTGAGCCGTCCGCTGGTCTTCGTCCGGTCGCCGGAGAGGCCGACGAAATAGAGCGCGACCGTCGGGCCGATCGGCGGTCCGGGCGGATAGTCGAGCGCGTTGATCGCCGCGCTCACGATTGCCGACGCAACGAATACCGCCAGCGGCGCCCGGCGTCGCGCGAGCAGGGGTAGTGAGGCGAGAGCCGCGAGGGCGACTCCGAGGAGGTCGAGACTTCGCGCCTCGTCGTCGCCCGACACCCCGCCGCTGGCGAGCATCGCCACTGTCAGGACGAAGACACCGAGCGCGATCCAGACGTCGATCGCGCGTTCCGTGCGCATATCACGAGCGTAGCGGGGGTTTCGTACCCCTCGAGGGCGATGTGCCTCCTCCCACGGGGGGACGCCGGAGTTCCTCCCTCCGGGCGCTGTGGCCGGACGGTTGGCCTCCGTACCGTCGAGGCCATGACTCCTACACACGCACCATCTCGTCTCGCACGACTCGCCGACTTGACCTATCGACGCCGCTGGCGCGTCGTCCTCGCCTGGGTCGCGATCCTGGCGGCCACCCTCGTCGTTGTCCCGCAGGTCGCGGGGGAGTACGGCGGCGAGTTCGGCACGCCAGGGAGCGAGAGCAAGGCCACCGCCGACCTGCTCGAGAAGCACTTCGACGGCAGCTCCGGAGAGACCGTGAACGTGGTCTGGGAGGCGCCCGGCGGCGCCCGCGGGGCCGAAGACCGGATCGACGGGCTGCTGGCCGAGGCCGAGCGCGTCGACGGCATCGCAGGCGCTTCGGAGCCGCGCTACTCCCGGGACGGCACGATCGGGCTCGTCCAGCTTCGCCTCGAACGCAGTGCGATGGACCTCGAGACCTCGTCCGGCACGCGGCTGATCGACCTGGCCGACGACGCAACCGACGACGGGCTTCGCGTCGAGGTCGGAGGCAACCTGATCCAGCAGGCCCAGGAGGGCCAGCCGCCCGAGCTGATGGGCCTGCTAGCGGCCGCCGTCGTCCTGCTGATCGCCTTCGGCTCCGTCGTCGCGGCCGGACTGCCGCTGCTCGTGGCGATCTTCGGGCTGGGCATCTCCGCGAGCCTGATCGGCATCGTCGCCGTCTTCGTCGACACCCCAGACTTCGCGCCGGCCGTCGCCGGCCTGATCGGGATCGGCGTCGGGGTCGACTACGCGCTCCTGATCCTGACCCGCTTCCGCTCCGCGATGCTCGACGGCGCCGACGAGCGCGTTGCCCTCGTGGAGGCGGTCACGACCGCGGGGCGCAGTGTGATCGTTGCGGGCGGCACGGTCGTGATCTCGCTCCTCGGACTGTCGTTCATGGGCGTCTCGTTTCTGTACGGCGTCGCGATCTCAGCGAGCCTCGCGGTGCTGGTGGTCGTCCTCGCATCGATCACCCTGCTCCCGGCGCTGCTTGCGATCGCCGGCCGGAGGGTCGACCGGCTCCGGATCCCAGGTCTGGGCCGCTCCCTGCGAACCGGGGGCGGCACGCTCGCCACCCGCTGGAGCCGACTCGTCCAGCGCCGCGCCGGGATCGCGGCAGCACTCGGCGCAACCGTGCTGATCTTGCTGACGCTGCCCGTGCTGGGGCTGCGCTACGGCTTCCCCGACGAGGGCAACGATCCCGATGGCTCGTCGACGCGCGCGGCGTACGAGCTCGTGAGCCGCGGCTTCGGGCCGGGCTCGACGGGCCCGCTGCTCGTCGCATCCGAAGAGACGTCCGGGCTGGAGGCGCTCGCCGGCCGTGTGCGCCGCGCGGAGGGCGTGTCCTTCGTCACCCCGGTCCGCACCAGCCCGGACGGCCAGGCCGCAGTGTTCTCCGTCATGCCGGCGACCTCGCCCCAGGACGCCGAGACCGCCGACCTCGTCGATCGACTGCGCGAGCTCGCTCCACCGGGCGTCTACGTGGGCGGCCTGACCGCGGCCTTCGTCGACCAGAGCGAGTACGTCTCGAGTCGTATCCCGCTCTTCGTCGCCGGCGTCGTGCTCCTGTCGTTCCTGCTGCTCCTGCTCGCGTTCCGCGCGCCGCTGATCGCCCTGAAGGCCGGGGTGATGAACCTCTTCTCCGTCGGTGCGGCCTACGGCGTCGTAGCCCTCGCGGCCGAGGGAGGCTGGTTCGGCAGCCTGGTCGGCGTCGACACCGACACGCCGGTGCCACCGTTCATCCCCGTGATGATGTTCGCGATCCTCTTCGGGCTCTCGATGGACTACGAGGTCTTCCTGCTCTCGCGGGTGCGTGAGGAGTACCTCAAGACCGGCCGGACGAGCGACGCGGTCGCCGATGGGCTCGCGAAGACCGCCCGGGTGATCACCGCGGCCGCGGCCATCATGGTCGTCGTCTTCCTCGCCTTCGTCTTCAGCACCGAGGTGTTCCTCAAGCTGATGGGCGTCGGGATGGCGACCGCGATCCTGGTCGACGCGACCATCGTCCGGATGGTGCTCGTGCCGGCCGTGATGCAGCTGTTGGGCCGTGCCAACTGGTGGATGCCCCGCTGGCTCGACCGGGTGCTGCCGCGGCTCGACGGGGAGCCCGTTCGCGTGCCGGCAACAGCCGGAGAGAGGGGGTGAGCGCGATGGTTCTGGCCGAACAAGCAGGCGGCTGGTGGGTGATCTGGCCGATCCTCTGGCTCGCGGTCATCGTGGGGGCCGTGTGGTTCCTGAGCCGCCGGTGGCGGCGGCCTCAGAGCGGCGGTCTCGACCGCGCGAAGGAGATCCTCGCGGAGCGTTTCGCCCGCGGCGAGCTCACGAGCGACGAGTACCGCGAGCGGCTGGCCCAGCTGGGATAGGCGACGGCCTATCGGCGGCTGAGCCTCAGGATCGCGCGGACGTAGGGGCCGGCCTCCCGCAGTCCCAGCTCGCCGGGCGCGAGTTCGACGACGAAGGACCGGGAGGCCGGCATCGCCCCCGCCTGCCAGGCGGTCGCCGCGCCGGGCGGCCGGCGCAGCCGGGCGAAGCGCATGCCGGCGAGGCGCGCATAGCGCCTGGCGATCGCCACGCTCGGGCCCCAGGCGCGAACGAGGCCCTGCGGCTGGTGGAACCAGATCGTCACGTCCGGCCGGAGCCGGCGGATGAGCTGCATCGCGATCCTGGTCTCGACCTCGGAGGCGGGAGCCGGGCCGGCGGTGGGGATGCGCCGCCAGGTTCCGGGGAAGTTGCGGTTCAGGTCGACGCCCCGGGCGTTCCCGCGCCGCTTCGCCGCGTGGCCGTCCGGGTTCAGATCCTGGACGACCGTGATCGAGCCGCGCCTCGGCGGGCGCGCGTGCAGCAGGCGGGTGGCCACGACGCTGCCCGCGCACTCGTTGCCGTGGATGCAGCCGACGACGAGGATCCGCGGCCGGCCAGAGCCGAGTGTGAAGGCCCGGATCGGCAGACCGCGTGTACTGACGCCGACGGGCGCCGAAGTGATCCCATCGCCCGCCAGGCGAACGTGCAGGTGGTTGTCGTGGTGGGCGGGGAGGACCTCGACGACCGCAGGCGGCCCGCGCAGGCCGGTGTTCGGCCCGACGAAGACCTTTGCCGCGCCTGCCGCGACGAAGCGGTCGACCAAGTCCTGCGCGAGCGGCCGGTCGATCTGGCGCGGAACGCGCGGCGGACGCTCGCGCCGGTCGAGGCGGGGGTAGTAGACGTCGACGTCGAGCCCGTTCTGGTGGGACGCGTGGCCGATCCCGCCGTAGCGCGCGCCGAACTCTCCGCCTCGCGGCCGCGAGAGGTCGCCGACGCCGACGCGCGTGGCCCGAGGATTGGCCGCCGCGTACTCGGCGAGGACTCCAAGCGTCGTCCTGACGAGGCGCGCGTTGCCGTATCGCCTCCAACCCCGGCTCGGAGAGCGGCGCCGGACGGAATCCCACGTGAAGTGGTGCTCGCTCTCCGGCTCGAGCTGAACGCCGCCGGCCAACGTGCCCGCCCAGGGCAGGCCGAGCGAGCGCGACCTGGGCTCTGCAGCGCCGGCGCCGCCCGCGATGACGAGGGCAAGGGCCAGGCAGCCCGCAAGCCGACCGAAGGGCATGCCGGTGGACTATCAGACTTCGTAGGATCCCCCGGTGAGCTTCGACGACTGGATGCTCGCGCTCCACGTCCTGAGCGCGTTCTCGTACGTCGCCGGCCTCGTCCTCTTCTGGGTGCTGATCGTCGCCGTCCGCCGGACGGACACACCCGAGCGGACGCTTAGCTTCGCCCCGTTCACCCGGGTGGCCGACGCCGCGATCGGCATCGGCGCCGGCGGCACGATCATCCTCGGGATCTGGCTCGCGTTCTCGGTCGGCGACTACGACATCTGGGATCCGTGGATCGTCGCTGCACTCGTCTTGTGGATCGTCGCCGCCGGGATTGGCCAGCGCACGGGCAAGGCGTACCTCGTCGCCGTGAAGAAGGCGCAAGAGCTCAACGCCTCCGGCCAGACGGGGCCGAACGGCGAGCTGCTTGCGCTCAACCGGACGTCGCAGGGGCTCGTCCTCCAGCTCCTCGGGAGCATCGTGCTCCTCCTGATCCTCGTGGACATGATCTGGAAGCCGGGCGCATGAGCGCGCTCTTCGCAGCCGTTCGCGCGGACGAGCAGAACCTCCCGCTCTTCGTCCACATCCTCGGTGCGGCGATCCTCGTCGGCGGGTTACTCAGCGCGGCGGCGATCCTGGCGCTGGCGCGGGGCGATGCTCGCTCGCTCCGGCTCGGTTACTGGGCGTTGCTGGCCGTAGCGCTTCCCGGCTGGATCGTCATGCGGATCGGGGCCCAGTGGATCTACTCGGAGCAGGGCTGGGACGACCTTCCCGACGACTTCGAGGAGCCGACCTGGCTCGAGATCGGCTACTTCGCTGCAGACCTGGGCGGGCTCATCCTGCTCGTGTCCCTCGTGGTCGGCGGGATCGGCGTCTACCGGCTGCGCGCGGGCAAGGGAGCCGGGCTCCTGCGGGCGACGATGATCCTCTCGCTCGTCCTCCTCGCCGCCTACGTGGTCGCGGCGTGGGCCATGTCCGGCAAGCCCTCCTAGCGGCAGACGACCGGCTGGTCGTAGTACCGCCGGACGCTGGAGCCGATCCGGTCGACGTCGGTTCCGTACACGTGGATCGAGATCGCCGTTTCGTCCCCGACGTTGCGGACGCGGTGGATGTCCCCCGGCGGCGCGAAGCCGCTCACCGAGCCGGTCTCGTTCGTGCTCGACCCGGCCTCGACGAGCACTCCGGCCTCCTCGTCGAGCATGTACAGCTCCTCGTGCTCCACGCCCTGGACGACCGTGAAGACGCACCAGGTCACGTGGTCGTGGATCGGCGTTTCCTGTCCGGGCCGCCACACGAGGGCGACGATCGAGAACGATCCGTCCGGCTCGGCGTGGAGGACGTGGCTGCGGTACGTCTCCGGGTCCCCGCTCCGAAGCTCGGGAGCGAGCACGCCCGCCGATGGACGGAAATGCTCGAGCTCGAGCGCGACGAGACGGGCCGTTTCCTGCCAGTCCGCATGCCTGCCGACGACTGAGCGAATCGCACCGACCAGACCGTCGAGCTCCGATGCGGCAGGCGCCGCGACCGCTGCCATGCGGCCGGCCAGCTAGTCCGCCTCCAGGGCTGCGGCAGCCTCGACCGGCTCCTCGGCCTCCGCTCCGGGGACGCCGGCGCGGAGCAGGGTTCCTCCGATCACGGCCGCCGCGAGCGCGAAGAGCGCGCCGACGAGGAACGCAGCGTGATAGCCGCCGGTGAGTGCTTCCAGCGGGCCGTCGCCGGACGCGGCGAGCGTGTCCGTCCGGGATGCGGCCAGGCTGGCGAGGACGGCGAGACCGAGCGCGCCGCCCATCATGAAGGCGGTGTTCACGACGCCCGACGCGAGCCCCGCGTCGCTCGGCTCGACGTCGCTCATCGCAGCGAGGAGCACCGGGTTGAACGCCATCCCGGCGCCGAGGCCGAGCAGGATCATGCTCGGGAGGACGTCCACGACGAAGTTCCCGTCCACGGGCGCGCGTGCGAACAGCAGCAGCCCGAGCGACGCCAGTCCGAGTCCCACAGCCAGCGGCGGCCTGATCCCGAAGCGCATCACGAGTTTCGCCGAGATCCCGAGCGAGAGGAACCCCATGATCAGGTTCCCCGGCAGGAAGGCCAGCCCGACCTCGAGCGGGCTGTAGCCGAGCACGAGCTGGAGGTAGAGCGCCGAGAGGAAGAACCATGCGAACATCGCCGCGGCCCAGAGCACACCGACCACGTTCGAGATTGCGAGGTTGCGCAACCGGAAGAGGCCGAGCGGCACGAGCGGCGCTGTGACCCGGGCCTCGATCGCGAGGAAGACGGCCAGGAGTACGACCGCGGCGCCGAGCACACCGAGCGTCCGCGCCGACGTCCAGCCCTGCTCGTTGCCGTTCACGATCGCGTACACCGCGAGCATCAACGACGCCGTCACGGTCACCGCGCCGGCGACGTCCAGCCGTCCCGTCGCGGCTACGCCTCGCGCCGCCGGGATCAGCGCGAGCGTGAGGGCGAAGACGGCGATCCCGATCGGGATGTTGACGAGGAAGATCCAGTGCCAGTCGAGGACGTCGGTGAGGATCCCTCCGAGGAGCACGCCGATGCTGCCGCCGCCTGCGGCGACGAAGCCGAAGACTCCCATCGCCTTGGCGCGGTCGGTCGGCTCCGTGAACAGCGTCACGATCAGCGACAGTGCAACCGCCGAGACCACGGCGCCGCCGAGGCCCTGCACGGCCCGCGCGGCGACGAGGGCCTCCTGCGAGGTCGCGAGGCCGCAGCCCAGCGACGCGACCGTGAAGAGCGAGATCCCGATCAGAAACAGGCGCCGGTGGCCGAAGAGGTCGCCGAGCCTGCCGCCGAGCAGGAGAAACCCGCCGAAAGTCAGCAGGTAGGCGTTCACGACCCAGGCCAGCGAGGTCTCGGAGAAGCCGAGGTCCTCGCGGATCGACGGCAGCGCCACCCCGACGATCGTCACGTCGAGGACGATCATCAGGTCGCCCAGGCAGAGGACGACGAGTGCAAGCCAGCGGTTGCGTCCTTCGATGCTCAACGGTCCTTCATCTCCTGGCTATGAGACCCGCGGAGCGGGCGAAACTCATCGCTCGAGCTCTTTGCCGAGCGCATCGAGGAGGCTCCCAGTGCCGCTCTCGCGCTGCGTCGGATCGTCCAGCCCGTCCAGGAATGCGCCCTGCTCGGTGAAGACGAGCCTTGTGCCCTCGCCGTCAGGTGTCAACTCGACGGTCGCGAGCGAGACCGAGGTCCGGGTCTCGCCCATGTGCATGTCGTACGCATAGACGATCCGCACGTCGGGAACGATGTCCTGGTAGCGGGCGCTGAAGGTGTAGACGGTGCCGTCGATCGGCCCGCTGCTCACTTCCCGGCCGCCGACGCGGAAGTCCAGCTCGTGCTCCCAGTCGGAGCCGCCGAACCAGCGAGCCTTGGCGACGGGGTCGGCCCAGGCGGCGAACACCCGCGCAGGCGTGGCGGCATAGCTCCGCTCGACGGCGAAGGTTGCGTGCGTGACGGATCGCTCGGTCATCTCGTACTCCCTTGCTCTTCGTGGGCTTGCAGGTCGAGGTAGTCGCCGAGCCGGTCGAGCCTGAGCTCCCAGTCGGCGCGCCGGGCGGCGATCCACTGCTCCGCCGTCCTCAGCGCCGCCGGCTCGATGTGACACGTCCGCACCCGGCCGACCTTTTCGGACCGGACGAGACCGCTCGCCTCCAGCACGCCGAGGTGCTGGAGCACCGCGGGAAGCGAGATCGTCAGCGGTCGGGCGAGCTCGCTGACCGACGCGGCGCCACGACTCAGCCGCTCGACGATGAGCCGCCGGGTCGGGTCGGCCAGCGCATGGAAGACAGGCTCGGGCGCGACAGATTGGTTAAGCATTCGCTTAAGTGTTAGCAGATCGCGAGATCGCCACGAGCTGCGCCGCTTCGGCACCATGGTTGTGGAGCCGCCGCAGCGGCAGTCCGGCGAGCCAGAAGACCTCGCCGCGCGCGAGGCGGTGGCGCCGGCCGTCCCGCCACTCCAGCTCGATCTCTCCCCGGGCGATCAGGACGAGGGCGTCTTGCCATTCGGCGTCGTGGTAGATGCGATCGCCGCCGGGCTCGACCGTGACCGCCCGGCACTCGAACCCGGGCGGGGCGTCCATCAGAGGGTCGGCGGAAGCCCGAGGGCCGTCAGGAGGGTCTCGTCCAGGGTGAACGCCATGATTTCTGCCACGACACCGTCCTCGATCCGGAGCACGTCGATGGCGAGCGGCCGGTACTCCTTGTCGCCGGCGCGCTTGACATAGCAGGCAACGGCGGGCTGCTGGTTGGCGCTCGTCGCCACGCAGCGAAGCCGGCCCCACGCGTCGTCGCCGAAGCCTCCCTCGACCCAGGCCTCCACGATCTCCCAGTTCCCGACCCACCACTTCGGATCCGGCGGCATCGCGCAGAAGGCGTCCTCGCGGAGCAGCTGCACCATCGTGTCCGCGTCGCCGTCCTCGGTCGCCTCGATGTAGCGCTCCAGCAGGCGGCGTTCCTCCTCGCTCGGCTCCGAGGCGGTACTCCAGTCCAGGCGCTTTTGCGGAAGATGGCGCTTCAGCGTTGCCCGGGCACGCTGGAGCGCACTGTTCACGGCGGCCACGCTCGTGTCGAGCAGGGCCGCGCACTCCGCCGCCGACCAGCCGAGCACGTCCCTCGAGATGAGCACCGCCCGCTGCTTCGGAGGGAGAAGCTGGATGGTCGCGATGAATGCGAGCTCGATCGTCTCCTTCGCGACGAGCTCGGCCTCTGGCTCCTCGTCGCTCGGCGCGGGGCTCTCGAGCAGCCGGTCGGGGTAGGGCTGGAGCCACGGAACCTCTCCGAGCGGCCGTCCGCCGGCGTGGGAAGCGACTCGCGGCCGGCGTGCGAGCGCGTCCAGGCAGGCGTTCGTGGCGATGCCGTACAGCCACGCCCGAAACGACGAGTCGGCACGAAAGGTCTCCCGCCTGCGCCAGGCGCGGAGGAAGGTCTCCTGCACCAGATCCTCGGCGTCCTCGAGCGAGCCGAGCATCCGGTAGCAGTGCACCTGAAGCTCGCGCCGGTGCCGCTCCACGAGCGCGGAGAACGCCGCCTCGTCGCCGGCCCGCGCAGCCGTGAGGACTCCTGCTTCTGCCACGCCTTGACTCATCATCGAATATGACGGGAGGTCGGCGGAAAACTCATCGGCCCGCCAGGAGTGCTCGCCGTGCTGGCCTACCTCCAGGAGGAGTCGAGCTGATGCCCGAAGACCTGCCCGTCAAGCCGTTCGCGAGCCGGGAGGCCTGGGAGCGATGGCTGGAGAAAAACCACGGGAAGGCCGCCGGCGTCTTGCTCAAGTTTTCGAAGTAGGCGTCGGGAAAGCGGTCGGTTTCCTTCCAGGAGG
>DASZEE010000037.1:0-20911 GCA_035941215.1 Gaiellaceae bacterium
TGCGGCCCGCTCGCTCGCCACCCGCCGCGGCGGCGAGTCGGCCGAGCGCCTCCGCGGCGCGCCGGACGTCCCTCATGGCGCCGAGACGATCGAAGGCTGCGTGTGCGGCGCGAAGCTCGAGCTCGGCTGCGTCCATATCGCCGTCGAGCTGGTAGGCATCCGCTACATGGAGCCTCGTGCGGGCCGCCTCGAACGGCGTCTCCACCTCCTGGTAGAGCCGGATCGCGCGACGGAGCTCCGCCAGAGCAGCATCCGGGTCCCCCTCGGCCAGCGCAACCGCTCCGGCGGCAGCTGCAGCGTGTGCGGCGAGCGACGGGGTGCCGTAGTCGCGGGCGATCTCGGCGAGCTCCTCGGACGCCGCCCTTGCCTCTTCGACCTCACCGACAAAGAGCCCGATCTCGACCTTGGCCGGCAAGAGGCGGGCGCGGCGTAGGCGATTCCGCGGCTCGTCCGAAAGCGCCCGCCGGATGCCGCGTCGCGCGGCCTCGCTGTCGCCGTTCGCCAGGCGAAGGAGCGCCAGCCCGGGCTGTGGATCGATCCCCAGACCGTGAGCTTGGCGAAAGGCCTCCTCGGCGGCCGCAAAGTCGCCCATACGAAGCCGGAGCTCGCCCAGTTCATAGAACGCCGATGCGGCGACGCTCGGGGCGAACTCGTTGAGCTCGGCGACCGCAATCCGGATCTCCTCCTCCGCCTCCGGCCAGCTGCCGCGGAGGCGCATCACCTCCGCACGGTTCACGCGGCAGACCCCGGGGAAGCCACTGATCGCCTGACGATCGCACCATCGCGTCGCGGCTTCCGTCCAGTTGCCGGCGCGAGCGAGATCGGCAACATCGAAGGATGCGGAGATGACACCGCAGTAGATGATTCCTGTCGCGTAGGGGTTCAGCTCGCCGCTGACGGCGGCAACCGTCGCCTCGTCGATCAGCGCCAGACCGTCCTCGGCCGCTCCTTGCCGCACGAGTGCGGCACCCTTGTCGTGGAGACCGAGCGCCATCAGATTTCGATCGCCGAAGCGGCTCCCGATCTCGAGCTCGCGTTCAGCATGTGCGATCGCCGACTCGAAGTCGCCTGCGGCGAGCGCGAGCCTCGAGCGCGTCCGTTCCAGGTAGCCGTGCTCGGGGCATTCCTCCTCGTCGGCGAGCAGGCGTTCGGCGCGGGCCAGCCAGGCACCCTGGAGACCGGAGCGCTTGAGCTCGTGGTCGCGGGCAAGGAGGAGCGCGATCCGAACCGCAGGACGCTGCTGTCCCTGTTCGAGACAAGCGGCGTACGCGCGTGTCCGTACCTCGATCGCCTCGTCCATCTTCCCCGTCCACCAGGCCGACTCGGCGAGACCACTGAGATCCTCGGCCTCGAGCGTCCCACCCCGGTCGAGCTCGGACAGGATCTCGTACGCCTCACGCCACCCGTTGCCCGCGAGCGCCGCCCGGCCTTGCTCCAGTCTGTCGGAGATCTCCGTCACGCTTCCATTGTTGCCTGAAGGACTAGGATCGTGGAATGGCGCTCGCGGCCCCCGAGCAGCTGCACTACACGCCGAGCGACGAGGCGAACGAGCTCGTCGCGCGCGATCCGCTGGCGCTGCTGATCGGATTCGCGCTCGACCAGCAGGTGACGGTGCCGACAGCGTTCCTCGGGCCGTGGAAGCTGAAAGAGCGGCTCGGGACGCTCGATGCCGCCGAGATCGCGCACATGGATCCCGAACGGCTCGAAGGCGCGTTCCGCGAGAAGCCTGCAGTTCACCGCTTCCCCGGTGCGATGGCGACTCGCGTCCGCGACCTCTGCGCCCACGTCGAGGAGGAGTATGGCGGGGACGCCTCGCGGCTCTGGCTCGAGGCCGGCGATTCGGCAGAGCTTCGCCGCCGGATCGCCGCGTTGCCCGGCTTCGGCGAGATGAAGATCAAGGCGCTGTCGGCGGTGCTCTACAAGCGCTTCGGCGTTGAGGCCGCGAAGGAGCTGACGCCGTCGCACCCGACGCTCGGAGACGTCGACTCCCCGGAGGCGCTCGAGCACTACCAGGCACTGAAGCGGGAGCACAAGGCCAAGATGCGCGCCCAGCGCGATTCTTGAGAGACCGCCCAGGCGTCATCGTCTACGTCACCCGCGCGGCTCCGGTCGAGTGGGAGCTGCTGCTGTTCGACATCGTCGGCGACCCTGGGTACAAGGCGATCGTTCCCGGCGGAGGGATCGAGCTCGGCGAGTCCCCCGCTGAGGCCGCGGTTCGCGAGACGCTCGAGGAGACCGGCCTCGAAGTCCGGATTCTCCGCGAGCTCGGTGTCGACGAGGGCACGCAGTTCTTTCAGGCGATGCCGGTCGGGCCGGTCGACCACGAGTGGTGGCTGGGCGGCGCGGTTCGCTGCTATTGGGCTCCGCTCGACGGCGGTGTCGTGGTGTGGGGACGGCGCGGCGACCTCCTCCCGAAGCTCAAGCGCCAGCGGGTCCTCGCCTACATCACGCGCGACTCGGCCCGCGGCCGCGAGCTGCTCGTCTTCGAGCAGGAGGAGCCGGGCTCGGGCGTCCAGGTTCCGGCCGGCCGCCTGGATCCCGGAGAGGAGCTCGTTCCCGCGCTCATGCGAGAGATCGAGGAGGAGTCCGGCCTCACAGGTCTACGGTTGCTTCGTGAGCTCCCGGGATTCGAGGAGCACTACCCCACGCGGTACGAGAACCACGGATTCCATCTCGTCGTGACCGAGAACCTCCCCGACTCATGGGATCACGTCGTCCAGGGCAACGGCGACGACGCCGGCTTCGTCTTCCGCTACCGCTGGGCGCCGATCGACGACGAGCTTCGGCTCTTCGACCGTCGGCATCCGCTGCTGCATCTGCTCCTCGAGTCGGATGAAGGCTGAACGTCGACGACAGCTCGACCCGGCCCGACCGGTCGTGTCCGGACGGTGCCGAACTTGCCAGAATCACAGCAACCCTCCGAAAGGGGTCAGACCCCTTTCGGAGTGTCGAGGGTTTGGTCCTGGCCGCCGATAGACCCGGGATGAGAGCCGCGCTCCTTGCCGTGATCGCGGTAGCGCTGCTCGTCGGCGGCAGGCCGGCCGAGGCGCTGCGTCATCCGTCGGCTCCGCGCTGCTCGATCTTCCCGGCATCGAACGTCTGGAACCAGCGGGTCGACCGGCTCCCGGTCGCGGGGAACTCGGACGCAATCATCAGGTCGATCGGCCCCGACGAAACGCTGCACCCCGATTTCGGCTCCGGCCACTGGGAGGGCGCGCCGATCGGGATCCCGATCACCGTCGTCCGCGGCCGCCAGGCGAAGACGCGCGTCCGGTTCGAGTACGCGGACGAAAGCGACCGCGGCCCCTATCCGATCCCGCGCAACGTCAAGATCGAGGGCGGGCGGCAGTCGGACGGCGACCGCCACGCCTTGATCCTCGACCGCGACAACTGCCGCCTCTACGAGTTCTTCGCGCTCCATCCGGAGGGGAACGGCTGGCGCGCCGGGTCGGGCGCGATCTGGAACCTGCGCTCGAATCGACTCAGGCCTGCAGGCTGGACGTCGGCCGACGCCGCCGGCTTGCCGATCCTCCCCGGCCTCGCGCGCTTCGACGAGGTCGCGCGCGGACGCATCGACCATGCGCTCCGCTTCACGGTCAGCCGCAGCCGCCGCGCGTACGTCTACCCCGCCCGCCACTACGCGAGCAGCGCAACCGACGCGAACCTCCCGCCGATGGGCCTCCGGCTGCGCTTGAAGGCGAGCTTCCGCACCGCCGGCTACCCGCGCCAATCGCGGATCGTCCTCGAGGCGCTCAAGCGCTACGGGATGATGGTCTCGGACAACGGCTCCGACTGGTTCATCACGGGAGCCCCCGACCCGCGCTGGTCGAACGAGCAGCTGCGGGCGCTGAAGCGCGTCCCCGGGTCCGCGTTCGAGGTCGTGGACACGAGCCGCCTGCGCGCGCGCTGAGCCATCCGCCAGATCGCGCCGCCCTCCGCGACTGCGACGTTCGAGTACTTGAGTCCGACCAGCGGACGTGCTTTCCTCTCCAGAGAGAGGGGGGCGTCACTGCTGAAGCGACATCGGCTGATCTCTGCGGTCGCCACGATTGCGCTGTTCGTGGCCGCCCCGGCTGCCATCGGCTCCGGCAACGGCGACCGCATCGTGGGTGGTCACGCGGCAAGTCCCGGTGAGTACCCGGCCCAGGGCTACCTGGAGATCAACACAGGGTCGGAACTCGCGCGCTGCGGGGGCACCCTGCTGGACGCCCGCCACTTCCTTACGGCGGCTCATTGCGTCGTCGACGACCTCGAGGCGTCCTACCCGCCGAGCGCGTTTCACGTCGGCCTGAACAACATCGAAGTCGGGCCTTCGATGGACGTCTTCGGAGTCACGAACGTCGACGTCCATTCGAGCTACGACGGCCTGCTGCACTTGAACGATCTCGCGATGCTCACGCTCGATAGGCCGGCCCCGTATACGCCACTCCGGATCGTCCGCTCCGATGAGACCGCGATCTGGGCGCCCGGCACGACCGCGACGATCGTCGGCTGGGGAAGGACTTCGCCGGGCGGGCCGGTCAGCGACACCTTGCTGGAAGCGACGGCACCGATTCGAGCCGACAACGATTGTGGCGTGTACAGCAACGCGTTCGACCCGAACACGATGGTCTGCGCCGGCAACGGCGCAACCGACACTTGCCAGGGCGACAGCGGCGGCCCGCTGATGGTCCCGTACGGAGGCGTCCTCGTGCTCGTCGGCGTGACTTCGTGGGGCAACGGCTGCGCCGATCCGCGGTTTCCTGGCCTCTATGCGCGGCTTGGCGGTGCCCTCAACCAGTGGGTCATGCAGCGCCACGCCTGGGCGTCGTTCAGCGTCGTGACACCCGCTCATTCCGGCCAGCCCGTGAGGCTCGAGGCGTCGTGGTTCCAGCCGCTCGGGATCGGTCCGCTCAACACCCCAGGCTGGGATCTCGACGGCGACGGGGACTATGACGACACGCCGGTTCCAGTCCCAGCTGCGGGGCCGATCTTTCCGAGCGGAGGAGCGTTCACGGTCGGGTTCCAGGTCAGCAGCCCGGACGGCACGCGTGTGGCTTACAGGCGTGTGATCGTCGTCAATGGGACGCCGACCGCGGTCGCCGGTGGCGTAAACGGCTATTCCGTTCGCGAGGGCGGAAGCGTCCTGCTCACAGCAAGCGGGACGGACCCGGAGGGCCAGGCGCTCTCCTATTCCTGGGACCTAGACGGGAACGGAGCGTTCGAGATCAGTGGCCAGACGACGTCCTTTTCGGCGCTTCACCTTGACGGGCCCACCACGCGGGCAGTCGTCCTCCGGGTCTGCGACAGCGCCGGGGCCTGCGCCACGTCGTCGGCGACCGCTCGCGTCAGGAACGCGCCGCCGCGGGCGAACGCCGGGCGCGATCGCCGCGTCAAGCGTGGGAGGAAGGTCCGCTTCTTCGTCCGCGCCTCCGATCCAGGCCGCGACCGGCTCAGAGCCAGCTGGCGGATCGCCGGACGCTCAAAGCGGGGCTCCCGAGTGACACACGTCTTCAAGCGCCCGGGTCTCTACGTCGTGCGAGTCACGGTGACGGACGGCGACGGTGGAAAGACCACCGACCGCGTCCGCGTTCGCGTCCGCCGCTAGCCGACGCCGGCGAGCAGGAACGCACGGTTCTCGCGCAGCATCTCCCGCGCGATCACGAGCCGCTGGATCTGGTTCGTGCCCTCGTAGATCTGCGTGATCTTCGCGTCGCGCATCATCCGCTCGACGGGGTACTCCTGCATGTAGCCGTAGCCGCCGAGGATCTGGACGGCGTCAGTCGTGACCTCCATGGCCACGTCCGTGCAGTACAGCTTTGCCATCGCGCTGATCTTCGTCAGCTCAGAGCCGTCGACGCCGTCGTCGATCATCTGGCCGCACTTGTAGAGCAGCAGCCGTGCGGCTTCGCACTTCGTCTCCATGTCGGCGAGCGTGGCCGAGATCAGCTGGTGCTGCGCGATCGGCTTCCCCATCGTCTCACGGTCCTTCGCGTACTCGAGCGCATAGTCAGTCGCACCCTGCGCGAGCCCGAGCCCCTGCGCGCCGATCCCCGGCCTGGAGCGGTCGAGGATGCGCATCGCGATCTTGAACCCCTCGCCTTCCTCACCGAGCAGGTTCTCCGCGGGGATGCGCAGGTCGTTGAAGAAGATCTCGCCGGTCGTCGAGCCCTTGATCCCCATCTTCGGCTCGATCCGGCCGACCTCGAAGCCGGGACTGGACGCCTCGACGACGAACGCCGAGATCCCCGAGTGACCCTCCCCCGGGTCGGTCTTGGCGAAGACCGTGTACAAGTCGGCGACGCCGGCGTTCGTGATGAAGCGCTTCGAGCCGTTGATGACGTACTCGTCGCCGTCGAGCCTGGCCTCCGACCGCATCGCCGCGGAATCGGACCCCGAGCCGGGCTCGGTGAGCGCATAGGCAGTCAGCCACTCGCCGCTCGCGAGCTTCGGCAGATACTGCTGCTTCTGCTCGTCCGTTCCGGCCAGCTTGATCCCGAGGGAGCCGAGCTCCTGCACGGCGATGATCAGGCCGCTCGTCGCGCAGACCTTGGAGACCTCTTCGATCGCCACGAGCGCCATCAGCGCCGAGGCTCCGAGCCCCCCGTACTCCTCGTCGTAGAGGACGCCGAAGATCCCGTGCTCGCGGAAGACCTCGACGACGTCCCACGGAAACTCGGCCGACTTGTCGATTTCGGCCGCGCGCGGAGCGATGCGCTCGCGCGCGAGCTCGCGGATCAGCTCGCGGATCTCCTGCTGTTCCTCGGTCAGCGCCTCGGTCGGCACGGTGGAGATCCTAGAGCGACCCTGTTAGGTTTCGCACCATGGCGAAGCGGGTTGCCGTCCTCATCGCCTTGTTCAGCCTCGTCGCCACCTCGATGGCGCTCGCCTCGAGCGGATCGCGCGACTACGGCTGGCAGCTCACTCCCACACCGACCGACTCGACGACACGCTTTCGCGGTGTCTCCGCGGTCAGCGAGCGAACCGCCTGGGTGAGCGGCTGGACGGCCCCCGGGGGCGTTGTCGACGGAAGGGTCTTCCGGACCACGAACAGGGGCGCCTCGTGGCAGTCGGTGGGGCCGCCCGGCGCGCAGGGGCTCCAATTCCGGGATATCGAGGCGTTCGACGCGAACACCGCAGTCGTCATGTCCATCGGGAACACGCCGGATGCGTTCCGGATGTACCGGACGACCAACGGCGGCCAGACCTGGACGCTCGTCTTCCAGAACGCCGAGCCGACCGCCTTCTACGACTGCATGGCGTTCTTCGACAAGCATCGTGGCCTCGCGCTATCCGATCCGATCAACGGCCGGTTCCGGATCCTCGCCACGAACGACGGGGGTCGGACCTGGCAGATCGTCAACGCGGACATGCCGCCTGCCCTGCCGGGCGAGTTCGCGTTTGCCGCCAGTGGCCAGTGCATCACGACCGCGGGTGGCCGAGATGCTTGGTTCGGGACGGGCGGGGACGCGATCGCGCGGGTCTTCCACTCGCAGGATCGCGGACGCAGCTGGACGGTCGCGAACACGCCGATTCGGAGCACACTGAGCGGCGGGATCTCGGCCCTCGCCTTCCGAGACCCGCTGCATGGGATCGCAGTCGGCGGCGACTTTGACCCGACGGCGCCGTCGCTGGACACGGTTGCGCTCACGAACGACGGCGGTGCGACCTGGCAGCTGAACCAGAACGCCCCTGACGAGCTGCGCTCCGGAGTCCACTGGGTCACCGGCACCGACGTCATCATGGTCGGGCCCAGCGGCAGCGACGTCTCGACCGACCAGGGCCGCACCTGGCGGGGCTTCGACGAGGGAACCTTCGACACGGTGGACTGCGCCGGCGGTTTTGCGTGTTGGGCGGCCGGAGCGCAGGGCCGCGTCGCCTTCCTCACGCGCGGCTAGCGCCGTTTCAGGTCTTCGGTGGTCGGGCCTTCGAGGACCCGTCCGTCCGCCGCATAGCGGGAGCCGTGGCACGGGCAGTCCCACGTCCGCTCTGCTGGGTTCCAGTCCACGATGCACCAGAGGTGCCGACAGACCGGTGAGAGCTCGTGCACCGTGCCCTCGTCGTCGCGGTAGACGGCCGTCTTTCTGACCCGGCCGACGACCGCGCCCTCGCCGGGTCGGAGCTCGTCCGCGGAGGCGACGTCTCCTGCGGCCACGCGGTCGGCGAAGAAGTGGAAGCCGGCGCTTGCGTTCTCCTGGACGTATCTCGTCAGCGACGATCGTGGCGGGATGCGCTTCGAGTCGAAGAGCTTCTGCCACGGGTTCGCGTGGCCGAGAATCGAGTCGACGATCATCTCCCCCGCAGCCGTTCCGTTGGTCATGCCCCACTTGTTGAAGCCCGTCGCCGTGTAGACATGGGGCGTCGTGCGGGCGACGCGCCCGACGTACGGAACCTGGTCGTGCGGCATGTAGTCGTGCGTCGACCACCGGTACTCGACCTCGCCGGCGTCCGGCCAGTGGTCGCGGAGGAACTCCTCGAGCTCGTCGTACTTAGACGGTGTGCCGTCCTCGGCGCCGACCTTGTGCCCGTTTCCGCCGACGTTCAGCAGGAGCCGGCTGTCGTCACGGAGCGTCCGCATCGAGCGGGTCGGGGTGCCGGCATTGATGAACATCCCGTCCGGTGCGGCCGACGGATCGATCGGCGCGCAGAGCGCGTAACTCAGGTGCGGGTAGGCCTTCGCGAAGAAGAGCCCGCGGTCGAGGATCGGCAGGTGCGTCGCGACGACGACGTCGCGGGCTCGGACTCGTCCCCCGTCCGCAACGAGCTCGCACGGCTCGCCGTGCTTGACCGACTGGACGCGGGAGCTCTCGAAGACGTGGCTGCCATCGCCGGGAATCGTCGCGGCGAGCGCCAGGAGGTACTTGCGGGGATGGAACTGCGCCTGGTCCTCCAGCCGGACGGCGGCGGCGACAGGGAACGGCAGCGGGGTCTCGCGCACGAGCGACGCCGGCAACCCGGCCGCCTTCTCGACCTCGACCTCCTGCTCGACCTGCCTCGCCTGCTCCTCGTCGTCCGCGTAGACGTAGTTGTCCTTGCGCTCGAAGTCGCAGTCGATCCCGTCCTCGTCGACGAACCGGGCGATCCGCTCGACCGCGGCCTGGTTCGCCTCCGCGTACACGCGCGTTCCGTCGTCGCCGAAGGCACGCCGGATCTTCGTGTAGCCGAGCCCGTGGCCGGACGTCACCTTCGCGGTCGTATAGCCGGTCGCACCGTGGACGATGCGCTTCGACTCGAGCAGCGCCACCGTCTTGCCGGCGCGCTTCAGGAGGACGGCGGCGGTGATCCCCGTGATCCCGGCTCCGACGACGGCGACGTCGACCGAGACCTCGTCGCGGAGGGCCGGGTAGTCGGTTTCCGGTGTGGTGCCGATCCAGAAGGAGGGCCCGCCTCGTGTCATGGCGGCTCCCTACCTGTTCAGCGCCCGGACGAAACTAGATTGTCACTCGTGATCCTCGAGCGGGGCGTCGTGCGGACTCTCGACCGGGCACTGCCGACCACATCGGCGCTCGCGATCGCCGGCGATCGGATCGCCGGCGCGGTCGGGACGCACGAGGACGCGCTGCCGAGCCCCGACCGGGTCGACCTCGGCGGGCGCTGCGTCGTTCCGGGATTCTCGGACGCGCACGTCCACTTCCCGACGTGGGCGCTGGCGCGAGGGGAGGTTCGGCTCGAGGGCGTGTCCTCGGTCGAAGAAGCAGTGGAGCGGGTGCGGGACGGGCTCGGTTCCGTCCGCGAGGGCGGCTGGCTGCGCGGACGCGGGTGGCGCGACGCCGATTGGGCCGAGCACCCGACCCGCGAGGCGCTGGACGCCGCCGCCGGCGAGGTGCCCGTCGCGCTCCTGGCGCACGACTCGCATTCGCTCTGGCTGAACTCGGCGGCGCTCGCGCGCGCGAACGGCGACCTGGAGGTCGAGGGGGGAGTCGTCGAGCGCGACTCCGCAGGTGAGCCGACCGGAATCCTTCGCGAGGAAGCGTGCTGGAGCTTCCGCGACCGGCACATGGAGATCACGGACGCCGAGTACGTGGAAGCGATGCGCGAGGGCCTCCGGGTGGCGGCAGCGCGCGGAGTCACGTCCGTCCACGACAAGGACGGCTGGATCGGGGCGCTGCGGTTCTGGCAGGTGCTCGCCGCCGAGGGAGCGTTGTCGCTGCGCGTCTGGCAGTCGGTTCCGGCCGACTACATCGGCCGGCTCGCGGAGCTCAACCTCCGGAGCGGCCTCGGCGACGGGATGCTCCGGCTCGGCTACCTGAAGGCGTTCATGGACGGGACGCTGGGCTCGCAAACTGCGCGGATGCTCGACGGCACCGGCGTCGAGATCACGAGCCGCGATGCGCTGGTGGAGATCATCCGGCAGGCGTCATCGGCAGGCTGGCCTGTTGCCGTCCACGCCATCGGCGACCTGGCAAACCGCGAGGCACTCGACGCGTTCGAGGAGACCCGCGCCGAATGGGCCCCGCACAGGCTCAGGCACCGGGTCGAGCACGCGCAGCTGCTTGCGCCGGAGGACGTCGGCCGCTTCGCAGAGCTCGGCGTCGCGGCGTCAGTCCAGTTCAGCCATGCCTCGTCGGACCGAGACGTCGCCGATCGATTCTGGGCGGGCAAGACCGACGGCGCCTACGCCTATCGATCGCTGCTGGACACCGGTGCCGTGGTCGCGAACGGCTCGGACGCGCCGATCGAGGAGCTCGATCCGCTGGCCGGAATCCGCGCCGGCGTCCTGAGGACGATCGACGACCGGCCCGCCTGGCACCCGGAGCAGGCGCTGACCGTCGAGCAGGCGTTCGATGCGACGTGCGTCACTCCGGCGTGGCTCGCCTACGACGAGCACCGCAGGGGCAAGCTCGTCCCGGGCTTCCACGCCGATCTCGTCGTCCTGAACCGCGACCCCTTCGAGCTCCCGCCGGAGGAGTTGGGCGACGTCCAAGTAGTCGCCACGATGCTCGGCGGCCGCTGGACGCACAACCCGCCGCCCTGGGACTAGGGCGTCCTGGGGTCAGACCCCCGGGCGTGGGGGATGGAGGGAGGACGGGCTGGAGCGTCGCGAAACGCGCCCTTGGGGTCAGACCCCTTGACAAGGACGCACTCAAGCGCTCTTTTCGCCTAGTCCGGAACCGGCGTGGTCAATCCGGCGAAGGCGCGGAGGAGCTCCTTGCCGGCCTCGATTGCGAGCGGGATGTGGTCGACGCGCAGGCGCTCGTTCGGTGAGTGGATGTTTCCCTCCGGCAGGTCGAAGCCCGTGATCACCGTCGGGATCCCCTTGTCGGCAAGCGCAGGGACGATCGGCAGTGTGCCGCCGACGCGGATCAGCAGCGGCCTCGCGCCCACGACGCGCTCGAATGCGTCCTGCGCGAGCCGGATCGCGGGCGCATCCGGCGGGATCAATCCCGGCGCCGCGCTCGACCAGCGCTCGACCTCCACGTCGGCCGCGTGGGGCGCCGCCTCGCGCAGTAGCCGTTCGAAGACCGGCGCGATCTCGTCGGGCTGCTGGCCCGGCGCGAGCCGGATGGAGACGTTCGCCTCCGCGAACACGGGGAGCACCGTCTTCTGGAGGTGCGGCTCGCCGCCCACGAACCCGTTGACGGTAACCGCCGGCTCGGCCCACGTACGCGCGTAGAACTGCTCGGCGGCCTTCCCGTCCGAGGGGCGGGCTCCACCTTCCTCCAGGACTTGCGATCCTGCGTCGAGCTCCCGCCAGGCCCGCAGCTCCTCGCCCGACGGTGCGACGACCCCCGCGCGAAGCGGTTCCGGTGCCAGACCGTCCTCCCCGGGGAGGACCCCGCGAAGCGTCTGCATCAGCGCCTCCGTCGCGGCCAGCCCTGCGCCGCCGAAGACGCCCGAGTGCAGGTCTCGCTCGCCGGTCCGGATACGGACGTGGAAATAGATCATCCCGCGCGTCGCGACGTGGAACACCGGCGCGCCGGGCCGGAGCATCGCCGAGTCGAAGATCACGGCGGCATCCGCCCCGCGCTCGTCCGACGCGATGAAGTCGACGACCTGATGGCCGCCGGTCTCCTCCTCGCCGTCACAGACGAAGCGGACGTTCACGGGGAGCTCGCCGGCCGCCGCCAGCTCCTCGGTCGCCTTCAGCAGCGTCCAGAGCTGGCCCTTGTCGTCGGCCGTGCCGCGCCCGTAGAGCCAGCCGTCCCGCACCTCCGGCTCGAAGGGATCCGTCTCCCACTCGTCGGCCGCACCCGCCGGCTGCACGTCGAAGTGGCCGTAGCAGAGGACGGTCGGCGCATCGCCGCCCGACGCACGCACCTCGCCCACGACCAGCGGAAACGTGTCGGTCTCGACGAGCTCGGCCTCGCCGCCCATGCGCCGAACGGACTCGGCGACCCATTCGGCCGCACGCCGCACGTCGTCCTTGCGTTCGGGGTCGGCGCTGATCGACGGGATGCGGAGGAGCTCCGAGAGCTCCTCCATCCACACTGACTCCAGCTCGGCCACGGGCGGCCGAGTCTAAGCCCTACGCGACCCTGAGCTTCTGCGAGTCCGCCAGCGCGCGAAGCTTCTTCAGCGACTGGTTCTCGATCTGCCGGATCCGCTCGCGCGTGACCTGGAAGGTGCGCCCGACCTCGTCGAGCGTCCGCGGCTGCTCGCCGTTGAGCCCGTACCGGAGCTCGAGCACCCGCCGCTCGCGCTCGGAAAGCGTCCCGAGGATCTTGACCAGCGCCTCCTTGCGAAGCACGTCCTCGGCCAGCTCGTCCGGCTGTGGTGCCAGCTCGTCCGTGATGAAGTGGCCGAACTCGGACTCCTCGTCGTCGCCGACCGGCTTCTCGAGCGAGACCGGCGTCTGCGCGCTGCGCCGGATCTGATCGACCTCGTCGACCGTCAGGTCGAGCTCGTGTGCGATCTCGTGCGAGCTCGGCTCCCGACCGCGCTCGGCCCTCAGCTTGCGCTCGGTGCGCAGGATCTTGTTCAGCTTCTCGACCACGTGGACGGGCATGCGGATCGTCCGCGCCTTATCGGCGAGCGCCCGCGCCACCGCCTGCCGGATCCACCAGGTCGCGTAGGTCGAGAACTTGAACCCCTTGCGGTGGTCGAACTTCTCCGCCGCGCGCACCAGGCCGATCGTCCCTTCCTGGATCAGGTCGAGGAACGGCAGCCCCTGGTTGCGATACCGCTTCGCGATCGAGACGACGAGGCGGAGGTTCGCCTCGACCATCTCCTGCTTCGCGGAATGGTCGCCGCGCTCGATCCGCTTGGCCAGCTCGATCTCCTGAGCGGCGGTGAGCAGATCGACCTTGCCGATGTCCTTGAGGAACAGCTGGAGCGCCTCGGTCGAGACCTCCCGCTGGTCGACCTCGGCCTCCTCCTCGACCGGCTCGACGACCTCGATGTGTAACTCCTCGAGCTTGCCGTACAGCTCGTCGACCTGGCCCGGCTCGAGATCGAGCTCGTCGACGGCCACGGCCAACTCCTCGGATCCCACTTGCCCCGACTCCTGGGCGCTCGCGATCAGCGCCTCGAAAATCCCCTCGGCCGGGGCTGGTGCTGCTGTCTGCCCCACAGTTCCCGCTTGCTCCACCGGTTCCCCTCTCTTGGCCGGTTGGTGCTTGCCCCCGTCAACCTGGTCGAACATGGCGCATCCTTCCAAAGGACCCTCCATACCGCCATAGGCCGACCGGCCCATCTTACGGTTCACAGGTCCTAGTGTCGATCAGCGTTCCTGTACGCCTTCTAGACGGTTGAGAAGGCGCTTTGCTTCCCGGTCATGCGGCGCTCCGAGCCGGGTTGCGCGGCCCAGCTGGCGTCTCGCCTCCTCGAGATCCCCGAGCCAGAGGAGCATGAGGCCGAGGTGGAAGCGAACCGAGCCCGCGCGGGGAAAGCGCCTCGTCAGCGGACCCATGCGCGAGAAGGCGCCCTCCGGGTGCTCCTTGTCGAAGCGCCCGATCGCGTCGGCGACGAGCGCGTCGACGTCGTTCGGCGCGAGGCGCGCGGCGGCGGCGAACTCATGTCGGGCCGAGATCGGCCGTTCGACCCGCTGGAGCGCGACGCCGTAGAGGAGCTTGGCGCGCGGATCGGGCCGCCGGGCCATCCTCCGCAGTGCGACGAACTGCTCGGGCGCGTCGAGCGCGCGAACCTCGCGCGGCCCGGGGAAGCCCGGGACGAAGGTCGGGAGCCCGGGCGGCGCGCCTCGGAACAACAGGTCGGCGGACCGGACGGCAAACGCCGTGTCGGGTGCCCTAACCCGCGTCGTGCGCCAGGCCTCGACAGCACCGGCCGTGTCTCCGCTCCAGAACCGGGCGAGTCCGAGGTGGAAGAGCACCGCGCCGCTCCGGGGATGGAGCGTCGCGAGCTCCTCCAGCCGTTCGAGCGTTCCGTCGGGCCAGGCGGAGATCACCTCGCCGGCCTCCGCCTGGAGCGACCGGCCGCGGGCGAACTCGGCCCGGGCTCCCGCCCGGTCGCCATGGGAGTGGAGGCCGGCCGCGCGCCGGAGACGCCGCGCCTCGGGGTCGGTGCGCACCCCGAGGTCGACGAGGACGGGCGGGCTGCCCTCCGGGCGCGCCGCCTCGGGCCCGTCGTCGCCTCCGAAGAACGCCGCGCCGCCGGCCACACCGGCTGCGGCCGCTATCGCGACGGCGGCGACCAGGATCACACGAGTGCGCCGAGACATCCGGCACCACGGTAGCCAGCTAAGGCGCCGACTCGGCGGCGCCGCGACAGCAGGCCGCGGCGGCTCGGCCGGCGCGGCCTGCCGGCTTCGCGTGGCTATCCTCAACGCATGTCGGCCACGGTCCGCGAGATCGGCCCGCGCGAGGCGCGCGAGGCGGACGCGCTGCTCGTCGACGTTCGCAGCGACGAGGAGTGGAAGGTCGCGCACATCCCGGGAGCGCTCCACGTCCCGATGTCGCAGCTCGAGGCGAGGCTGCCCGAGCTCGTGCCGGACCGGAGCCGCCCGATCATCACGTACTGCGCGGTCGGCGCACGCTCGCTCCGGGTGCTTCCGACGCTGGACGCACTCGGCTACGAAGACACGATCTCGATGACCGGCGGCATCGTCGGTTGGCGGGAGCTCGGGTTCCCGGTCGACTCCGAGAGCCGCCTCGACGAGGAGAAGCGTGAGCGCTACAGCCGGCATCTGCTGATTCCCGAGGTGGGCGAGGACGGACAGCGCCGTCTGTTGGAGACGAGCATCCTGCTGATCGGCGCCGGCGGGCTCGGTTCGCCGTCCGCCCTCTACCTCACCGCGGCCGGCGTCGGCCGGATCGGAATCGTCGACGACGACGTGGTCGACTCGTCGAACCTCCAGCGGCAGGTGCTCCACTCGACCGCGGGCCTCGGCGAGCGAAAGGCGCGCTCGGCCAGGAAGGCGCTCGAGGAGCTCAACCCCGACGTCGAGGTCGTCACGTACGAGGAGCGCCTGACCTCGGAGAACGTCGACAGGATCCTCTCGGAAGGCTGGGATCTGATCGTCGACGGGGCCGACAACTTCCCCACGCGCTACCTCCTGAACGACGCGTCGGTCTGGCACGACATCCCCGTCGTCCACGGCTCGATCTTCCGGTTCGAGGGTCAGGTCACTGTGTTCAAGCCGCACGACGGGCCGTGCTACCGCTGCCTCTTCCCCCAGCCGCCGCCGCCGGAGCTGGCGCCGAGCTGCGCCGAGGGCGGTGTGCTCGGCGTCCTGCCGGGCGTCATCGGGTCGCTCCAGGCAAGCGAGGCGCTCAAGCTCGCGCTCGGAATCGGGGAGCCGGCGATCGGGCGGCTGCTGCTCTTCGACGCACTCGCCGCGCGGCTGGACGAGGTGCAGGTCCGGCGCGACCCGGACTGCCCGGTCTGCGGCGACAACCCGACGATCACCGAGTACGTCGACTACGTGGACTTCTGCGGCCCTGGCGTTTCCCGACCGGCCGGGGCTCCCGCCGGGCAGAGCCCGGCTCCGCCCCGGCCTGACGGTGCTGGAAGCACGGCGCCTTCCGGGGCCGTGTCAGGCAACACTGTCCCCTCCGGCGCCGCACTCCCAGCACCGCCTCGGGAAGGCCAGGACGGACGATGACGACGGTGCGGATTCCCCCGACTTTGCGCGCCGAGACCGGCGGCGAGTCCGCGGTTCCGGCCAGCGGCTCCACGGTCCGCGAGCTGCTGGACGACCTGACGGGCCGCTTTCCCGCCCTGCGCGAGCGGATCTATCCGGAGGGCGAGCTCGCGCGCTTCGTGAACGTCTACGTCGAGGGCGAGGACGTGCGAACCCGCGAGGGGCTCGACACCGAGGTCTCCGACAGCTCGACCGTGATCCTGCTACCGGCCATGGCCGGTGGCTGTTAACTCGTCGGTTCTCGAGCTCGTCGGGAACACGCCGCTCGTCGAGCTGACGCGACTCTCACCGAAGGACGGCGTCCGGCTCTACGCAAAGCTCGAGGGGCAGAACCCGACCGGATCGATCAAGGACCGGGTCGCGAAGGCGATGGTCGAGGCAGCAGAGGCCTCCGGCGAGCTCCAGCCGGGCCGCGAGCTCCTCGAGCCGACGAGCGGGAACACCGGCATCTCGCTCGCGATGGTCGCCCGGGTCAAGGACTACCGGCTCACGTGCGTCGTGCCGGAGAACGTCACGAAGGAGCGGCTGAGGCTCCTCCGCCTCTTCGGCGCCGAGGTCATCCTTTCGCCGGGCGCCGAGGGCTCCAACGGCGCCGTCCGGCTCGCCCTTGCGCTCGCCGAGCGGGAGCCACGCTACTTCCTGCCGTTCCAGTACGGCAACGACGCGAACCCCCAGGCGCACTACGCGGGAACCGGCGCCGAGATTGCGGCGGAGCTCGACCGCGTGGACGCCGTCGTCGCCGGACTGGGCACCGGAGGCACCCTTATGGGCGTCGGGCGACGGCTGCGCGAGCGGTTCGCTGACGTCGTCGTCGCGGCCGCCGAGCCGCTCCCCGGCGATCCGGTCCTCGGCCTGCGCTCGCTCGAGGACGGCTACGTGCCGCCGATCCTCGACGTGGATCAGCTCGACCGCAAGATCCTCGTCTCAAACACCGACGCCGTCGCGGGGATGCGGGCGCTGCTCGAACGCGAGGCGATCTTCGCGGGCGTGTCGTCCGGCGCCGTCCTCCACGTCGCCCGACTGGTCGCCGAGAGCCTGGACGAGGGCGTCGTCGTGGCCGTCCTCGCCGATGCCGGATGGAAGTACCTGTCGGCACCGCTCTGGGAGGCCGAGGACGTGGAGCAGGCGATGGAGCACGCAATCTGGTGGTAGTCCCGGAGCCGATTCGCGCCGAGCTGCTTGCCCACGCGCGGGAAGAGGCGCCGAACGAGGCCTGCGGACTACTCGCGTTCCGCGAGGGCGTCGCCGAGCGCTATCTGCCGGCCGACAACGCGCTCGAGAGCCCGCACCGGTTCGAGCTGCGGCCCCGTGATCCCGCCGACTTCTTCCTCGAGGACGAAGGCTTTGAGCTCGCCGTCTTCCACTCACACCCGAAGAGTGAGCCGAAGCCGTCGCGCACCGACGTCGAGAACATCGGGTTGTGGGAGGGGCGCCCGTACCTGATCCTCCGGGCGGACACAGGCGAACTCACAGGGTGGCGCATCACGCCCGCGGGGATCGAGCCGCTCGAGCTCGCCGGTTAGGCTCGCCGCGATGCCATCGGTCGCCGTCGCCGGCGCTGGGATCTTCGGCGCCTCGCTCGCCCGCCACCTCGCCCGCGAGGGCTGGGACGTCACGCTCTACGAGCGACACGAGCCGGGCCACGAGCGGGCAGCCTCGGGCGACGAGTCCCGGCTGATCCGGTATGCGCACGGCGCCGACGGCTGGTATACGCGCTCCGCCTGGCGGGCTCGGGAGCTCTGGCGCGAGCTCGAGGCGGAGGCCGGACGCGAGCTCTTCCGCGAGTGCGGTGTCGCCTGGTTCGGCCGGGATGAGGACGGCTGGGAGGCGGAGAGCGAGCGCGTCCTGCAGGAGGAGGGGATCCCGGTCGAGCGGCTCCCGCCCGAGGACGGCGCCCGGCTCTTCCCGAGCTTCGAGCCCGGCGACCTCGAATTCATCCTCTGGGAGCCGAACGCGGGCATCCTGCGGGCCGCGGACGCGACGCGCGCGATGGCCGAGTCCGCTCGCCGCGCGGGCGTCGAGGTCGTCCACCAGGCGGCGGAGCCCGGGCGGGTCGAGGCGGACACGGTCATCTGGGCGTGCGGCGCCTGGCTCGCGTCCCTCTTCCCGGACGTCGTCCCACTCCGGGTGAGCCGCCAGGATCTCTTCTACCTCGGCTGCGACGAGAACTGGGACGCGGGCCGGGTGCCGGCTTGGGTCGACTACGACCGCTCGGTGTACGGCGTCGGCCGGCTCGGGCAGGGCTTCAAGGTCGCGCCGGACCTCGAAGGACCGGCGTTCGATCCCGAGAGCGACGAGCGGACGCCGGATCCGCGCAACGAGGCCGCGGCCCGCGCCTACGCGGAGGAGCGGTTCCCGAAGCTCGGCGGCGCGCCGCTCGTCGCCTCCAAGGCCTGTCCGTACTCGCTGACCCCCGACACGCACTTCCTGCTCGCGCCGCATCCGGAGCTCGACGGCAACTGGATCTTCGGCGGCGGGTCAGGCCACGGCTTCAAGCACGGGCCTGCGCTCGCGGAGTACGCGACGAGGGTGATCGCCGGCAACGAGGAGCCAGCTGAGCGGTTTGGGTTCGGCCCGCGAGAGCGCGGGCCGAACCTCCGAACTGCCGGAACTACCTGACGGTGATGAAGCCCTTCATGCCCATGCCGCGGTGGGGCGTGCAGTAGTACTCGTAGCGGCCGCGCTTCAGCGTCACGGTCGCTGTTCGGCTCCCGGTGAAGCCCAGGCCCGTGATCGTCCTGTTCCGGACCCCGGGGCCCGTGAGGACGAAGTTGTGCAATGCGGACTTGTCCGAGACCGTGATCGCATACTTGCCCGGCCTGAGGCGCGTCACCTTCCTCCCTGCCTTCCGGACCGCGATCGTGAACCCCGGCCCGGTGACGCCTGTGAGCTTCGTCGGCGTGACTGCATTCGTTCCTGCCGGCGCCGCCAGCGGCAATGCGAGCGCGGCGAGAATGACGATCGAGATCAGCATCCGTTTCAACGACGACTCCTCCCTGTCAAGAGACACTGACTCCTACGGGCATCAGCGCGTCTCGGATGGGTTACGAGAGGGCGGGCGGAGGATCCGGTGTGGCCGGCACGTCGGCCGGTGCTTCCTTCGCCGCCTTCAGCCGGTAGTACAGGGTCGTCCAGGTGAGCACGACGAACGGCGTCACCACCGTGCCGACGACCACGTTCGAGATGAAGCTCTGGAGCCAGTCGCTCACCGGCAACAGGAGGATGCTCAGCACGATGTTGAAGGCGATCACGACCAGGATCGTGAGCACGATCACGCCGAAGACGCTCCATCCGTAGCCGCGGACGAGCTCCCGGCTGCGACCGAACGACTCCCCGGCCGAGCGCCCCTCGAGCACGATCACGGGGATGATCAGAATCCACAAGGTCAGGAGGATCAGGCCGGGCACGATCAGCAGCACCAGTCCCAGGGCGATCCCGAGGCCGGCCAGCAAGCCGCCGACGATGATCGCGGGAAGTTGCGGACGCACGCGTTCGAAGGTCTCGCCGAGGCTCATGTCGGCGCGTCCGTCGCGGATGTCGTCGACCGCCCGGACAAGCGCGCCCTGCACCCAGAAGAGTGCGACGAGAGAGATGATCGCGCCAAGGATCGCCCCGACCCAGGTCAGCAGCGCGACGAGGACGAGGTTGACGAGCGCGACCGCCAGGTAGACGACCAGGGCGATCGTGACGAGATGGCGCCAGTGGGCCTTGAACATCTCCCACGCTTCGCCCAGCACTCCGGAGGTCGGGCTCACCGGCGCGACCCTACTGCTTAGCGGCCGGCCGCGTCGCGGATGGCGGCGACGATGTCATCCAGCTCCTCGTCCTTCGTCAGACAGGCCACGGCGCCGGCGTCGGTAAGCGCCTGCATCTCGCGCACGTTTGCGGACGCGGTCAGGCAGACGACGGCGACGTCAGGGCATTCCCGCCGGAGCACTGCGGTGGCCTGGACGCCGTCGAGGCCCGGCAGCCGGTAGTCCATCACGACGACGTCGGGAGCGTGATCCCGGCAGAGCTGGACGACGTCGTTACCGTTCTCGACCGCGGCGACGACCTCGACGTCGGGCCGCATGCCGAGGAGCAACTCGAGCGCCTCGCGGAAGACACGGTTGTCCTCCACGAGGGCGACCCGGACGGCTACAGCGCCTTCTCGACCTTCCCGGCCTTGAGACACCGGGTGCAGACATACGCGCGGGTCGGCTTGCCCTTGAGCAGGATCCTGACGCGCTGGAGGTTCGGATCGAAGCGCCGCTTCGTGGCGACCATCGAATGGCTCCGGTTGTGACCGAAGCCGGGCTTCTTCCCGCAGATCGTGCAAACGCGCGACATTCGGCGGCGGAGTCTAGCTACTTGGCGGCGGATCTCAGCTGCTGGAAGAGGTTGGCCATCTCCAGCGCGCCGCGCACGACGTCTGCGACCCGGTCGATTCGGGCCTCCGCCTGCTCGATCGTCTCCGTCGTCAGGACTCCGAAGGCGACCGGAACGCCCGTCTCGATCGCCGCCAGCTGGAGACCGCTCGCGGCCTCGCCGGCGACGAAGTCGAAGTGCGGCGTCTCTCCGCGCACGACGCAGCCGAGCGCGACGACGCAGGCGTACTTGCGGGTCTTCGCGAGCGCCATCGCCGCGAGGGGCAGTTCGAACGCACCCGGGACCGGCACGATCGTCACCGACTCACGCGCGACGCCGGCCGTCTCCAGCTCGTCGAGCGCGCGCTCGAGCAGTCGGCTCGTGATCTCGCCGTTGAACTTGGCGACCACGACGCCGACGGCCCGGCCCTCGCCGTCGACCGACCCGGTCATCACCTGGTAGCCAGCCGGAACGTCGAACCGGCCCGGTGCGTGCTCGGGGGCCCCGCCCGGCGCCTCAGGCGCAGCCTCGGGCTCCGCCTCCGTC
>DASZEE010000038.1:0-6555 GCA_035941215.1 Gaiellaceae bacterium
CGCTGCGAGCTCGGCGAAGACGTCGTCGTCGGGCGCGGCTCGCTGGTCGAGAACGACACCACCATCGGTTCGCGGACGAAGATCCAGGCGGACGCCTACGTGACCGCGTACTCGACGCTGGAGGAGGACGTCTTCATCGCGCCCTGCGTCGTCACCACCAACGACAACTTCATGGGTCGCACCGAGCAGCGGCACGCGCTCCGCAAGGGCCCGACGATCCGCCGCGGCGCGCGGGTCGGCGGTGCGGCGGTGCTCCTGCCGGGGATCGAGGTCGGGGAGGAGGCGTTCGTCGGCGCCGGGGCCGTCGTCACGAAGGACGTGCTGCCGCGGGCAGTGGTCGTCGGCAACCCGGCCCGGCAGATCCGGGAAGTCCCCGAGGACGAGCTGCTGGACGCCTAGCGGCGGACGATGCGAAGGACGTACGGGCCCGCGCCGGGCTCGGTCATGCTGACCTGGATGTAGTAGATCCCCGCCCTCGTCGCCCGATGGCGAACGAAGTCGAATTTCGCGGTGGCCGGTCTGGTCGAGCTCGCGACCATGCTCGACGTTCGCCTCGACACACGCCTCGTTCCCGGCCTCCAGACGAACAGGTCGATGTTCGCGCCGGCCTGTCCGGTCAGCGTGACCGCCAACCGTCCTCCACGGCGGAGTCGGACCGCGTAGACGTCGTTCTGGTCATTCCAGTAGTCGAGCGATGCGCCCCGGACCCCGACGGGATTGCGGCGGATGCGAAACGCTCGACTCCCGGCGTCGTCGTTGGGCTCAGAGCGATCGCGGACCGGCAGCCTGCCGGGCCAGTTGACCGCGGCGGCGATGTTGAGCCGGCCCCAGCCCGACACCGGGTCGCGGCCCTCCACACAGCGCCGGCAGCCTGTGGCAGCAGTCCAATCCGTTGCGCTCCGCTCGATCAGCCCCACGACCTGCTGCGGCTGAATCGCCGGCCATGACGCCCGAACGAGCACCGCTCCCGCCGAGGCGATCGCGGCTGCGAATGACGTCCCCTGAGGCCGCCGGTACTCCTGTGGGCCGCAATCGGAGTATCCCTGCGGCTCGCACGTAGGCCGTTGGGCCGTCACGCTTCGCGGCAGCGTCGAGTAGAGCTCGTCGCCGGGCGCTGCGATGTCGTTGAAGATCGGGTCGCGGTTGGAGAACGCGGGCACCGATCCGTCACGCGCGACCGCGCTCACGCCGAGAACGTGCGGGAGCGCCGCCGGATAGCTGGCGTACCGCCACGGCTGTTCCGGCGCATGGTCGCCGTTGCCCACGGCCGCGACGACGATGACGCCCCTCCGGACGGCGTATTCGACGGCGCTGGCCTCGAGCGGCGAGAAGCTATCTCGGGTGGGATCGAGCGGATGTCTGATCCCGCCGAGGCTGAGGTTGATCACTTGCGCCCCGCGGTCGACCGCCCAGCGAATCGCCCGCGCCTCCGCCTCCAGTGGGACGACTCCGTCTCGCCGGACGACCTTGGCGATCAGCAGCTGCGCGGGGAACGCCATGCCCGCGATGCCCTCCCCGTTGTTGAGCGACGCAGCAATCAGCCCGGCGACGAACGTTCCGTGGCCGTGCTGGTCGCCGCGTGGCGATCCGCCCACGAAGCTCCGAGCCGCGAAGATCCGGCCGGCGAACTCGGGGTGCCCGCCGTCGATGCCCGAGTCGATCACGGCGACGCGCATCGCAGGGAGCGTCGGACGCTGGAGCCAGGCATCGAACGCCTGCACGGCTCCGAGATGCCACTGACGAGTTGCCATCGGATCGGTCGGAAGGAAGGAGAGCGCGCGGCCCCTGGAGCCAAGCCGCTCGACGTAGGCGACGCCTGCGAGCTCCGCGACCCCTTCGGCGCTGGCCGCCTCGAGCACGACCGCGAAGGGAGCCAGCGGCTCGACCGAGCCGTTGGTGCGCACCTCGACCGCCCGAGCCACAGCTGCGCGGTCGGCGCCCGGCGCGATGCCGACGGCGAAGCGCGCGGCATCGGCGGCACCTGGAACCGCAAGGGCAAGCGCGGCGACTACGAGGAGGCGTCTCATCCCGTCACCACCAAAGTCTGACTCGTTCCGGCCACGAGGCCGCGGCCGGGCCGGGCGATGCGCGCGCGGTAGCTCCCGGGCGGAACGTGGATCGCTGCGCTGAAGTTGCCGCCCTCGGCGACCGTCGCCCGACCGACGGTGCCCCAGGCTCTGCCGCTCAGCCGCTGGATCTCGACGGCTGCTCCGATGATCGCCGGCCGCATGGTGCCGCGAAGCGCCATCGGGTCCGTCACGGGACTGAGGCGGATCTGCGGCGCGACGCCCAGGCGGATCACGCCGGTTCGGGCAGCGCCGAGGCTCAGCCGATACTGCGCGGTCGTCGTCGGCCGCACGGCGACGGAGAACGTGCCGTCGCCCGCGGGCTTCGGCGTCGCCACGGAACGCCAACCCTCCGGCCCGAGGTGCTCCAGCCGGAAGCCCACGGCTCCTCGTCCCGTTCCGGTCAGGCGCGTGGTGCCGCCGAAGACATGAGGCTTCGCGGGCTGCGGAAGTGCGAGCACCCCGACGCGGAACCAAGTCGAGCGAAGCCCGAGCTCGCGGCGCACGTCACCGGCCTTCGCCGAGACGTCGCCGCCCACCCCTACCCCGACGACACTGTCCGCACGGGCCGACGCGTTCGTCGTCGTCCGTACATCCAGCAGGCGACCGGTCACCTTGAGCACGCGCTGCAGGCGAGCAGCCGGAATGACCACGGGACCCCAGGTGTGGTGTGGCGAGATCGAGTCGTAGGGATCGTCGACACCGGTGAGGTACGGCGTGCGCCTCGATCCGACCCAGACGTCCTCGACGGACGCCGTCCGGCCGCCCGACGTCGAGTGGAAGTACGCGATCACGAGCCGGCTCCCGTGCACGAGCACCTCGCCGGCGGTCTCGTCGACAGCGGCGTTCGTCGAGTCCTCCTCCTCATCGACGCCGCGGTAGACCTGGCTGCGAACATCGGGGAAGAGATCGAACGCGCCGCTCGTCTTCCGCGTGGCCAGCGCATATGAGCGCGCGGCCACGGCTTGGGCCTTCAGGACTTCCGGCGCCCAATCGTCCGGGACCTCCGCCGGGACGACGCCGTAGAGGTACTGCTCGAGCCCGACGACGTTGATCGCACGGAGACGCTGGCCCACCTTGTCCACCTGGATCGTCCCGCGGTAGCGGCGGCCGAGGTGGAGCGGTTCGTCGCCGGGGCGGAACACCAGCGGGGCCGTCAGCGCGGCGCGCTTCTTCACACCCTTGACCTTCACCTTCAGGCCCGGGCCGACAACCTGCTTCCCGACGACGGTCCTCGTGCGCCCGGACGCATCGCGAACGCGGTACGGCGCCTCCGACGAGATCGTCAGGGTCGGCTTGCTGCCGGCAAGCAGGACGCGCACCTTGGCGACCGGCGCCTTGCCGATCGTCGTCCCGCGGTAGTAATGAGCGAGGATGCGGCGATAGTCGTGTCCCCTCCGTGCGAAGCCGTTCGCGCCCCACTGGCTCATCCCGACGCCGTGGCCCCACCCGCGACCGCTGATCAGGAAGACCGGCGCGCCTGGCTGCGCGGCCGCTTCGCCCTGCGCCGCGCGCTTGCTTCCGGCCACGCCGAGGCCTGTCGCGAGGAGCGCAACGAGAACGCCAGCTGTCGGGACGAGGCCGCGAGGCATACGCATATAGGTGACCCGAGATTCCGCAGGAACCTGTCTGAGGCTAGCGCATCCTTCCGTCGGCGACCGTCCCTCGAACCGTTTCCTAACAGACGCGTTTCTGGCTCGGTTCCTGCGGAAACCACCTCCCCGTGACCGATCGTCAGTCACTCCTTCCCGCGAGGTACCGCGATCCGCAGCACCTGGCGCGCGGCGGCATGGGCGACGTGTACCGCGCGACGGACACGGAGCTGGGGCGCACCGTGGCGATCAAGGTGCTGGCCGACCGCTACGCCGACGACGAATCCGTACGGGAGCGCTTCAAGCGTGAGGCTCTTGCCGCCGCCCGGCTCTCGGGCTCGCCCAACACCGTCACGATCTTCGACGTCGGCGAGTCCGACGGCCATCCGTACATCGTCATGGAGCTCCTCGAGGGCGGCACGCTCGACGAGCGGCTGAAAGCGGGCGGCGCGCAGGATCCGGCCGACGTCCTTCGGTGGCTCGATCAGGCGGCGCGCGCGCTCGACGCGGCGCATGCCGCCGGCGTCGTCCACCGAGACGTGAAGCCCGGAAACCTGCTCCTGAACGCCCGCGACGAAGTGTCGGTCGCCGACTTCGGCGTCGCCAGCGCTGTCGGGCTCGACTCGATGACGATGACCGGCACGGTGCTCGGCACCGCCGGGTACCTCTCCCCCGAGCAGGCGAAGGGCGAACGGGCCACACCGGCCAGCGACCGGTACGCGCTTGGCGTCGTCGCCTACGAGCTCCTGACGGGCGAGCGGCCGTTCGCATCCGACTCGGCGACGGCAGAGGCGGCCGCGCACGTCCACGCGCCGATCCCGTACCCGAGCCAGCACGGCGACGTGCCTCCCGAGCTCGACCCGGTGCTGCGCCGCGCGCTTGCAAAGGATCCAGACCAGCGATTTGAGAGCTCTGCCGACTTCGTCGCGGCGCTGCGCGAGGCACTCTCGCACGCGGCCGGCACGACGAGGATGCTCGGGGCCGTCGAGGAGGAGCGGTACGCGCCCGCGGCTCCGACCGCGTCGCGACCGAGTCCGTGGGTGTGGGTTGCCGCGGCGCTCCTGGGGCTTCTCGCCCTCGGCGCCGGGCTCGGCGCAGCGGGAATTCTCGGCGGGGAGGAGGAGCCGCAGACGCGCACCGTCGTGCGGACGCAGGTGACGACGGCGGAGGGGCAGCCGACGACGGTTCGCGAAACGGTGACGACGGCTCCAGCGACGACGAGCGAGCCGACCACGAGCCAGGCGACCACGGCGACGACCGCACCGTCCGACTCGAGCGGGGAGGAGCTGACCGACCAGGCGACGGCGCTCCTGGGCCAGGGTCGGTGGGCCGAGGCGGAGGCGGTCTCCCGCCAGGCGCTCGCCAAGCTGGAGGGGTCCGGCGAGCTCTACGAGGCGTACGCGAACTACAACCTCGGCCGCGCGCTCGTCGAGCAGGATCGCTGCGACGAGGCGCTTCCACACCTCGATCGCTCCGAGGCGATCCAAGGCAGCCGGCGCGAGATCCGCGAGGCGCGCGCTCGCTGCTCCTGACCGGACGGTCAGTTGCCGCCGATCTGTGACCGCCTAAGCTTCGGCTCATGCGGATCCTCGTGACCGGCGCGGCCGGGTTCATCGGCTCGAACTTCGTCCACTACTGGCTCGACCGGCATCCGGAGGACGAGGTGATCGCGCTCGACCTCCTCACCTACGCGGGAAATCGCGCGAACCTCGAGGACGTGGAGGACCGGGTCACGTTCGTCGAAGGCGACATCGCCGATCCCGATCTCGGCCGCCGGCTCTTCGAGGATCACGGCGCCGAGGTCGTCGTCAACTTCGCCGCCGAGTCGCACAACAGCCTCGCCGTCGTCGACCCGGGCCGCTTCTTCCGCACCAACGTGATCGGGACGCAGACGCTGCTCGACGCCGCCCGACAGGCGGGAACCGTCAAGCGCTTCCACCACGTCTCGACCTGCGAGGTCTACGGCGACCTCGCGCTCGACACTGACGAGGTCTTCACCGAGGACTCGCCGTACGAGCCGCGCACGCCGTACAACGCGTCGAAGGCCGGCGCCGACCACGCCGTGCGCGCCTACCACGAGACCTACGGCCTGCCGATCTCGATCACGAACTGCTCGAACAACTACGGGCCGTTCCAGTTTCCCGAGAAGGTGATCCCGCTCTTCGTCACCAACGCGCTCGACGACAAGCCGCTGCCGATGTACGCGTCGACCCAGAACAAGCGCGAGTGGCTCCACGTGCGCGACCACTGCCGCGCGATCGAGCTTGTGCTGGCCTCCGACAAGGTCGGAGAGACCTACAACGTCGGCTCCGGCATCGAGGCGTCGATCGAGGAGATCGCCGACCTCGTCCTGAAGCACACCGGCAAGCCCGAGTCGCTGAAGACGATCGTCCCGGACCGCCCGGGCCACGACCGCCGCTACCTCCTGGACTCGTCGAAGCTCCGCCGGGAGCTCGGCTGGGAGCCGGAGATCGGCTGGGAGGACGGCCTCCGCGAGACGGTCGAGTGGTACGCGGCCAAGCGCGACTGGTGGGAGCCGCTCCGCGACCGCGCGCCGGTCGAGGAGACCGCCTGGCGCTAGGGACGTAGCCGGGCGAGGCAGGCGCGTAGGCCCTCGCGCCAGTCGGGAAGCGTCGGCGCGTCCTTTTCGCTTCGCAGCACCGAGTAGGCGGGCCGCGGCGCCGGCAGGCCGTACTCCGCCGCCGTGATCCGGTTCACGCGGCAGTCCAGGCCGGCTTCCTCGAAGATCGCCTCGCCAAAGTCGGCCCAGGTGCAATCGCCCTCCGCCGCCAAGTGGTAGACGCCGTACGGGCGGTCCAGCAGCTTCCGCGTCGCCTCCGCGAGATGCCCGACGTACGTCGGCGAGCCGCGCTGGTCGTCCACGACCGAGACCTCGT
>DASZEE010000039.1:0-2199 GCA_035941215.1 Gaiellaceae bacterium
ACGGGCAAAGCCCGTTCCGCGGCGACAGTTAGCCCATTCACTGCCCACGGTGTCTGCCCACGGTGTCAGACACCACGGAGTGTCAAGGGCGGTTTGTGTCCAGAATGAAACAATTCGCCGCTCGGCGTCTTGCGGCGTGCCGTCCGCGCTCAGGTGTGAAGATGGACGTGTGGGACAAGCAATTCGGTTGACCGTGGTGCCGGACGAGGGAGCGGCCGAAGCACTCTGCGGCCTCCTCCGCAGCGAGGGCATCGACTGCCACTACCGGGATACCGACGTCTCGGCGGCCGGGATCTTTGGGGGGCAGACGTTCGGCGGCTGGAGGGAGATTCTCGTCGCCGAGGACGATCTCGAGCGCGCCCGAGAGCTCCTCCCGGATCAAGCCGGCTAACGGCGAGCGGGCGAGTCTTAGCCCGCCCGCTCGGTGCTAGGAGGGTTCAGCGGAAAGACGGGCGTGTTCCTGCGATCCTCCAAGGGGCATGCCGCGCGGCTGGTGGACAACCGCATGGGTACTCCTGATTTGGACGGCAGGTGCCGCAGCTTTCTGGGTTTTCGCCAACGCCGCGCTCAACGAGGGCGTGAGCGCGGCGGACGTTCAGGAGTGCCGCGAAGAGGGGTTCATCCCGCCCGACGAGTGCGAGGCGATCCTGGAGCGGCTGGAGGCTGAAGAGGACCCCCTGATTGGGGTCGGCGTGCTGGCCTTGGTCTGGCTGGTCGGATCCGCGTTGCTGTTGCTCGTTACTCGGCCCAAAGCCGAAGCTCCGCAATAGTCTCGCGCGGCAGCCACCGGTGTCATGGCCAAGCCCGGTCGGCCAGCCCTCCGGTTTGGCTTTTAGCGCCAAACCTCCTTAGTTCAGACTGGGTGAAAGGCGAGGATCAGCTCTGCTGATCAGCGAGCCAAGCCTGGCGGCGTGCCGCTGAGCCGAGCCAGCGGCCTTCCGGCGCCACGAGGTCGACCGACACGATCGCCTCGGGCCTCAGGAACCTACCCTCGAAGAACGGCCAGCCGCTCTGCGCCGAGATCTGCTCGACGACACCCCGCGCGTGCGCGGTCGCGTCATCGCTCGAACCGAAGGCGCCGACGTCGATGCGCTCGCCGTCGGCGAGACGGAGGACGACGTACCAGGTCTCGGTCTGCGGCTCTGCCGCGGGCTCCTCAACGGCGGGTACCTCCGCGACGGGCTCAGGCGTGAAGACGGGCTCGGGCTCGATGACCGGCTCCGGCGCCGCCGGCGGCTCAGGGGCCACGACGGGCTCGACCGGCTCGACCGGCGTGTACGAGATCGCGACGGGCTCGGGCACCGGCGGAGGGGCAACCGGCGTCTCGGCCGGCTGAACGGGCTCGCTAGCCACGGTGGGCTCGGGCTGGAACACAGGCTCGGGCTGGAAGACTGGTTCCGGCTGGAAGACTGGCTCCGGCTGGAAGACAGGCTCGGGCTCCGCCGCCGGCGCTTCGGGCACGACCGGTTCGGGAGTCCCGAGCCAGATGCCCTCGCCGCTCACCGGCTGGGGCTGGACGACCGGGGCGGGCGGAGCAAGGGGCTCGACGACCGGTGCCACCGGCTCGGAGACGACCGGAGGGACAGGCTGGCTCACCACCGAGACGACGTGCTCGGCGACGGCGGTCGAGGGAACAGGCGGAGGCTCGGCGACGACCGGCGCCGCAGGGGCCACCGAAGCCGCGTATGCGAGCTCGATCTGGCGGTGAAGCGCCTCGCGGCCGGCGACGACGAGGCGCGGCTCGCAGTTGAGTGCGCGCCGCACGTTTTCCAGGACGAGCTCGTTGGAGGGATCGACGACCGCGACGACCGGCAGGCCCTCGTGAAAGCCGATCGGAAGGACGCTGTGCAGCCGCGCCTTCTCCACCGACAGCAGCCGAACCGCCGCCGGGTCGACCGTGGCCGCGTCGAGCTGGACGAACTGGAGGCCCTTCTGGCCGGCCAGCAGCCGGCCGAGGTCGTTCTCGGAGACGAGCCCGCGCTCGAGCAGCACCTCTCCGAGGCGCTTGCCGCGCTGCATGCCGTCCTGCAGCGCCTCCTCGAGCTGCTCCTCGGTGAGCAAGCCTTCGCGGAAGATCAGCGTGCCGAGCGGCACCTCCCGCATGTCGGACACCGGGATGGGCGCGGTCTGCGCCTCCACCGGCGGGGCCACCGCGGGCTGAGCCGGCGGCTCGACCGCGGGGGGCGTGAGCGTCAAAGG
>DASZEE010000040.1:0-25285 GCA_035941215.1 Gaiellaceae bacterium
GGCCTCGAAGGCCGCGTCGAAGTGAGCGCATGAGCGAGCCCTGGTGGGTCAGCGCCATCAAGGCCCTCGTGATCATCAACCTGGTCCTCGGCGTCTTCGCCTACATGACCTGGGTCGAGCGCAAGGTCATCGGGCGGATGCAGCTCCGTTACGGCCCGAACCGCGCCGGGCCGTTCGGCCTCCTCCAGCCGATCGCCGACCTCGTCAAGCTGATCCGCAAGGAGGCGTTCTACCCGGGTAGCGCGGTCGAGAGGCTCTACATCACGGCGCCGGTCGTCTCCACCTTCACCGCGCTGGCAGCCTTCGCAGTCATCCCCTTCGGCGCCGGCTGGGAGCTCGCCGGCTACGACATCACGGGCCAGATCGTCGACGTGCCGATCGGGCTGATCCTGCTCTTCGCGCTCGGTTCGGTCGGCGTCTACGGGTTCATCATCGGCGGCTGGGCGTCCGACTCGAAGTACTCGCTGCTCGGCTCCATGCGGACCTGCGCGCAGCTCGTCTCCTACGAGGTCTCGCTGGCCCTGTCGGTTCTGGGCGTGATCATCATGGCCGGCTCCCTGTCGCTCGTGGACATCGTCCACGCCCAGGAGAACGACTGGTGGTACGCAGTCCCGCAGTTCGTCGGGCTGCTGACCTTCTTCGTCGCGGGCGTCGCAGAGACGAACCGCGCGCCGTTCGACCTTCCCGAGGCCGAGCAGGAGCTCGTCGCCGGCTACCACACCGAGTACAGCGGCATGCGCTTCGGCCTCTTCCAGATGGCGGAGTACATCAACATGATCGTGCTCTCAGGTCTCTGCGTGACGCTCTTCCTCGGCGGCTGGCTGGGCCCGTGGAACTCCGACGCGCTCGGCCCCCTCTGGTTCGTCCTCAAGCTCGCCCTCGTCCTCTTCGTCTTCATCTGGATGCGAACGACGCTGCCGCGGCTCCGGTACGACCAGCTGATGGCGTTCGGGTGGAAGGTGCTCCTCCCGGTGGCGACGGTGAACGCGGTCGTGACCGCCGCGCTGGTGGGGGCCCTGTGAGCTTGCTCACGTCACCGGGGCGGCGCTGGGGGTGCGGGGCCGGAGGGCACAGTGCGACACAGCACGGGCCCGGAAGGCCCCGTGCCGCCAGCGTCGTCAGCCTTCAGCCAAGGTCGTCCGGGCTCGGCCCGGACGACCGCACCGATGCTTCTGCGGCTGCGCCGGGCGGGAGCGGAAGGCGGCCGGTGGCGTGAGCCCGCAGCCCTTCGACTCGATCAAGGGCTTCGGGGTCACCTTGAAGCACATCTTCAAGAAGCCGATCACGCAGCAGTACCCCGAGTACAAGCGGCCGGTCTACCCGAGGTTCCGCGGCCGTCACCGCCTGTGGAAGCACGAGAACGGGCTGGAGAAGTGCGTCGGCTGCTCCCTCTGTGCAGCTGCCTGCCCCGCAGACTGCATCCGCGTCGTGGCCGAGGAGAACACGCCGACGGACCGGGTCTCCGCCGGCGAGCGCTACGCCCGGATCTACGAGATCAACCTCAGCCGCTGCATCTTCTGCGGCTACTGCGAGCTCGCCTGCCCGTTCGACGCGATCACACTCGAGGCGGAGTACGAGATCTCCGAGTACTCGCGCGACGACCTGATCTACACGAAGGACATGCTGCTCGCGCCGCCTGTGAAGCGGATGCCCGTGGCCGACCGCGACCTCTACGACACGCCGATCCCCGCCTACAAGGCCGATTCCTAGTGGGCGACGCCCTCGTCTGGCTGGTCTGGTTCGTCGCAGCCATCGGCTGTCTCGGCTCGGGTGTCGCCGTGATCTCGTTCTCGAACGCGTTCTACTCGGCGATCGCGCTGATCGGGAACCTGGCCTCGCTCGCCGTCCTCTACCTGCTCCTCTCCGCCGAGTTCCTCGCCGCCGCGCAGGTGCTCGTCTACGCGGGCGCCGTCATGGTGATGTTCCTCTTCGTGATCGCCTACATCGGGCGCGACGCCGACGCCCCGTTCGCCGGCGGGCCGAGCTGGATGGCGTTCGCTGCCGTCGTCGCCGCCGGCGCGATCCTCGTGGACGTCGTCGTCGCGGTGGGCTTGAGCGCAGGCGGCCGACTCTCCGACGCGGCGGAGATCGAGGCCGTCTTCGGCGGGCCGGCCGACATCGGCCAGGTGTTCCTCACCGACCATCTCCTCGCCTTCGAGATCACCTCGATCGTCCTGCTCGTCGCTGCCGTCGGAGGCGTGATCCTCGGCAGCGAAGCTCGGAAGAGGGCTGCCGCGCGTTGATGGGCCCGGACGTCAGCTGGTACATCGTCCTCTCGGCGTTCCTCTTCACGATCGGCTCGATGGGCGTGCTGCTCCGGCGCAGCCCGCTGATCGTCCTGCTCTCGCTCGAGATCATGCTGAACTCGGCGAACCTGGCGCTGATCGGCTTCGCGCGGCATCTCGGGCAGACCGACGGGCAGGTCTTCGCGCTCGCCGTGATGGCCGTGGCCGCCTCCGAGGTCGTCGTCGGCCTCGGGCTGATCGTGGCCCTGCATCGCAGCGACGTGGCACTCGACGTCGACAAGCTCACGACGCTGCGCGGCTGACGTGATCACCGCCGCCTGGATCTGTCTCCTGTCCCCGCTCGCGGCCGCTGTGCTGATCACGCTGCTCGGGACACGGGTCCCGCGGAAGGCGACCGGTTACGTCGCCACGCTCTCCGTCCTCGTCTCGTTCGTCGCCGCACTGTCGGCGTTCTTCGGGCTCCTCGGCGACCCGCCGGAGGAGCGATCGCATACGTCGACGCTCTGGACGTGGCTGACGGCGGGCGACTTCGAAGTCGGCCTCACCATCCTCCTCGACCCGCTTTCGGCGCTGATGATGCTGATCGTCTCTGGCGTCGGCTTCCTGATCGTCGCCTACTCGATCGGGTACATGGACGGCTCCGACGAGGAGCGCCGCTTCTTCGCGTACATGTCGCTCTTCGTCTTCTCGATGCTCCTGCTCGTCCAGGCGGGCGACCTGCTGCTCCTGCTCGCAGGCTGGGGGCTCGTCGGGCTGTGCTCGTACTTCCTGATCGGCTACGACCAGCACCGGCCGGCCGCAATCGCCGCCGCGAAGAAGGCGTTCATCATGAACGCCTTCGGCGACGCGACGATGGCGCTCGCGCTCTTCGTGCTGATCCAGCGCGTCGGCACGCTCGAGTACGGCGCCGTCTTCCAACGTGTCGGCGAGGCGGGCGGCGACTGGGCGATGACGCTGATCGCGCTCGGGCTGCTCGGCGGCGCCGTCGCGAAGTCGGCGCAGGTGCCGCTCCACACCTGGCTCCCGGACGCGATGGAAGGCCCGACGCCGGTCAGCGCGCTCATCCACGCCGCGACGATGGTGACTGCCGGCGTCTACATGCTCGTCCGGCTCAACCCGATCTTCGAGGAGGCGGCATCCGTCCAGGATCTCGCCGCCGGAATCGGCGCGGTGACGCTGCTCATGGCCGGGCTGATCGCGCTCGTCCAGACCGACATCAAACGCGTCATCGCCTACTCGACGATGTCGCAGATCGGCTACATGTTCCTTGCGGCCGGGATCACGTCGTACGGCCCCGCGATGTTCCATCTGATGACGCACGCCTTCTTCAAGGCGCTGCTCTTCCTCGCCGCGGGCATCGTCATCCACGCCCTAGTCGCCGAGCAGGACATGCGGCGGATGGGGGGCCTGCGGAAGCGGCTGCCGAAGACCTACGCCGTCACGCTGATCGGCGCGCTGGCCCTCGCCGGGATCCCGCCGCTTTCCGGGTTCTTCTCCAAGGACTCGATCCTCGCCGCGGCGCTCGACGCCGGGCTCTACGGCCAGATCCTGTGGGCCGTCGGTCTGGCCGGCGCGTTCCTGACGGCGCTCTACACGTTCCGGATGATCTTCATGGTCTTCTGGGGCGAGCCGTCGCCGTTCGCCCGCGAGCATTTCCACGCGCCGAAGGCGACCGAGCCGAACGTGTGGATGGCCTGGACGGTCGGAGTCCTCGCCTTCCTCGCCGTCGTCGGCGGCTGGATCCAGATCGCCGGGCTTTGGCATCCGCTCACGACGTTCCTCGAGCCGGTCGCGGAGCCACACGTCGAGCCGAGCGGGCTCCAGGATCTCCTCACCAGCGTGCTCGCCGTGGCGCTCGCCGTGGCCGGGATCTACCTCGCCTGGGCGATGTACGCGGCCGGGAAGATCAGCGTGCCGGACCTGCCGGCGCTCCAGCGCGTGCTCGAGCGGAAGTTCCACTGGGACGAGGCCTACGACCTGGCCTTCTACCGGCCCGCGGTCTGGATCGCGAACGGGTTCTACCGCTGGGTGGAGCGGCCGCTGATCGCCGGGTCGATTCAGGGGCTCTCGTTCGGCGCGCGCTTCCTCTCCGGCCGCACCGGTGAGGTGCAGAGCGGGCTCACGCGGACCTACGTCCTCGCGCTCGGCGCCGGCGCTGCGGTCCTCGCCCTCGTCTTCCTGGCGGTGCGCGGATAATGAAGGCGACCCCCTTCTGGACAGTCCGGGGCCCCCGAGTGGCTGCAAAGCGCCGCCTCGCCGCGTCCTCAGTCGCGCCCGTAGCCTACGGCTACGAACGCTCCCTGCGTCCTTGCGACGCGGGCTTTTCACCGTCGGGAACCGCGGCCTGCCCAGAAGGTGACCGCCCGTGAACGAGTGGCTGACGACCGCGCTGATCGTCTTCCCGGTCGCGGCCGCGCTCTTCATCTGGCTGCTTCCGTGGACGAACCAGGTAGCCGGGTCGCTCGCGCTGCTCGCGGCGCTCGTCGAGGTCGGGATCTGGATCAACGCGGTCACGCGGTTCGACTTCGACGGCGGCCTGGAGCTCGAGCAGCGGGAGGAGTGGTTCGGCGACCTCGGCGTCTCGTACCACGTCGGTCTCTACGGCTGGTCGCTCTGGCTGGTCGGGATGGGCGTCGTCGTGATGGCGGCGGCGATCGCCTACGCATACTGGACCGGCCGCGAGAAGCCGCACGCCTACTTCGGCCTGATGCTGTTCCTCACGGGCGCCGTCGTCGGCGTGTTCTCGTCGCAGGACCTGCTCGTCTTCTACGTCTTCTTCGAGGCGATGCTGATCCCGCTCTACGTGCTCGTCGGCGTCTGGGGCGGGCCCGGCCGGCTCGGCGCCACGATCAAGTTCGTCATCTACACGATGGCCGGGTCGCTGCTGATGCTGGCGGCGATCGTCGCCTACGGCCTCGAGCGAGGGTCGTTCGACATCGCCGAGGGAGGGACGAGCGGGAACCACTGGATCTTCCTCGGCTTCGTGATCGCGTTCGCGGTGAAGGCCCCGCTCTTCCCGCTCCACGGCTGGCTGCCCGACGCCTATCGCGAGTCGTCGGCCGAGGTCTCCGCGGTCTTGTCGGGAGTCGTCTCGAAGGCGGCCGGGTTCGGGTTCCTCGCGATCGCGGTCCCCCTGTTCCCGGGGCCCGCCGACGACCTCCAGCCCCTCGTCCTCGGACTGGCGACCGCGGGCCTGATCTACGGCTCGTACGTCGCCTTCCGGGCGCCCGACGTCCGCGGCGTGATCGCGTACTCGAGCCTCGCGCAGATGAGCCTGATCACAATCGGGATCTTCGCGCTCGACGATCTCGGCTCGAGCGGCGCAGTGCTCCACATGGTCAACCACGGGCTCGTCTCGGCCACACTCTTCCTGCTCGCCGGCGCGGTGGAGCGCAGGACTTCGACGGGTGAGCTCGCCCGGCTCGGCGGAATGGCGCGCGGCCGGCCCGCCCTCGCGACCGTGCTGATGGCGACCGGGATCATCGCGCTCGCGGTGCCGGGGTCGAGCGCGTTCGCGGGCGAGTTCCTGATCCTGGCCGGGATCTTCGACGACGGCTGGGGCTGGGCCGCGGCCGGAGCCTTCGCGATCGTCCTCGCGGCGATGTACATGCTGCGGCTCATCTCCGCAGTGCTGCACCAGGACGTCGGGCCCGCGGTGCCGGAGGAGGCGCTCGACCTCCGCCCGGCCGAGCTCGCGGTCATCGTCCCGCTCGTCGGCTGCCTGCTCGTCCTCTCGGCCTGGCCGGCTGCGATCACGGAGCACCTCTCGTTTTGAGAGGCGCCAACACGATGAGCCTTGAGCCGTCGGACCGCGCTGGACGCCGCGATCCGGCGTCCTCAGTCGCCCCCGTATCTACTCGATACGCGGGCTCCCTGCGTCCTTGGCTCGCACCCCCCAGCGCGCCCCGCCGACGAAGCACATCATGTTGGAGCCTCTGATGGACAAGCCGGTCGTCGACTGGTTCGCGCTCTCGCCCTCGCTGGCGCTGCTCGCGGCAGCCGCACTGGCGCTCCTCGGCGCCGTACTCGTCCCTCGGGGCGCCGTCCGCGTCTTCGGCGCGGTCGTCTGCGCCCTGGGCTTCCTGGGCGCCGGCGTCGCGGCCGGGCTCCTCTACTGGAAGAGCCCCGAGGCGACCTACGAGGTCGCCGACGCGATCCGCCGCGACCGGTTCGGAGCGCTGGCTCAGCTAGTGGTGGCCGGCGCAGGGTTCCTCGCCGTCGGGATCTCGTACGGCCAGCGGACGCGCCGCGAGCACGTGGGCGAGTACTTCGCCCTCCTCGCGGCCTGCGGCGGCGGCATGGTCTTCCTCGTCCAGGCCACGAACCTGATGACGCTCTTCCTCGGCCTCGAGTGGTTCTCGATCTGCCTCTACATCCTCTGCGCGATCGAGATCGACCGGGTGGCGTCGCTGGAGGCGGGGCTGAAGTACCTCATCGTCGGAAGCTTCGGCTCCGCGGTGCTGCTGTTCGGCTCCGCGCTCGTGTACGGCGCGACCGGGGAGCTGGAGTTCGGCGCGATCGCAGCCGCTATCGAGGAGCAGGGACTGGTGAACGACGGCCTCGTGCTGGCGGGGCTCGCGATGGTGATCGCGGGGCTCGGCTTCAAGGCCTCCGCGGCGCCGTTCCACATGTGGACGCCGGACGTCTACGAGGGCGCGCCGACGCCGGTGACCGCGTTCATGTCGGCGGCGACGAAGGCCGTCGCGCTCGTCCTGGCCATGCGACTCCTCGTCACGGCGTTTCCGGCCGAGGACGACCTCTGGACGATCGCCGTGGCCGTGATCGCATGCGTCTCGCTCGCCTGGGGCAACATCGCCGCCCTCGTCCAGCGAAACCTGAAGCGGATGCTGGCGTACTCCTCGGTCTCGCACGCCGGCTTCATGCTGATCGCTGTCGCCGCGAACAACGAGCTCGGCGGGCGTGCGCTCCTCTACTACCTGATCCCGTACTCGGCCGCGTCCCTGGGCGCTTTCGCCGTGATCGCCGCCCGAGAGCGGGAGCTGGGGGAGCCGGTCACGATCGACAACGTCGGCGGCATGGGGTGGGAGCGGCCGACGCTTGGCGTCTCGATGTGGGTCTTCATGCTCGCGTTCGCCGGGCTGCCGCTGACGGGCGGCTTCGTGGGCAAGTTCTACGTCTTCGCGGCCGCGTACGAGAGCGGGTGGTGGTGGCTCGTCGTCGCCGGGGTAATCGCGACCGCGATCTCGCTCTACTACTACCTCGCGGTCATCCGCGCGATGTACATGCGGATGCCGACCGAGCTCCAGCTCGCGCCGGCGGGCGGCTCGCCGCCGAGGGAGGCGCTGCTGTCGGCGTCGGTCGTCGCCTGCATGGTCGTGACGGTCGCGTCCTTCTTCGTCGTGCAGCCGCTGATCGACGTGGCCGAGAAGGCCGCGTCTCAGCTCCCGTTCTGAGCTAGCTCGTCGGGCTGCGCGGGTCGGCGGATAGCGCGGCCACGCCCTGGATGCCGACCAGCACGAGCGCGGTCATGAGAGCGGCGGTGCCGAGGGTCGGCAGCGCAACCGTCGCGACGACGACGGCGAGCGCGACCGTCCAGAGCGCCGTGCGGCCGGGGCTCCCGCCCTCGCCGGCCACGAGGTCGCCGTACGACGCGAGGGTGGCGGCGACGATGACCGGAATCGCCGCCAGGAGCAGGTAGAAGGCGAGCGAGGAACTGCCGGCGGTGTCCGCGAGCGCGGCGGAGACCACGAGGGCGACGGGCCAGAGCTGGCGGCTCACGGCTCGCGTTTCGACGCCGGAGTATCGTCTCCTCGCACGGTGTTCGTCTGGCCGCTCCTCTTCGTGCTCCCGCTCGGAGGCCTCGCGCTCCTTCTCGTCGCGCCCGACGCGGACGTCGAGTGGGAGCACCATCCGGCTCACTTCTGGCTCGTCCTCTCGGTCTCGCTCGTCAGCGTCGCGCTCGGCGCGCTCACAAGCGAGGCGGCGTCGCGACGGGCCGACCCACGGCTCTTCCTCGTCTCGATGGCCTTCCTCTCGAGCGCCGGCTTCCTCGGCCTGCACGCACTCGCGACGCCCGGCGTCCTGCTGGAGGGGCGAAACGCGGGGTTCGTGATCGCGACCCCGGTCGGGCTCCTGATCGCCGCCGTGTTCGCCGCCTGGTCGTCGGTCGACCGTCCAGTCGTGAGCAACTTCCGCCTCTTCCGGTGGGGGCTCGTGTTGATTCTGGCGGCCTGGGCGGCTGTCTCCGTCGCCGAGATCCCGCCGCTCGACCGACAGCTCTCCGAGGACGAGACGGACCGCTGGCTTTTCGGGCTCGCCGTCCCGGCCGTCGTCCTGTATGGGATCGCGGCGTGGCGCTACTGGCACCTCTACCGGCACAGACCGTCGCAGGTGCTCGCCGGCATCACCGCCGCGTGGATCCTCCTCGCGGAGGCCTCGATCGCCGTCGCCTTCTCCCGCAACTGGCACGCATCGTGGTGGGAGTGGCACCTGCTCATGGCGGCCGCCTTCGGAATCGTGGCCTTCACCGCCTTGAGGGAGCGCCACCGAGGTGAGGCATTCGCATCCCTCTATCTCGACGAGACGCTCGGCCGGATGGACAGCCGGTACGCATCCGCCGTCAAGGCCGCGGCCGCGGAGGGCCTGGACGAGGAGCAGCTCCGCCGGCGGTTCGGCCTCGCCGCCGATGAGGCGTCGGTGGTCGGCCGCGCCGCGGAGGAGATCAAGGCCGTCGAGACGCGGCTCACGCCCTACCTCTCCCCGCAGCTGGCGGCCCGCCTTCGCGACGAGCCGGAGGCGGCAGCACTCGGCGGCGAGGAGCGAGAGGTGAGCGTCCTCTTCGCCGACCTCCAGGGATTCACGGCATTCTCGGAGGGCCACTCGCCGGCCGAGGTGCTCGCGATGCTGAACGCGTACTGGGCGAAGACGGTGCCGATCGTCCTGGACGAGCACGGCGGGATGATCGAGCGCTTCGCGGGCGACGCGATCATGGTCGTCTTCAACGCGGCCGCCGACCAGCCCGATCACGCGCTGCGAGCTGCCCGCGCCGGTCTCGGCCTCCAGGAGGCAGCCGGCCGGGTCAGCCAGAACGGCGACTGGCCGCGCTTCCGAGTCGGGATCAACACGGGGCCGGCGATCGTCGGCAACGTCGGAACCGAGGAGCAGCGGAGCTTCACGGCGATCGGCGACACGACCAACCTCGCCGCCCGCCTCCAGACCGCCGCCGAGCCGGGCCAGGTCGTCCTCGGCGGGACAACGTACGAGGCGGTCGGGGAGAGCGTGGAGGCACACCGGCTCGGCGAGCTCGACCTGAAGGGGAAGTCGGCGCCGGTGACCGCCTACGTCCTGACCGCCCTTCGTTAGATTCCGACTCGCATGGCGGATGTTCAGCTCACCTGGCTCGGCCACGGCGCGTTCCGGTTCGACACTCCGGGCGGAAAGCGCGTCTACCTGGACCCGTTCTTGGACAACCCGAAGTGCCCCGACTCCGAGAAGGAGCCGGAGCGGATCGACATCCTCGCTCTGACCCACGGCCACGGCGACCACGTCGGAAACAGCGTCGACCTGATCAATCAGTTCAAGCCGACCGTCGTCGGCATTGTCGAGTTGCTCGGCTGGCTCGACGGACAGGGTGCCGAGGTCGGTGAAGTTCCGGGAACGAACAAGGGCGGCACCCGCGACGTCGACGGTGTCAAGTTCACGATGACCGACGCCAGGCACTCCAGCGGCGGGCCGAACGGCGAGTACCTCGGCGAGCCGGCGGGCTACGTCGTTGAGGCCGAGAACGGGACGAAGCTCTATTTCGCCGGCGACACCGCCGTCTTCGGCGACATGCAGCTGATCGGCCGGGTGTACGAGCCCGACGTCGCCATCCTCCCGATCGGCGACCACTTCACGATGGGCCCGAGGGAGGCAGCCGTCGCGCTCGAGTTGCTCGGAGTCAAGCGCTGCATCCCCTGCCACTACGGCACCTTTCCGCTGCTGACCGGCACCCCCGACGAGCTGGCGCAGCTCACGGACGTCGAGCTGCTCGTCATGGAGCCGGGCGAGACGATCACCGTTTGAGAGAGCGCTGGTTCGGCTCGACAGGGCGCCGGGTGCCGCAGATCGCGGTCGAGGGCGTGGTCGATCTCGACGGTGCGCTCGTGCTGGACGAGCTCGACGATGCCGCAATTCGGGCGGCGTTCGACGAGGGGCGGCCGGTCGTGATTCGCGCCGACTCCCAGGAGGGCGTGCTCGAAGCACTCCGCCGACCCGAGGTCTCGTCCGTGGTCGTCCCGCCGGAGCTGGCCGACCTGGACGTGGTCGGATTGACCTATGGCTAGGACCGTCGCGACGTACTCGATCGCCGCCTGCGACCTCGAGGCGGGGCGCTGGGGCGTCGCGACGCAGTCGAAGTTCCTCGGCGTCGGCTCGGTCGTGCCGTGGGCGGAGCCACACGTCGGCGCCGTGGCGACCCAGGCCTACGCGAATCCGCGCTACGGGCCGGACGGGCTCGCACTGCTTCGGGAGGGTCTGTCCGCCGAGGAGGCGGTCAAGCGTTTGACGTCCGCCGACGAGGGCCGCGAGCACCGCCAGCTCGGGATCGTGGACGCGAACGGCGGCAGCGCAACATTCACGGGCGGCGAGTGTCTCGACTGGGCAGGTGGCCGCACCGGGTCGGGCTACGCCGCACAGGGGAACATCCTCGTCTCCGGCGTGACCGTCGACGCCATCGCTGAGACCTTCGAGTCCACCGCCGGAAAGCCGCTCGAGGAGCGTCTGATGGACGCGCTCGACGCGGGCCAGGCCGCCGGCGGCGACAGCCGAGGCCAACAATCGGCCGCCCTCCTCGTCGTTGAGAAGGATGGCGGCTACGCCGGCCTCTTCGACGTCGTCTTCGACCTCCGCGTGGACGACCACGAGCGCCCGCTGGACGAGCTCCGGCGGCTGCACGGGCTGCACGTCGCGCTCTTTGGTCACACGCCGAAGGACGAATGGCTTCCGGTCGACGGCGAGCTCGCGGCCGAGCTGGGCGAGCGCCTGGCGCGGCTGGGGTACGAGGGCGAGCTCTCCGACGCCCTCTTCCGCTGGGCCGGCAACGAGAACCTCGAGGAGCGCGTGGACGGCACCGAGTCGATCGATCCGGTCGTCCTCGAGGAGCTGAGGCGGCGCTCGTGAGCGAGAAGTTCCAGGTCACCCGGCTGGATGAGATCGCCCCGGCGCGAGGAGCCGACGGCGCACGCTGGTTCCGCCTTCGTCGCGACCTCGACGTAGGCGCCTTTGGGGTCAATGCCTACGGCGCCGACGCCGGCAAGCGCGTGATCGAGGAGCACGACGAGCTCGGCACGGCGGCCGGAAAGCACGAGGAGCTCTACATCGTCCTTCGCGGGACGGCGCGGTTCGAGCTTGACGGCGAGGAGCAAACGGTCCGGGCGGGCAGCGTCGTCTTCGTCAACGATCGGAAGGTCCGGCGAGGTGCTATGGCCGAGGAGGACGGCACCGTCGTCCTTGTCGTCGGCGGAACGCCGGGCAAAGCCTACGAGGTCTCCGCGTGGGAAGAGGCCGGCGACGCCTACCCACTGTGGGAGGACGGTAAGCACGAGCAGGCGAAGGAGATCCTCAGCTCGGTCGCCGAGAAGCACCCCGAGGCCGGAATCGTGCTCTACAACCTCGCCTGCGTCGAAGCCATCCTCGGCGAAGCGGAACCTGCGCTCGAGCACCTGAGGCGGTCGATCGAGCTGGAGGAACGGTTCCGCGAGTTGGCCCGGACCGATGAAGACTTCGGCGCCGTCCGCGACCGGACCGAGTTCCGCGAGCTCGTGGAGCCAGTGGCATGACCGACGGCTATTCGATCGCGAGTCTCGATGAACTCGAGCTCCCTCAGCTCGTGGGCGCCGCGCGGTGGGCTGGCGTGCGTCGGCACTTCGACATCCAGAGCTTCGGCGTCAACGCCTGGACGGCCGAGCAGCCCGGCGACGACGTCATCGGCGAGCACGACGAGGGAACGGACGGTCAAGAGGAGCTGTACGTGGTGGAGTCGGGCCTGGCGACCTTCACGGTTGACGGCGAAACCGTGTCGGCCCCGGCGGGAACGATCGTGTTCGTCCGCGATCCAGCGGTCACGAGGCGAGCGGTCGCCGACGAGCCGGGAACGCGAATCCTGGCGATCGGGGCGAAGCGCGGCGAGGCGTTCACGCCATCTGCGTGGGAGCGGTCGGCTCCGGCGTTCCCCTTCTTCGCCTCCGGGGAGTACGACAAGGCCGCCGAGACCCTCGAGGCCGCACTGGAGGAGTTTCCCGACGACCCCGGCGTCCTCTACAACCTCGCCTGCGCCGAGAGCATGCTCGGGCGCGGGGACGAGGCGATCGAGCATCTGCGCCGCTCGGCCGAGCTGAGCGAGCGCTTCCGCGATGCCGCGCGGACCGACACGGACCTGGACGCGATCCGGGACCGGCCGGAGTTCGCCGAGATCGTCAGCTAGTCGTCCGAGTCGCCGCCGCCCGAGCCAGAGTTCCCCCCGCCGCCCGAGCCCGACGATCCGGAGCCGCTCGAACCCGAGTCGCCGCCGCTGCGACCCCGACCTCGGCCGCGGCCGCGGCGGTCCTCGTCCTCGGCGGTCGTCGTCGGTGCGGAGCCCGCCCGCTCGGTGGTATTCGTCCGGGCCGTCGTCGTCCCCCCGGTCGTCGTTCGGGCCGTCGTCGTGCGCTCGGTCGTCGTGCCGACCGGGGCAAGGTTCTCGCGCGCATCGAGGCTCGCGACCGGCAGCGCAACCGTGTCGCGCGCGATCACGTGGGCCGCGAATCCGAGCCCGGTGGCGAAGACGAGCCCCAGCAGCGCAACGACGGCAATCCTCATGGCAACCAGGCTAGACGCGGCCGGGTAAAGCCTCGTCCAAGCTCCTGTTCGGGATTTGCAAAGAGCCCGGAGCGGCGGGGAATCGCGCCTCGGCCCTGGCGCCGCCCGCCTCACCGTTGGTGATCCGGGCGCTTCCGCCCCAGCGTCGCGCGAGCGTCGCCACGATCGCAAGGCCCAGGCCCGTGCCGGGAGACCCCTGGCCGCCGCTGCCGCGCGCGAACCGCTCGAACACCTGCTCCTCCTCGCCGGGCTCGAGGCCCGGTCCCTCATCCGAGACGGCGACGACGACCTCGGATCCCACGCGGCCGCACTCCAGCGTGACCGTCCCGCCGTCCGGCGAGTAGACGAGCGCGTTCTCGACCAGGTTGTCCACGACGATTGCGAGATCCTCGTCGGAGACCGCCGCGAAGCCCGGATCATGGCACTCGAGCTCGAGCCGGTGGCCCCCCTGAGCCGCGCGCTCGTCCCAGCGCTCGCGCGCCCGCTCCAGTGCCTCGGCGACGGAGATCGCCTGCCGAGCCGGCGGCCGGTCTCCCTCGCGTGCGAGCGTCAAGAGCGCAGTCAGGAGGCGCGCGAGCCGCTCGACCTCCCTCTCGGCGGCAGCGAGCTCGGCGGCAAGCTCCGGCCCGGCCTTCAGGGACGCGGCCTCGAGCCGCAGCCGCAGACCCGTCAGCGGGGTGCGCAGCTGGTGGGAGGCGTTCGCGACGAACTCGCGTTGCGCGACGAGCACCTGCTCGAGCCGGCCCGTCATGTCGTTGAAGGCGTGCGCGACCTCCCGGTTTTCCCGCGAGCCCTCGGGCTCGGCCCGCGCGCCGAGGTCGCCTGCCTCGACCCGCCGCGCCGTCGCCGCGAGGCGCTGGAGCGGCCGGGCGAGCGTCCCGGCAAGGAACCATGCGAAAGCGAGGCCCAGCACGAGCGCGATGAGGCCGATGCCGATAAGCCCGAGCACGTCGCGGCGGACGCGCCGGTCGATGGCGTCGACGTTCTGCGTGACCCGGACCGCGCCGCCGACGTCTCCCGCGACGACGACGGGCACGGCGGTGAAGAGCACCGACTCGCCGAGCGTGTCGCTGAACCTCCGGCCCTGCGAGATCCCGCCGTCAAGCGCCGCCTGGATCTCCGGCCGGTCGCCGTAGTCGCCTGTTTGCCTGGCGGAGTCGGCGACGACGCGGCCCTGGCGATCGACGACGAGGACCCGGCCGCCGGACTCCTTCGCGGCGCTGTCCGCGATCCTCGTGAGGTCGCGGGCATCACGGCTTCCCAGCTCGGCCGCCGCGCTCGCCGCCACGAGCTGGGCCCCTGCGGCCGCCTCGGCCTTGACCTCCGCGTCGACCCGCCGTGAGACGTTGAGGACGAGCGGCACCTCGAGCGCCACGATCACGAGGATCAGGACGTAGGCAAACGCCGCGAGCAGGCGGACCCGAAGGCTCATAGCTCGTCGGGGCCGGCGAAGCGGAAGCCGACGCCGCGCACCGTGTGTATGTACCGGGGGTCGGCGGAGTCGTCGCCCAGCTTCTTCCGGAGGCCGCTCACGTGGACGTCAAGCGTTTTCGTGGAGCCGAACCAGTTCGTGTCCCACACCTCGTCGATCAGCCGCTCGCGCGTGACCACCGAGCCCGCGTTCTCCATCAGCAGGCGCAGCAGGTCGAACTCCTTCCGGCTGAGCTCGAGGTCATCGCCCTGGAACGTCGTGGAGCGCCGGTTGGCGTCGAGGCGCACCTCCCCGACCTCGACCGCCCCTTCGGGCCGCTGCTCGCCGGCTTCCGCCACCCGGCGGAGCACGGCGCGCACCCGGGCAACGAGCTCCCGCGCGCTAAACGGCTTCACGACGTAGTCGTCGGCGCCGAGCTCGAGCCCGGCGACGCGGTCGGCCTCCTCGCCGCGGGCGGTCAGCATGATGATCGGGACCCGCGATCCACGCCTCAGCTCGCGCGCGACGTCGAATCCGGACCCGTCCGGAAGCATCACGTCGAGGAGGACCAGGTCGGGCCGCATTTCATCGGCGAGCTTCAGCGCGGACGCCGCCGTCCCGGCGACGGATGTGTCGAAGCCCTCGCGTGCGAGGGCCTCCGAGAGCGGCGCGGTGATCGACTCCTCGTCCTCGACGAGGAGGATCTGTCGCTTCCTGCCGAGCTGCATGTCGTCTCCTATACCCGAATGTGCCGAGGCGGCCCCGGGGAGAGAGCCAAGGACCGCCTCGACACTTGTTGGGGAAGCCGCTAGCGGGCGACGAAGCTTCCGCGCATCCCGTCCTCGGCGTGGTCGCTCACGCCGCACCAGAACGAATAGCGGACGCCTTTCTTGAGCTGGACGGTGAGCGTCGCCGACCGTCCGGGGATGAGCACCCGCGTCTTCCACCGCTTGCCGCCGCCGCGGACCCAGAAGTCGTGCGCGTCGCCGCCGCGGTTGCGGACGACGAACTTCACCGCGCCGCTCTTGGGCCTGGTCGAGAGCGAGATCCGTCCGTCGACCTCGTTCACGCGGACGGTCTGCGGAGCGCCGGCCCCGATCGTCGGGATGGCGAGCGCCGCCGTCGCAATGGCCGCGGCGAACAGGATTCCAATGGTCTTCTTCATCTGGGTGATCTCCTTGTGGTTGGTGGTTGGCTAGTCGTCCGAGTCGTCGGAGCCGTTGCCCGGCCCGGAGTTGTCGTGGTCGTCCCCGCCGCGGTCGTCGGAGCCGCGGTTGGGGCCGGACCGGTCGTCGTCATGGCGATCCCCGCTTCCCGGCCCGCGGTTCGGGCCCGAGTGGTCGTCGTCGCCCCGGTCGTCCCGGCCGGTGGTCGTGACGCCGGTGCAGCGCGGATCGTTCGCGTGCTCGGCCTCGTCGCACGGGCCGCTGATGTCTTCGCCGGTGGTCGTGCCGGTCGTGGTGGTCGGAGTTGTCTCCGTCTCGGCCGTGGTGGTCCCGGCCGTCGTCGTGTCGTTCGTCGTCGTCCCGACGGTGGTCGTGTCGTTGGTCGTCGTGCCCGTCGTGGTGAAGTCGCCGGACGAATCGTCCGAGATCGCACCGCCCGCGAGCGCGCCGCCGGCAGCGAGCAGGACCAGTGCCGCCAGCCCGATGATCAGCTTGTTCATTGCTCCTCCTTTGGGCATGGCCCCAGGTTTGCGGACGACCGCCCAAGCGCCGGACAAGCCGGATCAAGGGGAGCGGAAAACCTTGGTTAAGGCTTGGTATCGCCGGGGAGCCGGATCCCCGCGGCCCGAGAGCGCAGTGCCGGAACCGGGTCGGCTTCAGGCCGGGCGACGACCAGGACGGCGCCGTAGCCGTCACCGGCCAGCGCGTCCACGAGGAGCTGGAGTCCGACGGCGAGCGCGAACGCCTTGTGCGCCTGCTCACCGCCGAAGGGAACGAGCTCGTCCGGCGCCGCGAGGCCGGCGATCACGTCCCCGTAGGTCACGGCACCCATCGAGACGTCGGCCACGACAGGCTCGCCGTCCGAGCTGGGGATCGCGATCGAGAGGGGGTTCGTGCCGGCGAGCGGCGGCCCCCCGTCCGGGTGACCGAGCCGCGCGGGCGAGGTCGCGGTCAGCGCGGCGACGAGTCCGGCGCCGGCCAGCCGCCGCGTGTAATGGCCGAGCATCCCGGTCGGGAAGCAGTGCGAGGCGACGACGACCCGCGCCTGCTGCGGCGGGGCCGCCATCTGGGCGTCGCAGATCGCGGCCAGCGTCAGGTAGCCGACGGCGCCGTTGCCGTCCCAGCGCTCGTAGCCCTCGTCCTCGACGAGCCGCACGGGGTCGGCGTCTGGATCGACGTCCTGCGTCGCGAGCCACTCGACCCGGGAGAAGCCGTGCCCTCGCTTTCCGCGCCGTTCCGCCTCGAGGAAGTGCTCGGCGAGGACAGCCGAGCGTCGCTCGTCGAACCCGAGCGCGCCGAGCCGCGAGACGACGTCCTCGCGCTGCAAGAAGCTAGCTCGAAGCGCCGACGACAGGCAGGGGCTTGACGATTCCGAGCCCCTCCTCGCGGCGAGTCGCGGCGATTGCCTCGGCGAGCCGCATGATCTCGACCGACGCCTCCGCGTCCGGCTCGGCCCAGACGAGCGGCTCTCCGCGGTCGGCGCTCTCGCGCAGGCGCGGATCGAGCGGAATCCTCCCGAGCAGCGGCACGTCCAGCTCGGCGGCGAGCGCCTCGCCGCCGCCGGAGCCGAAGATCTCCTCGCCGCTCCCGACGAGCGAGGACATGTTCTCGACCGCGCCGACCAGGCGCATGTTCGTGCTGCGAGCCATCTGCGCCGCGCGGACAGCGACCTGTTGAGCCGCCGGTTGCGGCGTCGTGACGACGACGACCTCGGCGCGCGGCAGCAGCTGCCCGAGTGAGATCGACACGTCGCCGGTCCCGGGCGGCATGTCCACCAGGAGCGTGTCCAGCTCGCCCCAGTGGACGTCCGAGAGAAACTGCTCGAGCGCCCGGTGCAGCATCGGGCCGCGCCACATCACCGGCTCGTTCTCGTCCAGGAAGAAGCCGATCGACATCAGCTTCAGCTCGTCTCGCACCGGCGGGACGATCATCTTGTCGACGACCACGGGCCGCTGGTGGACGCCGAGCATGTGTGGGATCGAGTGCCCGTAGACGTCCGCGTCGAGCACGCCGACCCGCTGGCCGAGCCGGTCGAAGGCGGCGGCGAGGTTCGCCGTCAGCGTGGACTTGCCGACGCCGCCCTTGCCTGACGCAACGGCGAGGACACGCGTCGAGCGGTCGAGCGAGATCCCCTTCGTGCGCTCATTTACGCCGCCGCGCAGCCGGGTCGTCAGCGCTGTCTTCTCCTCCGGGCTCATGACGTCGAACTCGAGCGAGACCCTCTCCACCCCTGGGAGCGGCGAGAGCTCGCGCTGCACCTGCTCCTCGAAGCTGTTCTTGAGCGGGCAGCCGGGGACGGTGAGCGCGATCGTGACGATGAGGTGGCTCCCTCGGACGTCGACGTCGCGCACCATCCCGAGCTCTGTGATCGGCTTCTTCAGCTCGGGGTCGTAGACCTTCCCGAGAGCCTCGGTGATCTGCTCGGGAGTCGGTTGCACCATGCAAACAGCCTAGACGTCGAGCAGTTCCCGGAGCCGCAGCCCGTTCCGAACCGCGTAGCCCTCCCAGTCGTTGTTGAAGTAGGCGTGGACGTCGATCCGGCCGGCACGCCAGGCGGCGATCCGTTCCGCCCACTCGCCGATCTCGGTCTCCGAGTAGTTGCCGTTCCGCCCGCGCGTCCCGTGGTGGAAACGCACGAACGTCCAGTCCGCGGTCAGCTCGAGCTCGCGGAAAGGGTAGCGCGGACTGTCGGGGATCACGAGCGCGACGCCGTGGCTCCGCAGCAGGTCGTACACCTCCGGCGCGTACCAGGTCGGATGACGGAACTCGAAGCAGTGGCGGCCTCCCGGCAAGGCGGCGAGACAAGCCGCGAGCCGAGCGTCGTCCCGCTTGAACGTCGGCGGCAGCTGCCAGAGCACGGGGCCTAGCTTCGGGGAGCGGACGAGCAGCTCCAGCGGCTCGTAGAAGCGCGGGATCCCAGTTTCGAGGTTTGAGAGCCGCCTGATGTGCGTGACGTAGCGGCTCATCTTCACGGCGAAGAGGAATCCGGGCGGGCTCTGCTCGACCCAACCGCGCACCGCCGACTCCTTCGGAAGACGGTAGAAGGTGTTGTTGATCTCGACGGTGTCGAAGAGCGTCGCGTAGTGCTCGAGCCAGCGCCGCGGCGGGAGACCTTTCGGATAGACGCGCTCGCGCCAGTGCGGGTAGTTCCACCCCGAGCAGCCGATGCGGACGTCGCTCACATGACGAGGGTTTCCGCCAGGCGATCGCGCAACTCATCCGAGCCTGCGGCCACCAGGATGCCGTGCGGCCGCGTGTCGAGCGGCGTGGCGTCCCACGGCCCGGCGTCGGCGAACCCGATCGAGAGGCCCACCTCCCGGATCACGAGCTGCGCCGCAGCTGTGTCAACCGAGCGGACTTCCCGCAGCGAGCAGACCGCGTCCACGCGCCCGGCGGCGAGCTGGCAGAGCGAGAGCGCGAGCGAGCCCGTGATCCGGAACCGCTGCGCGTAGCCGACGAGCGCGACGGCATGGTCGGCCACCGAGGCGGCGAGGGTCCCTTCCATGACGAGGATCTCCACCTGATCTTTCGGCCGTACACCTCCGAGCGGCTTGCCGTCGAGCTGCGCACCACTGCCGCGGGTCGCCGTCCACTCCTCGCCGGTACCGAAGTCGTGGACGAAACCGAAGACCACGTCTCCCATGACCTCGCCTTCGGCGACTGCAATGGAGAGGCAGAAGTTCCGCAGCCCGCGCTTGGCGTTCACCGAGCCGTCGATCGGGTCGACGACGACGCGGGTCTCGGACGATCCGAAGGTCCGCTCGCCGAGCTCCTCCGACACGAGCGTGAATTCGAGCCCGTCCCGATGGAGCTCCTCCAGCCGGGCGACCACGGCCCGCTCGGCCGCATCGTCGATCGCCGTCGTGTCGTCGCCGCCCTGGCCGGCCGCGATCACAGGCTCGCGCTCGGCCCGGGTCGGCAGCTCGTCCAGCACGCGCGTGATGTCCTGCGCGGCGGCCCGGAACGCGTCGAGCCAGGGCTTCACTCGAGCGGCAGGAACAGCAGACCGGACAGGAGCTTGGGATAGAAGTAGGTCGTCTTCTGCGGAAGCGTCTCGCCGGCCTGGGCGAACCGGAAGACGTCCTCGATCCGCGTCGGCCGCACGATGAAGGCGCCGGCGGCATCACCCCGCTCCACGGCCGCGACGGCGTCGTCCACGGACGGCGTGTACCGCACAGGCCCGGGCGCGAGCGACTCGACGAGCTGGACATCCAGCGCGCCCTCCTCGCCCTCGACGAGGGCGGCGCCGCCCTTCCGGTAGACGACCGCAGCGGCCCGCTCCGGCGGCTGTGCCTCCAGCTGTGCGAGCGCCTCGTCGAGCGCCTGGGTCGGGCTCGTTCCGTTGAGGGCATCCGCGATCCGGTGCGTCGGGAAGATCATCAGGCCGGGATCGTCGGTCGAGACGAGCACGACGAGGATGTCCTCGACGCCCGAGGCGAGGGCGGTCTCGTACCGGTGATGGCCGTCGGCGATCAGCAGCTGCTTGCCCGCGAAGGCATCGGCGATGCCGTCCGGCGGGACGCGCCACAGGCGGGTGCCTTCCGCCTCGAGGTCCGGCTCGCCCGCAGGGTGCTCGTAGGGCGGCGCCCCGTCGTAGAGGAGGAAGATCGGCTCGGGGTGGGCCTGGAGCGCCTCGAGGAGCCGCTTCCGTCCTTCCTTCGGCCCGGCATGCGTCCGTTCGTGCGGGAGGACCACCCGCTTCTCGTACGGCTCGACCTTCAGCGCCGCGACGAGCCCGCGGCGGGTGCGCTCGATCCCGTCGGGGCCGACGTACCGCTGCTCGAGCGCCCAGTAGGTCGGCTCCTCGTCTCGCACGAGGACGCCGTCCGAGAGCCACTCGCGCCAGAGCCGGGCCGCGTCGGCCTCGTCGTCCGGCAGCGTCAGGTGGACGACGTTCAGTGGGCTCCGAGCCTGGAGCTCCTCGCGCTGCGCTTCGTCGATCACGTCATACGGCGGCGCCACGAGCGGCTCGAGCGGACCGGCCACGGACTGGTCGTAGCGCACGGCCCGAATCGGCTTCACCACGGCCATCTCGGCACGGACGTTACATCCTGCGTCGTCCATAGACTCGGTCCGTGAGCACGATCGCGGACCTCGCCGAGAATCGCGTCGTCGAGGGCACGTACGCGGTCGCTCGCAAGGAGCGGCGTCGGACGAAGACGGGCTCCGACTACCTCGCGCTGGAGCTCGTCGACCCGAGCGGGAAGATCGAGGCGCGGGTCTGGAACGACGTCGAGCTGCTCGACTCCAGGTTCGGCGAGGGCGACGCCGTGCGCGTTCTCGGACGGGTGGACAAGTTCCGCGACCGCCTCCAGCTGGACGTGCGCTCGCTCGAGCCGGCGGAGGGTCAGGATGCCGCCGAGCTGACGCCGGCGATGCGGCGCGACGCCGACGAGCTGGACGGCTTCCTCGAGTTCCTCGGCGGCGAGATCACGCACGCCGGTCTGAAGACGCTCGTGGGCCGCTTCCTCGCCGACGAACGGTTCCGCGGGCGGCTGCGCGAGCTTCCGGCGCACCCCGACGTCCATCACGACTACGCCGGCGGGCTCCTGGAGCACACCGTCGCCGTGGCGACGATCTGCAGGGAGACGGCACAGGTGCACCCGCGGCTCCGCCACGACCTGCTCGTCGCCGTCGCGATCCTCCACGATGCCGGCCGGACGCTGGAGCTCGGGCGCGGGCCATCGTTCCGGGCGACCGAGGAAGGGCGGCTGCTCGGGCACGTCCAGCTCGGGATCCGGTTGATCGAGTCGCAGGCCGGGGGGCTGGAGCGCGGTGTGCTGGCCGAGGTCGTCCATGCCGTCGCCGTCCATCACGACGGGCGGGCGGCGCGCACGGCGGAGGCCGCGGTGCTCTACCACGCGAACCAGCTGGACGCCGTCGCGGCGACCAGGCCCGTTCCGGACTAGTGCCCCTTCAATGAATGCTGCCCGGCTTCTGGGTCGCGAGCACCAAGCCAGAGCGCGCACTCCGACGAGCCAAGGCTAGGCAGCCTTGGTGAGGAGGAGGGTCGGCTCTGACGCCGCGTGATCGCGGGCCAGAAGTAGGCGTGTATTCGTTGGAGGGGCACTAGCGTGCTGGCAGCGGCGTGCGCGCTCGGGGCGAGCATCGCCTGGGGCGTCGGCGACTTCCTCGGCGGCTTGAAGAGCCGGACGGTGCCGCTGCTCGTCGTCCTCCTGCTTGCGCAGGTCTCGGGCGTGCTCGCGATCGGTCTGGTCGTCGCCGCCGCGGGGAACCCGCCGCCCGGGACCTCCGTCCTGTGGGCACCGCTCGCCGCGATCTTCGGAACGATCGGGCTAGCGGCGTTCTTCCGCGGAATGGCAGTCGGGTCGATCAGCGTCGTGGCGCCGATCGCGGCGGTCGGCGCCGTCGTCCCCGTCGTGTTCGGGATCGCGACCGGTGACGACGTCTCGTCCCTTCAGCTCGCGGGGTTCGCGCTCGCGCTCGGCGGGGTAGCCCTCGCGTCGTTCGAGCGGCCCGAGAACGGCTCGATGCAGCTCGCCGCCGGGGTTCCGTGGGCGCTCGCGGCCGTGGTCGGCTTCGGCGGGTACTACGTGCCGATGCACGAGGCGAGCGGCGAGGACTTCCTCTGGGCCGCGTTCACCTTCCGCGCCACCGTTTGCCTCCTCGTGCTCTCAGCCTGGCTCGTGCTCCGCCCGCCTCTCGGCGCGGCGAGGGGAAGTCTCCTGGCGATCGGGCTGATCGGCGTCATGGACACGGCCGGCAACTCGTTCTTCGCAGCCGCCGCGAGCCAGGGCGACGTCAGCGTCGTCTCGGTGCTCGCCACGCTCTATCCGGTCGTCACCGTGGGGCTGGCGGCGGCCGTCCTCTCGGAGCGCGTCGCCGGCCTCCAGCTCGTCGGGGTGGCAGCCGCACTCGCCGGCGTGATTCTCATCTCGTCCGGTTAGGGCAGGTCGCGGTGTCGGACCCCGCGGGCTGTCAAGGGCGAGCTGTGCCGGAAGCGGAACGAATTTTCCGGTCAGGCCAGGTTCCGGCGGTGCAGCAGGAAGCCGAGCGGAAGGAGCGCCACGAGGAAGACGTACGGCGCGAGCGGGTCGATGTCCGTCCGCACCGTCCGCATCACGGTCTCGCCCTCGCCGACCGCCTCTCGAGCCGCCCGGATCGCCCCGTCGAGGTCATCCTCCTCGAACGCCCGCCCCCCGACCGCTTCGGCCAGCTGCCGAGCCGAATCGGCGCCGGCCGGGTCGGGCTCGTACGGCTCTGGGGAGCCATGCGGGCCGAAGACTTGCTCGCCCTCGCGCCAGAAGCGGACGACCACGAGCTCGGCGTTCGCCTGCGCGAAGTCGTTCGCGATCGCCTGCGCGTTGAACGGCGCAGTCTCGGCATCCGTGAACAGCACGACGAGGCGACGGTCCGCCCCGCGGAAGAAGTTCCGCGCGGCGACGGCGGCGAGCGCGCCGAAGCGAGTCGCACGAATGTTTCCCGCCTCCGACGACGCGGGCCGGTCGACCCCGAGCGCAAGCTCCAGCGTCGAGGCGAACGAATCGCGGTTTGCGGTCGGAAAGAGCAGCGGCAGCGTTCGATCGGTGATCGACGCGATCCCGACCGGCACAGCCTCCAGCTCGTCCCGCACCCGAAGCGCCGCCGCACGCGCGCGCTCGAAGCGAGTCTCCCCGCCGGCCTCCTCCGACGCGAGCATCGACCGCGAGGTGTCGATCACGAAGAACGCCTGTGCGTCCGACCTCGCGGCGTGCTGCTGCGTCTCCTCGAGCACCGGCTGGGCCGCGCCGATCCCGACCAGCACGGCGAGCACGACGATCGCCGCGACCGTGTTCCGCTGCGAGCTTCCCGGCGGTGCCAGGCGCAGGAGCTCACGCACGCGCGCAGCCCGCTGCTCGCTCCGCACGAAGGCGACGAGCGGCACGGCGGCCGCCAGCGTGACGAGTCCGGCGAGCGGCGTGAGGAACGAGAAGTCCACGAGCGCCCTTAGTAGCCTTGGCCCTGCCGCGACGGACCGCCACCCGGGGCGCTCCGGCCGGGCCGGTACGCGGGGATGTTCTCGCGGATCCTGAGCCGTGCCGCGCTCGGGTCCATCAACCGCAGCAGGTACTCGAGGTTGTACTTCGCCTCCTCGTTCGCCGGGTCGAGCCGGACTGCGCGCTCGAAGTCGCCGACGACGCGACGCATCAGCCCGGGGCCGTTGATGGGATCCGCGATCGCCTCCTCGAAGGTGAGCACGCCCTGGAGGCTCGCCGCTTTGGAGCGGAGCGGCGCCGCGAGCTCCGACTCCTCGGCGGCCAGGAGCGTCGCAAGCGCCTCGGCCCGGAAGGCCGGGCGGTCGAAGTCGTACGGGTTGTCACCGCGCCGCGCGTCGACCGCGAATGCCCGCAGCGCACGACGGTAGAGGAGGTCGTCCTCAACCCCGAAGGCCCGCTTGGTGTAGGGCACGCGCGTGTCGATCTTCCAGAGCCGCTCGGCGGCCGGTTGCGCCTTGAACGCAAGATCACCGCCCTCGATGCCTCCCCGGATCGCGGCCGCGTCCCGCGCGACGAGCGCGGCAAACACGGCCAGGACGACCAGGACCGCGATCGGCAATCCCTTGCGGATGATCGGCCGGGCGCGCCTCACTCGCCTGCCTCCTTCCCTCGCGCGGGGCGCCAGGCGAGCCTGCCGCAGAAGTGCTCGTTCGCGGCGAGCAGCATCAGCAGGAGCAGCGCGAGCCCTGCGAGCCCGGCTGGGACCCCGGCCCGTTCGGCCCGGCGCTTCTCGTCCACGAGCCGTGGCGGCGCCATGTCCGCCCGGTCGACGAACGCCTCCTTGCCGGCCAGGCGCTCCCAGAAGAAGCGATCCTCGTCGAAGGGGGACATGGCCACGACGTGGATCGGGATCCCTTTCCGCTCGTAGGTGATCAGCTCGCGGGTCAGCGCCGGGTCGTCGAGCAGCGAGTTGTCGAGGTCGCTGATCAACAGCGTCCCGCGATCCTCCTGGTCATGCCGCTCGAGCATCTCGCGCGCCATCTGAAGGCCCGTCGAGATCTTGGTCCCGCCGCGGAAGTTCTCGGACCACGGCGTCACAGACTGACGCCGGATCTCCTCCGACTCTTCGCTGTCGAACTCGACTCGCCGCTGCCCCGGAGGGCAAGGCTGGGACTCGTCCCGGACGAAGCAAACGTTCGGGAAGGGCGCCAGCGCGCGGAGGAAGCCGCGCAGCTCCGGGGCTGCGGTGCCGGGCGGCATCGCCTCGTACGCGACGCTCGAGAACAGCACGAGGCCGAAGTCCTGATTTGTGTCCGCCAGATACTCGAACGGCTCCGTCAGCCGGCGGCGCGCGCCGCCGATGCTGGCGGACATGTCGAGGACGACCACGCCGCTCTGGCCCCCGCGAGCGACGCTGATCGCCGAGGACCCCGGGTCCCGAGAGAGCCAGGCCGCGAAGAGCAGCGTTCCGACCAGGGCGGCGCCCAGCACCAGCCGGACGGCCGCGGTGCGCCGCACGGGCTCGGTGAGGTTCCGAACGTCGAAGAGCGGGATCCCCTGCCGCCGCATCAGCGCCCGTTCTCCGAGATCACGCGCTCCACCTCGTCCGAGAGCGGGTCGACTCCGGCCGCAACCGGCTGCCCTTGCGACCACGCGAGGCGGCTTGCGTCCCCCGCGAGCGCCGGGTTGCGCGTCCGCCTGAGCTCGACCGCAAGTCGCTCCAGCGCG
>DASZEE010000041.1:0-6680 GCA_035941215.1 Gaiellaceae bacterium
TCAGGCGCCAAGTTCGTGGAGGAGCGGCGCCGTGTCGTGGGGGTCGAAGCCGATCCGGCCGGCGATCTCCTCGCTGGAGGGACGCGTGCCCTCCGCGAAGAGCGAGCGCAGGTGATCCCCCGTGGCCCGGTTTCGCCACCAATCCTCGCCGACTTCCTTCGTCAGCCACTGCCGCAGTTGCGCAGACCGGATCCAGGCCCGGAGGTAGTCCGCGGAGTAGAAGCCCGCATCCATGTCTGCGAGGTACGCATCCGGCCGGTACGAGACGCCGCTCGCGGCCGTCAGGAGCTCGTGGTACCGCGCGGGGCCCGCCGCGCCGTTGCCGAATCCACCCCAGAACTCGAGCTCGAACTGGAGCTTCGCCGTGTAACGCCGGTAGAGGAGCGCCTCGAGGAAGACCGTCGCCTCGGCGTTCTCCTTCGCCTCCTCCTCCGAGAGCCCGAAATGCTCGACGTGCCAGGCCGGCTCGCGGGAGATCGCCTCGAAGATGTACGAGTAGATCTCGGTCAGCGCGTGGTCGCGCGAGAGATTGCGGAAGGTGTACGGCAGGTTGGGGTCGCAGTTGCCGTAGTGCAGCGCGTGGCCCGCCTCGTGGAGAAATGCCTGGTAGTCGTGGAGCCCGCCCTGCGCGCGGGTGATCAGGTGAACGACCTTCGGCGGGTCGGCGGCGATCACGCACGCGCGCGGCGACTTCTGCGGCCGGTCGTCCAGATCCATGCGGATGTTCGGCTCTTCGTCCATGTTGAAGCCGAGGTGCCTGAGCGTCTGGAGGCAGACGTCCGTCGCGCGATCCTTCGTGTACGTGGACTCGAGCGGCGAAAGCCGGCGGAGCCAGGCGACGTGATACGAGGACGGAACCTCCGGGCGACCGTCGCCGAGCAGCTTGTCGAACCACTTCCCGGTGAGGCGGCCGTAGACCTCGTCTGCGGCGCGGCTCGCGTCGGTCAGTACCTGCGAGAGCTCACGGAGGGAGATGCCTTTCTCCTCCTCGTTTCGCGCCACGGCGTCCGTTTCGCCGGAGAGCTCGGCGTCGAGCTCCTCGCGCGCCTGGAGCATCTCCATCCGCTGGTCGTTAAAGCCGGCGGACGCGTCGCCGTGGAGCTCGCCGAGCTCCTCGCGCTCGTCGAAGGCGTGCAGGACCGCCAGCTGCGCCTGCGCCGAGCGGAGAGGTAGCTCCTCACCGCGGTACTCGACGCGGGCGGCGAGGATCGCGTTCTCCAGCTCATCCTCGCGGGCGCTCAGCTCGACCTCGACGAGGCCGGACTCGCACGTCTTCCGCAACCGGTAGAGACGCTCCCGGTCCTCCGGGCCGGCGCTGGACTCCGCCTCGTGCAGCGCGTCCAGCTGCTCCCGTGTGAACAGCTCCCGGTAGCGCGCGACGATCTCGGCGCGCTCGGAGATCTCCTTCTCGCCGACGCGGACGGCGCGCCCTTCCTCGGCGCGCTCGAAGAGATATCTCTGCAGCTCCGCCTCGAACTCTGCGGGCGTCCTGACGGCAGTCACGCTCATATTGGAACGGGGAATCTACCCGAGCGAGGAGTCCGACCGACCGACCAGCTCACGCACCGTGTCGCTCAGCTCGTCGATCGAGAAGGGCTTGCCGATCACGGTCGCGCCGTCCGGCAGATGGATGCCCGGACTCCCGGTCAGCAGTGCGACCGCGGGGCCGTCCCGCTCGATCGCCGGCAGGAGCACGAGACCGTCGTCGTTCCCAAGGTGCACGTCGAGCAGGATCGCGTCGACGCTCTCGGAGTCGAGCGCGGCGCGTGCGCTCTCGACGCTCTCGGCCTCCACGACCCGATATCCCTCGAGCTCCAAGTTGACCCGGCAAAGGAGCCTGAGCGAGGGATCGTCGTCGACAACCAGCACGGTGGCCGGTTCCCCTCCCATCAGACCGAGTGTATCTGGGGCCTTTGCCGTATCTCGTTGCGCCCTTCGGTCGTTTCCCTCTTTGAAATGGGAAATAGCCCAGAGTCAGATCCATTGCGCCTGGGCCGGGCACGACAGTGGCAAGAGCTGCCGCGGCCCTCGGCGAGCTTTCGGCGCCGCTCCTGGCTGGAGTTCCAGCGCGCGCTGGACCCGCTGGCGCCGCCTAGGCCGCTTCGCCGCGGACTGTCGCAAGACGCCTGAGCGTCTCGTCGCGACCCAGCAGCTCCAGGCTCTCGAAGAGCCCCGGTGAGACCTTCGACCCGGTGACGGCGATCCGGATCGGCTGAAAGGCCTCCCGGGGCTTCAGTTCCAGACGCTCGGCCAGCGACCGCAGCTCCCGTTCGATCAGCTCGGCCTCGAACGGCTCCACAGCGGCGAGCGCCTGCTCGGCCTCCTCGAGCACGGGACCGTCGCCGTCCAGCGGCACCGCGGGCCTGACGTCCTCGAAGAAGAACCGCGTGTAGTCCGGGAACTGGTCGAGCTTCTCGATCTTCTCCTGGACGAGCGGCGCCGCCTTGCGGACCAGCTCCTCGTCCCAGTCGAGGCCGGCATCGCGGAGGTACTCGACGACCCGGTCGCCGTACGCCTCAGGCGAGAGCTCACGGAGGTGGACGCCGTTCAGCCACGAGAGCTTCTGGTAGTCGAAGACGGCGGGGCTCGGCGACACTCGCTCGAGCGAGAAGAGCTCGAGGAGCTCGTCGCGCGAGAAGACCTCTTTCCTGTCGTCGTAGGCCCAGCCCAGCCGAGCGAGGAAGTTGACGAGCGCCTCGGCCACGTAGCCCTGCCGGTGGAAGTCCTCGACCGACTGCGCGCCGTGGCGCTTCGAGAGCTTCTTGCCGTCGGTGCCGAGCACGTCCGGCGCGTGGGCGTAGACGGGCGACTCGGCGCCGAGCGCGCCCAAGATTTGGAGCTGCTTCGGGGTGTTCGAGATGTGGTCCTGGCCGCGGATCACGTGTGTGATCCCGTCGAGCATGTCGTCGACCGGGTTGGCGAAGTTGTAGGTCGGGCGGCCGTCGCCCCGCACGATCACGACGTCCTCGATGCTGTCGTTCGGGACCTCGACCCGGCCGCGGATGACGTCGTCCCAGCCGGTCGTCCCCTCGTCGGGCATCCGGAACCGGATCGCGCCCTCGTCCTCGTAGGCATGCCCCTCCTCGACCAGTTGCCGGGCGAACCGCTGGGCGTCCTCCATCCGGTCGAGCTGAAAGCGGACCGGGCCGTCCCAGTCAATGCCGAGCCACTCGAGCGAGCGCTGGATCTGCTCGGTCGCCTCGGCCACCTCGCGGCTCGTGTCCGTGTTCTCGATTCGCAGCAGCACCTCGCCGCCCTTCGGCCGTGCGAAGAGCCAGTTGAAGAGGAACGTGCGGACGCTGCCGATGTGGAGGAGCCCGGTCGGGCTCGGAGCCATGCGGACTCGGACTGGTGGGCTCACCTCTCTATCGTAGGGCCGTGCTCTTCGGCGGCCACGTTTCCGGCGGCGTGAAGGCCGCGCCGGAGCGCGCGGAGGCGATTGGCGCCGACGCGCTTCAGCTCTTCGTCCAGAGCCCTCGGGCGTGGCGGTTCCCCGACCACGACCCCGAGGTGCTCGCCTCCTTCCCGGAGCGGGCGAAAGCCGCGGGGATCGAGGCGACGCTCGTCCATGCGATCTACCTCATCAACCTCGCGAGCCCGGACGACGAGCTCTACGAGAAATCGGCCTCAACGCTGCGCTCGACGGTCGGCGCAGCCTGCGCGATCGGGGCCGACGGCGTCGTCTTCCATGTCGGCTCGCATCTCGGTTCCGGGTTCGAGGCCGGGCTCGAGCGAGCGGCGCCGGCGATCGAGCAGGTTCTCGAGCGCTGCTCGGAGAGGACCTGGCTCCTGATCGAGAACTCCGCCGGCACCGGAGGGACGATCGGACGCTCGCTGGAGGAGCTCGCGCTGCTCGTCGAGCGGCTGGACGGCCACCCACGCCTCGGTGTCTGCCTCGACTCGTGCCATCTCTGGGCGTCCGGCTACGACGTCACGGACGCGGCCGTCCTCGACGGCTTGCTGGACGAGTTCGACCGGCTGATCGGCCTCGACCGGCTGCGCGCGCTGCACGTCAACGACTCCCAGACGCCCCTCGGCTCCAATCGCGATCGCCATGCGAACCTCCGGGAGGGCCTGATCGGCGAGGGGCTCTCCGTCTTCCTCGGCAACAAGCGGCTGCAGCACCTTCCTGCCGTCGTCGAAACGGAGGGCCAGCACGGCAAGGGCGCCGACGAGGAGGAGATCAGGAAATTGCGCGAGCTGCAGGAAGCCGGTCGATCTCGGCCACGACGTAGTCGGCGAAAGGCCGGACGCTCGACCTGAGATCGTCCCACCGGTCGTTCTCCTCGCCCAGATAGATCGCACACGCTCGAGCGAGGACTTCGCGGTGCTCCGCAGGGAGGCGCTCGAGCGCCCAATCCGCGGCGACGTCCTTCGAACCGATCTCGCCCGTCGCGAGCGTGAGCCAGATCCGCGCGAGCGTCAGCACGGAGTTCCGCGTGTCGTCCACGAGCCCGGGCATCACCTCCTCGACTCCGTGCAGCATCGCGCGGGTGAGATCCTCGGTTGGCACGGGATCGAGCAGGTCCGACGCGGGCGGCCCGAGCAGCGCTCGGCTCGACTGCAGCACCATCGTGACCAGCAACGCAAGGTCGGGACTCGTGGTCGCCGCCAGTGGCTCGTCCTCTCCGCGCTCGAGCGCCGCCCGGTGCCACTCGCCGAACTGGAGGTCGAAGCTCGGCGGGTACCGCCAGGGCTTTACGTGGGAATCGACCACGATCGTGACTTCGAGCGGCCTGCCACGAGCCGAGATCGCGAGCAGCCCGCCGGAGAGCCGCCGCTTCTCCTCGATCGTCGTCTGCCGGGCGGCGACGACGAGAACGTCCAGGTCGCTCCTCGGACGCAGCCCGCCGCCGAGCGCCGAGCCGTACAGGTACGCGCCGACGACTACTCCGCCGAGGTCGTCGTGGAGCAGGCGGACGACCCGCTCGAGCTGTTCCTCGTACCCGGGCGAGGAACTACGCGCTCGGCCGGACCTGCGCGAAGACGCGGAAGCTCGGCTCGCCGACCGGCAGCTCGTGGAACTCGGGGTTGACGCACCCGAGCTCGTCGCTCCGGCCGACATACGTGCTCTCGACATCCGCGCGGCACATCGGCAGCGGCTTGCGGCTGGCCCGAACAGCACCGAAGCCCGGGGCCCGAGCTTCGGCTTCCTTCAGGAGCTCGAGATCGATCTCGACGGAGAAGATCCGCTGCATGCACCCCACATAGGTGCGCCCGACCTCCTCGAAGGCGTAAAGGAACGGACACGACCGGGCAAGACAGGCAGCCGGGTAGACGACCTTGTCGCAGTGGACCCCGCACCGGCGGCACTCGACCTCGTCCTGCGGGCGAAGCGGGAGGCTCCGCGGACGGGTCGCCGGTTGTGACGCCATAGCTTGATTTTGGGTGACGGGTCCGGGGCTGCGCAAGACTTGACAGACAAACCCGATCGCGCTAGTCGCGCAACGCGAGCAGCCGGTCGACGACGTTCAGGACGTCCATCTGCGTGAACGCCTGGAAGTCCGGCTCGGCGTCGACCGGGACGTCGTCGGCGCGAAACCAGAGCGCCTGCACGGTCGTCATCCCAACACGCGAAGCGCCGAAGACGTCGGCGTCGAGGCGGTCGCCGACGAAGAGCGCCTGGCCGGGCCCGACCTCCACGTCGTCGAGCGCTCGCTCGAAGATCGCCGGGTGCGGCTTGCGCTTGCCGACCTCGGACGAGAGGACGACGGCGTCCACGCGCTCGACCAGCCCCTGCCGCTCGAGCACCGGCCGAAGCAGCCACTCGGGGCTCGCGGTGTTGGAGACCAGCGCGAGCCTGAGGCCCCGTGCTCGAAGCGCCTCGAGGAGCGCGTGCGTCGAGGCCGCGAGCGAGTAGTGCGAGGCCCAGACGTCGTGGGAGGCCTGGAGGAAGAGCCGCAGGTCGTCGTCCTGGAGATCGACGCCGTGATGCGCGAACGACCGGCGCATCACGTCGGCAATGTCGATCTCGTCTTCGCCGGTCGGGAAGAGCTCCGCGTCGTTCTCGGCGAGGTAGCGGGTGAACGCCTCGGCCGTCGGGAGACCTTCTCCAGCGAGCGACGCGAGCCCGGCGGTGTGGCCCTCGAGCGCGATCTCGTCGCTCCACTCGTCCTGCATGAGCGTCCCGCCCCAGTCGAAGAGCACCGCTTCCAGCACGGTCGGTAGGGTAGGCGCCCGATGGCGCGTCGGATCCTCTGGGCCTCGCTGGCCCTTGCGCCAGTCTCGATCGCTCTCCATTACCTCGCCGACATCGGCGACACCGCGGAGTTCATGCTCGCCGCCGCGGCGCTCATCCCGCTTGCGTGGCTGATCGGCGAGGCGACCGAGCACGCGGCGCATCACACGGGACCGGGAATCGGCGGCTTCCTCAACGCGACTTTCGGCAACGCGCCGGAGCTGATCATCGCGCTGCTCGCCGTGCACGAAGGTCTCACGGAGGTCGTGCGCGGCTCGCTGACCGGAAGCGTCGTCGGAAACCTTCTCCTCGTCCTCGGCTTCTCGCTCCTCTTCGGAGGCCGCGGCGCGCTCGACCGGGAGTCGAGCCTCCTGTCCCTCGGGCTCGTCGCCTTGGCGATCGTCCTGTTCCTGATTCCCGCGGTGCCAGGCTGGGAGGGCGATCCCGAGCGGGACCAGATCGTCTACCTGTCCATCCCGGTCTCGATCGCGCTCCTGCTCGT
>DASZEE010000042.1:0-19939 GCA_035941215.1 Gaiellaceae bacterium
CCGCTCGCGCCGGAGCTCGGGGGAATCGTGGGCTGGATCAACAGCGATCCGGTCTCCCTGCGCCAACTTCGGGGCCGAGTCGTCCTGATCGACTTCTGGACGTACTCGTGCGTCAACTGCCTGCGGACGCTGCCCCACCTCAAGGCCTGGGACAGCAAGTACCGGAACGACGGGCTGACGATCGTCGGCGTCCACTCGCCCGAGTTCGCCTTCGAGCGCGAGGCCGACAACGTGCGCGGCGCGGTTCGCAAGCTCGGAATCCGCTACCCGGTGGCGCTCGACAACGACTTCGTCACCTGGACGAACTATGCGAACCAGTACTGGCCGGCGAAGTATCTGGTCGACCGCACGGGCCGCGTCCGCTACTACCACTTCGGGGAAGGCGAGTACGAGGAGACCGAGCGGCAGATTCGCCGCTATCTCGGACCGGGCGCCGGAGGGGAGGTCTCCGAGGTGGCGGACCGGACACCGAGTGGACCGCTGACACCCGAGTCGTACCTGGGCTTCGAGCGCCTCGCCCGCTTCGTCGGCAGCCGGGTCGTCGCCAATCGGGAGGCCTCGTATCGCTTCCCGCGCTTCCTCGGGCCGGATCAGATGGCGTACGCCGGCCGGCTCGTCGTCGAGCCTGAGCGGATCGTTGCGCAGCGGCGTGCCCGGCTGCGGATTCAGTTCACCGCCCGAGAGGTGAACCTCGTCCTGGGCGGCACAGGAAGGCTGGAGGTCTTCCTCGACGGCCGGCGCCGGCGGTCGGTCGCGGTGGACGGCGAGCCGCGCCTGTACCGGCTGCTCGAGCTGCCGGAGCTCCGCGAAGGCCTGCTCGAGCTGCGCTTCACGCCGGGGCTCTCCGCCTACGCGTTCACGTTCGGCTAGTCGAGCTGGAAAGAATCGTCGCCGGTACTCAGAATGGGACGGGAGTGCGTCCGGCCGCCATCGCAACGCTGATCGCCGTGCTTGCGATCGGCGTCGTCTCGAGCTCTGCGGCGACGACCGCCGCGCTGCCCCGTGCGACCGCGGACCGTCCTGACGAGCGGCCCGGCGCACAGATCCACGTCCTCTACGTGCTGCCGAGCGACGGCGCGGACGACGCGCTCGACACGAATGGGACGATCTCGGCCTCCGTCCAGAACCTTCAGAACTGGCTCAGGGGCCAGACCGGCGGGAACGGGATGCGGCTGGACACTGCCGGCGGCGAGTTGGACGTGAGCTTCGTCCGGCTCGCGGAGTCGGACGCTCAGCTCGCCGGCCGGGGACTGTTCATGCGGGACGCGATCGAGACGGGCACGCGGGCCGCGGGCTTCAACGACCCCGACAAGATCTACGCGGCCTACTACGGCGGCTCGAACACGGCGGCCTGCGGCGGGGGCGCGTGGCCACCGGCGCTTCCCGGAAACCTCGCGGCCCTGTACCTGAAGGCGAGCTCCGGCGCGGGCTGGCCCTGCTACGACCCGGCGCTCTCGCGCAACGGGCTCCAGCTGATGGACCTGGCGATGCTCCACGAGACGCTGCACACGCTCGGGTTCGTCGCGACCTGCGCGCCGCACCACACGCGGTCAGGCCATGTCTCCGACACCCCCACCGACCTCATGTACGCGGGCGATCAGCCGTGGACGCCGCAGGTGCTGGACGGCGGGCGCGACGACTACTTCGGCGCGAATCGCCCGGGGTGCCTCGACCTGACGCAGAGCGAGTACTACGAGGGCGGGCCGGCGCCGACTCTTCCGCCGTCGATCGTCAACCGGAGACTCAGGGTCTCCGTTCGAGGGCCGGGCAGGGTGACAAGCTCGCCCCGGGGGATCGCTTGTCCCAGGCGCTGCAGTTCCACCTACTCGGACGAAGCGCGGGTACGGCTGCGGCCGAAGGCCCGGAAGGGAGCGCGGTTCAAGCGCTGGTCGGGCGCCTGTCGCGGTACGCGTGGTTGCGTGGTGCGGATGAACCGGGCGCGCGCGGTTCGCGCCGTGTTCGTCAGGAAGCGCTAGGCGTTCGCGCCGCGCAGGCAGTCGACGTAGTACTGGCCTGACAGGAAGCGCCGGCAGTCGGCCCGCTTGGCGTCGGCAGAGCTGTGCTTGACGGCGACGATGGAGCCGATGCCGTAGGCGCAGTAGGAGCGGTGTGCAGGCTTGGCGAGCTCGCAGAGCCGCGCGGCGCCGACGTCGGAGGGATCGGTGTTGAGGATGTCCCGCACCGCGCCGAAGATGCACTCCTCTTCGCCGCTGCCGGCGTTCGCACAGAGCTTGCGGGCCTTGGCGGGGTCCTGTCGCGAGTTACCCGACGCGTCGCGTCCGTACGACTGGAAGCACAGCTCGACGAACCCCTCCTCGCTCTTCCGGCACCAGTCGGCCGCCTTCTTCCAGTCCCAGCCGACGCGCGGCAGGATCTGGGACGTGACAAGGAGGTAGCAGTACGTCTTGTCCGACCTGGAGACGATCCCGCACGGGTAGAGCAGGTCGTCCTTCTTCAGCCACGGCGAGGTGATGCCGTAGGACGACTGCTGGTTCTCCATGAACACGCCACCGCTGCACGAGACCCGGTCGAAGTCGGTGACGAGGCGGTGGCAGAGCCGCAGTGCGCCGGGCAGGTCGTACAGCGTGTAGAGCATCAGCCCGTGGCCGAGCCCGTGCACGCACTGGTAGTAGACGAACGAGCTCGAGGTGCTCTTCGTCTGGTCGCAGACGGTGCGCGCGACCCCCGCGACCTCGGCCTTCGGGACATCCGCGAGCTTCCACTCGAGCAGGCCGTGGTAGTAGCCGGACGCGCAAATCCCGTTTCCTTCGGCGAGCGCCTTGCCGACGTCGCCGTCGTGGTGCTGGAGCGAAGCGGCGCCGATCGTGTGCGCGATCCGGTGGCAGTCGGCCTCGACGGCGTCCTCGCCGAGCTTCTCCTGGAAAAGCGCAAGCGCGGGCTTGGGGCCTTCGCGGTACGCAACGTTGCCGAATGCCTGCCGCCGGCAGTCCGCGTCGAGACACCCTTCGAGCCGCTGGGTGTTCGGCTTGAAGGGCTTGATCGCGGACACGTCCGCCGCCGCCTGGCCCGCATCCCCGCCGGAGACGAACGTGGCGACGTCGCGGATTTCCTGCTCGCTCAGGTCGCCCTCGAAGGACGGCATCCCTCCGCCGCCGCTCTTCACCTTGCTCACGACCTCGTCGAAGGACGGGTTCGCGTCGTCCAGGTTCGGTCCGACCGATCCGCTCGACCCGGCGGCGTCGAGCGTGTGACAACTGCCGCAGTCGGCGTCGGCGAAGACCTTGGCGCCCGGGTCGCTCGACTCCGTCCCCGCATCGTCGCCGCCGCAGCCCGTGACTAGCCCGACGCAGGCGAGAACCGTTAGGGCGACGACCCTGGCGCGCATCGCCCAAGAGTAGTGGGGATACCCTGACGGACTCGATGGCCGGATGCTGCTCACGGCAGGGTTACGACAGTTTCTTCACTGAGAAGATGGCGAAACGTGACGCCCGGACGTACAGGAGGCGGGGACTCGACGCAAATGCCCGCCGGATCGTCGGCTTCGCCGCACGCCGGGGCGTCGAGGGGGCGACAGTGCTCGATGTCGGCGGCGGGAACGGCGCGCTCGGGCTGGAGCTCCTGAAGGCCGGCGCCGCGAGCGCGATCACCGTCGAGCTCTCGTCGTCGTATGACGTAACCGCGGCGGAGCTCGCCCGCGAGGCAGGGGTCGAGGATCGCGTCGAGCGGCGGGTCGTCGACTTCGCGGACGCCGCCGCGGAGCTCCCTGAAGCCGATGTGGTCGTCATGCATCGCGTCGTCTGCTGCTACCCCGACGGCGAGGCGCTCGTGGCGGCCGCCGCCGGCCGCGCACGACGCCTCCTCGCCTTCAGCTTCCCGCGCCGGGCCTGGTGGACGCGGGTCGGGGCGGCCGGAGTGAACGCGTTCCTCGCCGCGCGGCGCATGGAGTACCGGTCCTTCATTCACCGGCCCGAGCGGCTCATCTCCGCCGCGGAGCGTGAGGGCGTGCGCGTGGCCTGGACGAACGAGGCCGAGCTGTGGCGTATCGCCGGCTTCGAGCGCCATTCCGCCGAGCCCTCTTGAGCCTCCACCCGCGGGGATACCATGGCTCCATGGCCGTCGAAGCACGCGTGACGCTCGACGCGCAGAAGCTGCGCGCCGACTTCCCGATCCTTCAGCAGGAGATCAACGGCAAGCCGCTGGCCTATCTCGACTCGGCGGTGACGGCGCAGAAGCCGCGTCAGGTGCTCGAGACCATGACGCACTTCTACGAGACGTCGTATGGAAACGTCCATCGCGGCGTCTACGCGCTCGCCGAGCGGGCGACGGAGGCGTTCGAGGGCGCGCGCGACCGGATCGCGAAGTTCGTTAACGCACCGTCGTCCCGTGAGCTGATCTTCACGCGCAACGCAACCGAGAGCCTCAACCTCGTCGCCTACGCCTATGGGCTCGCGCGGCTCGGGCCGGGCGACGTCGTTGTCGTCACCGAGTTGGAGCACCACTCGAACTTCGTCCCGTGGCAGTACGTCGCCAAGCGGACGGGCGCCTCCTTCCGGATGATTCGTCTGACCGAGAGCGGCGAGCTCGACCTGGACGGGCTCGACGACCTCACCCGTGAGGGCGAGCTCAAGGTCGTGGCCGCCAACCTCGTCTCCAACGCGCTCGGGACCGTGAACCCGGTCGAGAAGCTGGCGGCATGGGCGCACGAACACGGCGCGATTACGGTCGTGGACGCCGCGCAGGCGGCGCCGCACCGGCCGATCGACGTCCAGGCGCTCGGCTGCGACTTCCTCGCCTTCTCCGCGCACAAGCTCTGCGGGCCCAGCGGCGTCGGCGCCCTCTGGGGCCGTCGCGAGCTGCTCGAGTCCATGGAGCCGTTCAACCTCGGCGGCCACATGATCCGCAAGGTGCAGTTCGAGGAGACGACCTGGGGTGACCTCCCGCACAAGTTCGAGGCCGGCACCGCGCCGATCGCGGAGGCCGTCGGGTTCGGAGCGGCGATCGACTACCTGAACGGCATCGGGCTCGACGCGATCGAGCAGCACGAGCACGACCTCGTCGCCCACGCGCTCGAGCGACTGGGCGACGTGCCGGGGATCCAGCTGTACGGGCCGCCGCCGGAGAAGCGCGCGGGGATCGTCTCCTTCAACATGGAAGGCATCCACCCGCACGACGTCGCCCAGGTGCTGGACTGGGAGGGCGTCGCGATCCGGGCCGGCCATCACTGCTGCCAGCCGTTGATGGCGCGGCTGGGTGTCTCCGCGACGAACCGGGCGAGCTTCTACCTCTACACCGTCGAGGAGGACGTCGAGCGCCTCCACGAGGGGCTCCTTCGCGCCCGAAAGGTGTTCGGCTAGCCTCCTTCTCGTGGAAGACCTGTACAGAGAAGTCATCCTCGACCACTACAAGAACCCCCGCGGACACGGCGTGATCGAGGATGCCGACGCGCAGGCCGAGGGCCTGAATCCGCTCTGCGGCGACGAGGTCGCGATCTACGTGGCCTTCGGCGAGGATGGCGAGACGATCGAGGAGGTCAAGTTCTCCGGCCGCGGGTGTGCGATCAGCCAGGCGGCGACGTCGATGCTGATGGAGATGGTCGAGGGCCGGACGGCGACGGAGATCGGGGAGCTCTCGAAGGACGAGCTGCTGGAGGAGATCGGGATCCCGCTGACGCCGATCCGGCTCAAGTGCGCGCTGCTCGGGCTCGGGGTCCTGAAGGTTGCGCTGCACCGGTCGAAGGGCACGCCGCTGCCGGCCGAATGGTCCGGCCTGGACGACCAGTTCAGCGTCAACTAGGTGGCGCTAGTCACCGTCGCGCCGCTGGAGGAGTTCCCTCCCGGCAGCGTCAAGATCGTCCACGTCGGGCAGGTCGCGGTCGGCGTCTACAACCTCGACGGAAAGCTCTGCGCGATCGAGGACCGCTGCTCCCACGACGACGGGCCGCTCGCCGAGGGCGACCACGACCCCGAGCGCGGCGTCGTGATCTGCCCGCGCCACGGCTCCGAGTTCGACATCTGCACCGGCCGGCCGCTCTCCCTGCCTGCCTACCAGCCGGTGGAGACCTTCCCGGTGGTCGTCGAGGACGGCGTCGTAAAGGTCGACGTCTGATGCTCGACGATCGAGTTCGCGCGGTGCTGAAGCGGCTCGAGGCCGAGGACGCCGACGAGCGCGCGCAGGGCGTCTCGCGGGAGCTTCGATCCCGCCAGGTGGCGCGGACGACGGGGCAGTTCCTCTTCGACTTGGTCGCGCCGCAGACCGACTGCGAGGTGCTGGAGATCGGAGGATCGCGCGGGTACTCCACGGTCTGGCTCGCCGCCGGGCTTCGGTACTTCGGGGGCCGCGTGCTCTCGCTGGAAGCCGATCCCGTGAAGTGCGAAGCGTGGCGTGCGAACATCGCGGAGGCGGGCCTCGAGGACACCGCCGAGCTGATCGAGGGCGATGCCTTCGAGACGCTCGCAGCGATCGACGACGTGTTCGACATCGTCTTCATCGACGCCGAGAAGGACGACTACGAGCGGCTCTTCGAGCTCGCCCGGCCCAAGGTCGAGCCGGCCGCACTCTTCGTCGCCGACAACGTCCTTTCACACGAGGAGACGCTCGGCGCGTACTCGCGCGCCCGCCAGGCCGACCCCACGCTCGAGTCGCTCACCGTGCCGCTCGATCGCGGGCTCGAGCTCAGCGTCGTGCTCCGGCAGGCGGACACTCCCCTGACGGGGGGCTGACCGACCTCCTCCCTCTCCGCTACATTTCGTCTACCGCGGAAAGGAGGTGGTCCGGTAGTGAAATCTTCAAGTACGGGCAGTGGAGGTACCAGCGGGTAGGGGCGTGTCCCTGAGACCTGTAGGGAACCGCCTAGCCAGCGTGGGGGACGTCGCGCAACGCGCCACCGGCAATTCGGCCGAGTAGGTAAGCGCCTCTACCAAATCCACCGCTGGTGTTGGAACGGGGGCCGCTGGAAACAGCGGCCCCTTTCTTTTGTCCGAGTTGGCGGTGCCAGACTGAAGTCTGGCACCGCTGAATTTCTGTCATGGCAGTCGTGATTGCAAATCAGCTCCGGAAGGAGATTGCGGGAGACCCGCTCTTCGACGGGGTCTCGTTCAAGGTCGAGCGCCGCGACCGGCTCTCCCTCGCCGGCCCGAACGGGGCCGGAAAGACGACGCTGCTCCGGATGCTCGCCCGCGAGCTGCCGGTGGACGCCGGCGAGCTCGTGTTCTCCAAGGGAACCCGGGTCGCGCTGCACGACCAGCGGCCGCCGCTCGATCGCGGCCTCACGCTGCGCGAGTATGTCCTTTCCGGCGCCGCCGACCTGATCGCGCTGGAGGAGCAGCTGAGCTCGCTCGAGCAGGCGATGGCCGCGGGCGACCACGACCAGGCCACGCTCGGCCGCTACGCCGACGCACAGGGGCGACTCGAGCACGCCGGAGGCTACGCCTGGCGCGACCGGACGGCCGGCGTCGTGCGCGGGCTCGGCTTCGCCGAGGCCGACCTCGACCGGCCGCTGGAGACGTTCTCCGGCGGAGAGCTGACGCGCGCCTCGCTCGCCCGCGCGCTCGCCGGTGACCCCGACCTGCTGCTCCTCGACGAGCCGACGAACCACCTGGACGTGGAGAGCATCGAGTGGCTCGAGCGCGAGCTCCAGTCGCTCGACGCCGCCGTGATCCTCGTTGCCCACGACCGCTGGTTCCTCGAGGCGGTGACGAACGGCGTGCTCGAGCTCGCCGGCGGTCGCTCGTTGTACTTCAAGGGCCCGTGGCATGCCTGGCGGCGCGAGAAGGCGGCGCGGGCGCTCCACGCTCAGAAGGCGCTCGACCGGCTCGAAGACGACATCGCCCGGCTCGAGCGCTTCGTGGAGCGGTTTCGGTACAAGAAGACGAAGGCGAGGCAGGCGCAGGCGAAGCTGACGCACATCGGTCGCCTCGAGGAAGAGCGGGGAGGCCAGGCGGACACGCTCGACCGGCTCACGACACGCAAGCACTCGATGGGGTTCGACTTCCTGAAGCCGGCGAGGAGCGGGCGAACGGTCGTCGAGGCATCGGGGCTCGGGGTGAAGGCGGGCGACAAGGAGCTCCTGGACGGGATCGACTTCGCGCTCGAGCGGGGGGAGCACGTCGCGCTCGTAGGCCCGAACGGGTCGGGGAAGACGACGCTGCTGGAGACCATGCTCGGCCGCCGCGACACCGCGGGCGGAACTGTGCGCCTGGGCCACAGCGTCGAGGCCGCGTACTTCTCCCAGCAGGAGCTCGAGCTCGACGAGCGTGGGACCGTGCTCGACTGCGTGCAGGGCTCCACCGGTCTTCCGCGCCAGTCTGCGCAGAACTTGCTCGGTCGCTTCCTCTTCTCCGGCTGGGACGAACAGTCCAAGCCGATGACTGTGCTCTCGGGCGGCGAGCGCCGGAGGCTCGCTCTGGCGATCGTCGTCGCTTCGGGCGCGAACTTCCTTGTCCTCGACGAGCCGACCAACCACCTCGACCTCGAGAGCCGCGAGGCGCTGGAGGCTGCGCTCGAGGCCTTTCCCGGGACCGTCCTGCTCGTCTCCCACGACCGCGCGCTGCTAGATGCCGTCGCCCACCGGACATTGGCGATCGAGAACCACGGCCTTCGTTCGTACGAGGGCGGTTGGGCCGAGCTGATCCGCCGCCGCGACGAAGTCGCCAAGGCCGCCGAGGCGCCCGCGCCGAAGATCACGAAGAAGCCTAAGCCGACGGTCCCCGCGAAGCCGGCTGGGCCGACTGCGCTCCAAGTCGTGGAGGCCGACATCGAGCGACAGGAGGAGCGCGTTGCCGAGCTCGAGCGCGAGCTGGCTGACGACTGGGGCAACACCGACCTCCTGCGCCGGCATCGTGCCGCGCGCGACGAGCTCCAGGCGCTGCTGGCTCGCTGGGAGCGCCTCTTCGAGTCCTCCGGCGTCTGAAGAGGACGCGGCCGCGACGCCAGCGTCGCCACGGTCGCGTCGCCCTCCCGTGCGTCTCCCTCAACGGGGTCTGACCCCAGGGGGGCTGCCGCCCGGCTTGCCTCGGCCGGTTCCGAGCCGGGGTCTGACCCCAAGCGGCCGGTGTGCGACTACGAACTGTCCAGAGTGGCGATGAGCGCTTCGGCCACGACCTTGAGGGGCTTCCCAGAAACCTGACTCGCTTTCCGAAGTCGCTTGAAGGCCTCCTCCTCGCTCAGGCCGTCCCGCTCCATGAGCAGCCCCTTTGCGCGCTCGATCGCCTTGCGAGCCGCGAGTGCCTCGGCGAGAGAGTCCGCTTCCTCGCGCAGCTCGGCCAGTTCCTCGTGACGCGCCCTCGCCGTCGCGATCGCCGGGAGCAGGTCGACCTCGCGGAACGGCTTGACGAGGTAGCCGAACACGCCGGCCTCGACGGCCCGGGACACGAGCTCGTCCTGTCCGTACGCGGTCAGCATCACGATCGGGATCGGCCGCTCTTCGAGAATCGTCCGAGCCGCCTCGATCCCATCGAGCCGCGGCATCTTCACGTCGAGGATCGCGAGGTCGGGCTGGTGCTCGCGGGCGAGGTCGACGGCCTCCTGGCCGTCCCGCGCCTCGGCGCACACCTCGTGGCCCGACTCCTCCAGCAGGTTCCGGAGATCGAGCCGGATGATCGTCTCGTCCTCGGCGACCAGGATCCTCATGCCGGGAAGACGACCTCCGCCCGCAGGCCGCCGTCAGAGCTCAGGTCGAGGGTGCCGCGGAGCTCGTCCCGGACAAGGGCCTGGACGATGGACAGGCCGGTGCCTGACGGCTCGTCAGCGATCCCCATCCCGTCGTCGGCGATCGCGAGCACGACGTTTCCGTTTCGCCGGCCGAGCTCCACGCGAACCGAGTCGCCGCCGTGCTCGAGCGCGTTCTGGAGCAGCTCGCTGAAGACGAGCGCGAGCGCCGTCGCCTGGTCGCCGGCGAGCGACACCGGCTCGAGCGCCGTCTCGACGCGCTTGCCCGACCCGAGCCCTTGGACCAGCATCGCGCGGAGCCGGTCGAGCAGCTCGTCGAGGTCGACGTCGTCGTGGCGGCTCTCGGTCAGGACTTCGTGGACGGCAGCGATCGCGAGGATCCGGTTCGCGGAGTCGTCGAGGGCCTTGCGGGGGTCGACCTGCTCTCCCGAGCGGGCCTGGAGCCGCAGCAGCGAGGCGACGGTCTGGAGGTTGTTCTTGACGCGGTGGTGGATCTCCTGAGCAAGGACGCCGCGCATCACGGCCCGACCGTGCTCGAGCGCGACTGCGGCGTGATTCGCGATCGACGACAGGAGCGCCCGCTCCTGCTCGGTGAACGGCGTGTCGCGGTCGCAGACGAGCTCGCCGATCTGTCGCCCCTTCCAGCGAAGCGGGATCCTGATTGCGTGCTCGGCGGCGCGGCCCTCGGGCCACGCGATGTTCCCGTCATCGAGAACGAGCGCGGCGCCGGTCGCACCGACCGCGTCCACGGTCGTCTGCACGATCGCCTCGAGCGACTCCTCCACGTAGAGCGACTCGGAGACCGCCTCGGAGATGCGCGCAAGCGCCTCCAGCTCGCCGACCCGTCGCTGCGCGTCGCTGTAGAGCTTCGCGTGCTCGATGGTCTGAGCAACCTGAGCCGCGATCGCGAGCAGCAACTCGATCTCGTCGTCCGTAAAGTCGCGCGGCTCGATGGTGCGTACGTTGAGCGCCCCGGCAAGCTTCTCCCGCGCCAGGATCGGGACGGCGAGGATCGACTCGTACTGGTCCTCCGGAAGGTTCGGGAAGCCCTTGAAGCGCGGGTCGAGGTGCGCCTGCGCCGGGATCGCGATCGGCTTCCGCTCGGCCGCGGCCGAGCCTGTGATCCCTTCGCCGGGCCGCATGCGCGGCCGCCGGGTCATGGCCTCGACCGCCGTGCCCTGCGTCGCCCGGAGGACGAGCTCGTCGCCGGCCTCGTCGTAGAGGTAGACGAAGCACGCCTCGGCGTCGAGCGCCTCGGCGACCTTGCGGGCCACGAGCGAGAGCACCTCCTCGAGGTCGAGCGTCGAGTTGACGGCCGCGATCGTCTCGGTCAGCAGCCGCACGTGCCGCCCGGGTGCATCCATCCTCACCGGAACCTACCGCCTAGGTCGCTAACAAAGTCCTTACGCACGTCAACCCAAATCGCTGACACGTGGCCAGTAGGTTTCGGTCCGTGAGCGAGGCGCTGCCCGTCTTCCCCGACCTCCGCCAGACGATCGGCTACCTGGTCGCGGATGCGAGGGGCAGGATCGTCGGCCGCGTCGAGTGCGCCATGTACGGCACCGCCCGCGACATCCCCGACGCGCTCTCCGTCCGCTCCGGCTTTCTCGCGCGACGCCGGCGCCTCGTCCCGGCCGCGACGATCGGAGAGATCGACCGCTCTAGCGGCGTTGTGGGACTGAACGTCGAGCGCGAATCGATTCGCGTGTTTCTCTAGAAACGCAGGAGGAAAAAGGCCACAATGGTCAGGTGTCCTGCCCTGCCTGCGGCGGGTGGGACGAACTGACGGCCGACTGCGAGCTGCGTTTGCAGCTCGCGGTCGTTGTAGCCTCAAAGCACAGGGAGATAGCGCTCGAGCTCCCACGACGTGAGCTGTACGCGGTACTCGTCCCACTCCTTCCGCTTGAGCTCGATGTAGCGGTCGAAGATATGGCGGCCCAGTGCCTGCTTCGCCAGCTCCGAGTGGGAGAGCTCGTCGATCGCCTCGCCGAGCGTCTCCGGCAGGGCGACGATCCCTCGCTCCTCCCGCTGCTCGGGCGTGAGGTGGTAGAGGTTGGTCTCCATCGGCTCGGGCAGCTCGTAGCCCCGCTCGATTCCCTCGAGGCCGGCGTGCAGGAGCGCCGCGAACGTGAGATAGGGGTTACAGGCCGGGTCCGGACACCGGATCTCGGCGCGTGTCGCCTCCTCCGAGCCCGGCTTGTAGAGCGGGATGCGGATCAGCGCGGAACGGTTTCTCTGCGACCAGGCCACGTAGACGGGCGCTTCGTAGCCCGGCACGAGCCGCTTGTAGGAGTTGACCCACTGCGCGAACACGCCCGAGATCTCGCGCGCATGGCGCAGCTGGCCGGCGATGAACGCCTTGCCGGTGTCGGACAGGTGCCACTTGTCGTCCTCGTCGAAGAACTGGTTCCGCCCATCTGTGAAGAGCGACATGTGCGTGTGCATGCCCGAGCCGTTTTCGCCGAAGATCGGCTTCGGCATGAAGGTCGCGTGGAAGCCGGCCTTCTTTGCGATCTCCTTGACGATCAGCCGGTACGTGATCGTGTGGTCGGCCATCTCGAGCGCCGGCGCGAAGCGCATGTCGATCTCGTGCTGCGACGGCCCGACCTCGTGGTGGACGTACTCGATCGGGATTCCCATCGACTCGAGCGCGCGGACGGTCTCCTGCCGGAGCTCGCTCGCAGCGTCCAAAGTGGTCATCGCGAAGTAGCCGCCCTCGTCGAGCGTCTCCGTTCCTTTCGAGTCCTTGAAAAGGAAGTACTCGAGCTCGGGCCCGACGTTAAAGGTGTCGAAGCCCATGCCCTTCATCCGCTCGAGTGCACGGCGGAGGACGTAGCGCGGATCGCCCTCGTAGGGCTTGCCGTCCGGGGTCACGACGTCGCAGATCATCCGCGCGACCCGGGTCTCGCCCTCGCGCCAGGGCATCAGCTGGAACGTGCGCGGGTCGGGGATCGCGACCATGTCGGACTCCTCGATCGCGTTGAAGCCCGTGATCGACGAGCCGTCGAAGCCCATCCCGTCGTCGAGCGCGTCCTCCATCTCCGCCGGGGTGACCGCGAAGCTCTTCAGATGACCCTCGAGATCCGTAAACCAGAGCAGGAGAAACTCAACGCCCTCGTCCTTGATCCGTTTCAGGACCTCCTGGCGGTCCTCGGTGCTCGACGTCGCTCTGGGCTTGCTCTCGACCTGCGCCATTCCTTCCTCCTTAAATACGAAAAGCCCCGGGCTGACCGCCCGAGGCTCCATTGCCTCCGTGCTCGACGAGCGTACCACGTCAGGCGGGCGCCTTCGCGTCCTCCAGTTCCGGTTCCTTGCCGCCGTGGCGGAGGGCCCGGATGTAGAGGGCGATCGCCGGCGTGAGCAGGAAGCCGGTAGCGACGAGTGCTGCCCGCAGCGACGCGACGGTTCCGACGACGCCGATCGCCGGGCCCCCGGCGACCTCGCCGATCGCGTCGGACTGGCTGGCGATCGAGTTGACGGTGGCCCTGACGCTCGAGTCCTCGACGTTCTTGTTCAGCCAGGTGACGTAGAGCGGATCCTTGAGGCGCCGGACAAGCCGGGCGACGAGGTAGGCGATCGCAGCGACGACGAAGCTAGTCGCGAGGCCGAAGATCACGACCGAGACCGAGAGGACGACAGTCAAAAAGAGCAGTGAGCGAGCGAGCCTCGAGTTGTCGGCGTCCTCGAAGCGCGGCACGAGGAACGACGTGACCACGATCCCTGCGACGAGGCCGACGATGTTGAAGATGCCGAACCAGACGACGGGATCAAGGCCCCAGAGCTCCGGCAGGCCGATGCTTTGGATCAGGTGCGCCTCCCAGAGCCGGTCGAGGCCCTCGGAGGCGGCGCCGGCGAAGAAGGTGATCGCGACGATGAGAAGCAGCACGTTATGACCGCGGACGACCCGGCCGCCCGTGACGGCGGTCGTCCGCATGGCGCGGAGCGGCGAGCTCCGCTCCTCGACCGGGCGGCGGCGGAAGCCGTGCTCGGGCATGAGGAAGATGCAGGCGATTCCCGTCGCGACCGAGACCGCACCGCCGAACACGATCCCCGCTCCGAGGTCCCACGTCGCGATTCCGACCCCTACCGCTGCTCCGACGATCGCGCCGAGGTACGAGAACTGGTTGCCACGGAGGAACACCCGGCCGATCCCGTCGACGCCGTGCTCGTCCGTGATCCACGCCTCCCACGCGCCACTCATGAAGGTGCCGCCGATTCCGCGAAGGATCACGGCGAGCACGATCACCCAATAGACGGCGACTAGGCCGAAAATGACCAGGGACAGCCCTGCCATGATCATCCCGACGATGATCGAGAGGCGCCGGCTGTAGGTGTCGGCGACCACGCCGGTCGGCACCTCGAAGAGGAAGATCGCGATCTCGCTGATTGTTCCGAGCAGGACGAGCTGGAGCGGGTTCACGCCGACGTCCTGAACGAGGTAGACGGCCCAGACGGTGAACGCGGCCTGCGCCCCGAGCGTGTCGAAGAACTCCATCCCGTAGAAGACCCGGGTGGCGTCGGGGCGCTTCACAGCCGCCGCCAGACGCTGATCACGGCGGGCCGCGGCTGGTAGCCGAGCTTGACGTTGACCGCCTGCATCGCCTCGTTGCGGTCCTGCGTCCAGGTCGTCAGCTCGCGGTAGCCGTTTGCGGCGCCCCAGTGGATCTGGGCTTGCTTGAGGGCTGTTCCGATCCCTCGGCCGCGATGGGAGCGGAGGACGGCGGTCAGCCCGTGCTCGGCGAGGCCGTCGATCCGCGAGAGGAGCGCGGCGGCTCCGACGACGCGGTCACTGTCCAGCGCGACGAATGTGACGGGGCCCGAGACCTCCTCCTCGAGCCACTCGTCATAGGACGGCGGACGAATCGGCGGCGAGACCGGAATGTCCGGGGTGGCCTCCACCCATACGGCGTACGCGCCCTGGAGGTGGCGGTCGTGGAGCTCGGCGAGCTCGATACCGGGTGGGGCCGTGGGCTCCTCCTCGGCGGCTCCGAGCTCGCGGGAGAGCTCGACCTGGCGGCCGGACTCCTCGAAACCCCGTTTCCGCGCCCACGCGATCGACTCGGGGTCGTCCTCGAACAGCATCCCCGAGACCCGCTCGGGGCCGAGGCCGGACGCATGCTCGACCAGTCGGTCGAGCAGCTCGGAACCGATGCCGCGCCGCCGGTGTCCCGGAAGCACTCGGACGTCGAGCGCGGTGCGCTCGGGCGACTGGGACGGCCCGGCAAACCCGGTGCCGACGACCTCCCCGTCCTCTTCTGCGAGGAGGTAGAGACGTTCCGGCTGGCGCTCGAGCCGCCGCCTGACCACCTCGACCGTGTTCGGCTCCCGCGGCGTGATCGCGTTCCAGACCCCGCACCAGGCCGCGAGGTCCGCGTCGGTCTCGGCCCGCCGGATCATCCCGACCTCTTGAGCTTCCCGTGCTTCTTCGCGTACCGCTCGCCGCGGCGGAACACCAGGAGCCCGAGCGGGATCGAGACGATCCCGATCACGACGAGCGGCCAGAGCTCGTCCCCCATCGAGCTCAGTCCGTCGCCGTCGAGGATCGCGTCACGCAGCCCGTCGAGCGCGTAGGTCGCAGGCGAGAAGATCGACGCGATCTGCATCCACTCCGGCAGGACTTCGACCGGGTAGTAGACACCGGAGATCACGAGCAGGATCCCCTGCGCCATGAACCCGAGCTGCGTTCCCTTCTCCGGTGAGATCAGCGGGAGGACGGCGGTCATCATTCCGATCCCGATGAACGAGACCGAGGCGACGAGCAGGACGACGAGCGCGGCGAGGTAGTCGGCCTCGGCCAGGTTGAGGTCGAAGAAGAGCGCGACGACGCCGAAGAGCAGGATCGCGCGGATGATCCCGTAGACGATCGCGAACAGGCCCATCCCGAACAGGTGCACTGGCCGGGAAAGCGGGGCCATGAACGTGTACTCGATCGTTCCCTCCCAGCGCTCCCAGGCGACGGTCTCGGTGAGGATCTCGAAGATCACGCCCAGGTACGCCCAGACGACGGCGCCGACGAGCAGTTGGGTTGTTACGCGCTCGACGTCGATGTCGCCGCCCGCCGCCTCGACGCCCTCGCCGATGAAGACGATCGTGAGCGTGTTCGCGATCGTCCAGACGAAGAACGCGATGTCCCACCAGATGTACCGGCGGACGAGGTAGACGTTCCGCTCGAAGACGCCCGCGAGCCCGATCAGCTCGTGCCTGAGGACTGCCGCTGCGCCGGGCATCACTCGTCCTCCTCCGGCGCTTCGTCCTCGAACGCCTTGCCGGTCGCGGCGAAGAACGCCTCCTCGAGCGTCTCGGCCTCGTACTTGCGCTTCAGCTCGTCCGCCGGCGCGAGCTCGATCAGACGGCCGCGGTCGAGGATGCCGACTCGCTCAGCGAGCTGCTCGGCCTCGACCAGATCGTGCGTGCAGAGCAGAACCGTCGCATCGTGGGTCTCGCGGATCTCGCGAATAAACGTCTGAACCTCGACCTTCGAGCGTGGGTCGAGCCCGGTCGTCGGCTCGTCGAGCAGCAGAAGGATTGGAGATGTCAGCAAGGCCCTGGCGAGGGCGACCTTCTGCTGCATTCCGCGGGACATGTCCTCGAGCGGCTCGCCGATTCGGTTGCGCGGGAAGCCGACCCGCCCGAGGATCTCGGGGATCTCCTTGCGGGTCGAGCCCGGCGCCATCCCGTAGAACCGGGCTGCGTAGCTCAAGTTCTCGGCGGCGGACATCTTCTTGAAGAACGAGGCCTCGACGGACACGCGGTTGATCAGGCGACGTACCGCACGGGTCTCCGTGAAGGCGTCGTAGCCGAAGATCCGGGCCGAGCCGCCGTCGTGGAGGAGCAGGGTCGAGAGGAGCCGGATCAGCGTCGACTTCCCCGAGCCGTTCTGGCCCAGGATCGCCACCGTCTCGCCGCGCGCGACCTCGAAGGACACGCCGTCCAGCGCCGCGACGCGCTTCCGGCGCCGGCGCAGGCCGTGCCGTCCGTCGTTGCGGAAGAACTCCTTGCGGAGGTCGTCCACGACGACGGCGGGCGTTCCATTCGTGTTGTTCGTTGCTGCGGTCATGCGATGTCTCCTACGAATCGAAAAAAGGCGAGAACAGGCTGCTGCCGGCCTCTCGGGAGGCCCGCGAGCCGATGAGGTTTCTCAGCCGATTCGGGACATCAGCACGGAAGCACCTTAGTCACCGGGCGCGCCGGCGGTCAAGAGCTTCCCGGTGGACGGCTCGGTCTCTGCTCGCGCGGAGCCGCCTTTCAGCTGCCTGACGCTCGGGATCAGCAGGATCGCGAGGCTCGAGAACACCGTCCAGCCGACGGCGATCAGGAGCGTCTCGTCGTACCCGATCGTTTCGGCGACGGGGCCGACCAGGACATATCCGAGCGGGAGGAAGAGCCAGGAGCCGAGCCAGTCGTAGGAGCTCACGCGGGAGCGCGCGTGCGCCGGGACGTGCTCCTGGAGCGCCGTGAACCAGAAGGCGGCGCCGAAGTTCATCGCCATCGCACCGACGAAAGCGGCCGCCGTGATCAGCGGCACAGAGTCGGTCAGCGCGAAGCCGGCGAGTACGGCGGACCAGGTCGCGACCGAGAGGAATGCGACTACCAGCTGCCGCCGAAGCTTGTAGCGCATCGCGAGCAGGCTCCCGATGACAGCGCCGGCTCCGGCCCCCACCATGATCGTCGCGTAGGCCGACGATCCACCGAGCTCGTTCTTCGCGATCACGGGAGTGAGGACGAAGAAGCACGCAAGTGCGGTCATGTGGAAGAGGCCGAAGTGGAGGACGCTCACCCAGATCCATGTCTGGCGGGTGAACTCCGTCCAGCCCTCGCGCAGCTCGGTCACGAACCGCTGGCGAACGGGCTTCGTGAACGAGAGCCGCATCGCCGCGAGGAACGCCGCGCTGACGGCGAAGGTGGCGGCGTCGACGGCGATCGCCCAGCCCGTGCTGGAGATCGCGATCACGACGCCCGCGGCGGCCGGGCCGAGGATGCCCGTGACGTTGCGCGAGAGGGACATCATCGCGTTCGCCTGGTGCAGCCGCTCCGGCCGGACCGTCTGCGGGACTAGACCCTGCGAGGCGGGCCCGAAGAACGCCTCAGCCGTCCCGAAGACCGCGGCGAGCACGATCAGGTGCCAGACCTCGGCGCGGCCGGTCAGGAGGAGAAAGGCGAGGGCCGCCTGGGCGCTGCCACGGCCGACGTCGGAGGCGAGCATCAAGAGCTGCCGCGGCACGCGGTCCGCCCATACCCCGGCCGTCTGGAGGAAGACGAGGTTCGAGACCACCCGCGCCGCGAAGACGTAGCCCAACGTGGCTGCGGATGCCTTGATGTCCAGGACGGCGAACGCGAGCCCGATCAGCGCGAAGCGGTCGCCGAAGTCGGAGACGACCCGGCTCAGCCAGAGGAGCCGGAACTCGCGTTCCTCGAGCGGGCCCAGGCGTCCACGCAGGCTCACGCTTCGACCCTAGCGGCGGAACAACCTGTCCCATCGGGCGGTTGCATGCCGTCCGGTAGGCGCGTTACCTTTCGATCCAGGCACGCGCCGCCGAAGGTGCGTGTCGAGGCAATGGAGCCTCAGGACTCTCGCGAGCCCTGGGGCTTTTTCGCGTTCAAGGAGGGAGAAAGTGAGCGAGATCGAGACGAGGCACTACCTGGCGAACGGGCAGAAGACGACGCCCGCGGCCAAGGAGGCGATCGCCTGGGCCGGCCAGACGCAGGCCCAGATGGTCGACCTGAAGTTCTGCGACCTGCTCGGGACCTGGCAGCACATGACCCTGCCGATCTCGGCCTTCGACGAGTCCTCGTTCGACGACGGGCTCGGTTTCGACGGCTCCTCGATCCGCGGCTGGCAGGGGATCTCCGAGTCGGACATGCTCTTGATGCCGGACGCGGCGAGCGCGATCCTCGATCCGTTCACAGAGGCGCCGACGCTCTCGATTCTCTGCGAGATCGCCGACCCGGTAACACGGCAGCCGTACGGGCGCGACCCCCGCGGCGTCGCCCGGCGGGCCGAGGACTATCTCGAGCGCAGCGGCATCGCCGACACCGCGTACTTCGGCCCCGAGTGCGAGTTCTTCGTCCTCGACGAGGTCTCGTACGACCTCGGCCCGAACCACTCGCACTACGCGGTCGACTCGGCCGAGGGCCACTGGAACTCCGGCAAGCCGGGCCTCGGCTACACGGTGCGCGAGAAGGAGGGCTACTTCCCGCCCGCGCCGCACGACACGCTCCACGACCTCCGCACGCGGATGGTGCTGACGCTCGAACGGCTCGGCATCCCCTGCGAGTTCCACCACCACGAGGTCGCGTCGGGCGGTCAGTGCGAGATCGACCTGAAGTACGGGCCGCTGACGCGCATGGCCGACCAGGTCATGACCTACAAGTACGTCGTCAAGAACGTCGCGCGGGCGGCCGACAAGACGGTGACCTTCATGCCGAAGCCGCTGTTCGGCGACAACGGCTCGGGGATGCACTCGCACCAGTCCCTCTGGAAGGGCGGCGAGACGCTGATGGCGGACGCAGACGGCTATGCCGGCCTCTCGGCGACGGCCCGCTCGTACATCGGCGGCCTCCTCGCCCACGCGCCGGCCCTGCTCGCGTTCTGCGCGCCGACGACGAACTCGTACCGGCGGCTAGTGCCGGGCTACGAGGCGCCCGTGAACCTCGTCTACTCGCAGCGGAACCGCTCGGCCTGCATCCGGATCCCGATGTACTCCGAGGCGCCGAAGGCGAAGCGCATCGAGTTCCGCTGCCCCGACGCGGCGGCGAACCCGTACCTCGCGTTCGCGGCGATGCTGATGGCGGGCATCGACGGGATCGAGCGCGGGCTCGACCCGGGCGCCCCCGCCGACTACGACCTGTTCGAGGAGACGCACGGAGAGGTGCCGCAGGTGCCGTCCACGCTCGGTGAGGCGCTCGACGCGCTCGAGGCGGATCACGAGTTCCTCACGAAGGGCGGCGTCTTCGGCGAGGAGCTGATCCGCACCTGGATCGACTACAAGCGTGAGCACGAGGTCGACGTCGTCCGGCTCCGGCCGCACCCGGCGGAGTTCAGCCTCTACTTCGACTGCTAGTTGCGGTACGCCGTCAAGCGAATCGACGAGATCCCCGGGGTTCCCGATCCGGACCCCGGGGATCCGGAGTGGAAGCCGCTGCGGCACCACTTCGGTCTCGCGGCCTTCGGCGCGAACGCCTTCGTGCAACCCGAGGCTGGGGGCCGGCTGGTCGAGGAGCACCGCGAGCTCGACACGCGGCACCAGGAGCTCTATGTGGTGCTGACCGGTCGCGCCGAGTTCGTTGTCGACGGCGAGCCGTACGACTGTGT
>DASZEE010000043.1:0-9577 GCA_035941215.1 Gaiellaceae bacterium
CCTCGATCGACGCCCAGGAGTTCGAGAAGGCCGCGAACCTGCGCGACCAGGAGCGCCAGCTCACCAACAAGAAGAAGGAGCTCGAGCACGAGTGGAGCTCGGGCGACGGTGGCGAGCGCCCCGAGGTCGGGGAGGAGGAGATCGCCGACATCGTCGCGATGTGGACCGGCATCCCGGTCTTCAAGCTCACCGAGGCCGAGTCGAAGAAGCTCATCCGCAGGGAGGACGAGCTGCACAAGCGCGTGATCGGCCAGGAGATGGCGATCACCGCGGTTTCCAAGGCGCTCCGCCGCTCGCGCGCCGGGATCAAGGACCCGAAGCGCCCGGCCGGCTCGTTCATCTTCCTCGGCCCGTCCGGCGTCGGCAAGACCGAGCTCGCCCGCACGCTCGCCGAGTTCCTGTTCGGCGACGAGGACGCGATGATCCAGGTCGACATGTCGGAGTACATGGAGAAGCACTCCGTGTCCCGGCTCGTCGGCTCGCCCCCGGGCTACATCGGCTACGACGAGGGCGGCCAGCTCACCGAGGCCGTGCGTCGCAAGCCCTACTCGGTCGTCTTGCTGGACGAGATCGAGAAGGCGCACCCGGACGTGTTCAACATCCTCCTGCAGATCCTCGAGGACGGAAACCTGACCGACTCGCAGGGGCGCAAGGTCGATTTCCGGAACACGATCGTGATCATGACGTCGAACATCGGCGCCGGCACGATCTCCAAGAACCAGACCCTCGGCTTCTCGCTCGGCGACGAGTCCGGCCTCTCCTACGAGGAGATGAAGGACCGGATCATGGGCGAGCTGAAGAAGGTCTTCCGGCCCGAGCTCCTGAACCGGATCGACGAGGTCATCGTCTTCCACAAGCTGACCCGCGAGGAGATCCTCACGATCGTCGACCTGCTCATGCACCGCCTCGAGCTGCAGATGGGCGAGCATCAGGCCGAGATCAAGCTCACGCCGGAGGCGAAGGAGCTGCTCGTCGACAAGGGCTACGACCCGACGATGGGCGCCCGGCCGCTGCGCCGCGCGATCCAGCGCTTCATCGAGGACCCGCTCGCGGACTTCGTCCTGGGGCGCAACATCGAGCCGGGATCGACGATCCTCGTCAACCGCAGCGCGGAGAACGAGGACGAGGTCGACATCACCGTCATCCCCGGCGCCCCGCCGGTGGAGGCGGAGAAGGTCACCGTTCCGCCCGAAGAGCCGAAGGCCGAGGGCGAGGGCTCGACGAACGAGCCCTCCGAGAACAACTAGCGCTCTGCTCTAGACAGGTGGCCTCGCCCGAGACCCTCGGGCGTCGGGCTGCCGAGCAGGGCAAGCGCGAGCTCAAGCTCGGCGCGGAGCAGCTCGAGCACGTGGCGCACTCCCTCTTCGCCGTTGACGGCGAGTCCCCAGATGACCGGCCGGCCGATGCAGACGGCGCGGGCGCCGAGCGCCAACGCGATCGCGACGTCCGCTCCCCGGCGGATCCCGCCGTCCATCAGGACCTCGGCCCGGTCACCCACTGCCTCGACGACCTCCGGGAGCGCGTCGAGTGACGCGACCGCGCGGTCGAGCTGGCGGCCGCCGTGGTTCGAGACGATGACGGCCGCGCAACCGTGGGCGACGGCGAGCTCGGCGTCCTCCGCCGTCAGGACGCCCTTGACGATCACCGGTAGTTGCGCGGTCTCGTGGAGCCACTCGAGGTCGCGCCAGGTCAGGTGCGGATCCACGAGCTGGGCGGCGGTTGCGGGCGTGAGCGTCCCGAGGTCTCCGAGCTCGGAGCCGTACACGCCCATCCGGTAGTCGGGATCGAGCGTGAAGCCGGTGCGCAGGTCGCGTTCCCGGCGGCCGAGCTTCGGCAGGTCCACGGTGAAGACGATCGCCGTACAGCCGGCCTCGCGCGCCTGATCCAGGATCGACTTCGTGACCTCGCGGTCGGGGTGCCAGTAGAGCTGGTACCAGCGGGGCGCGCCCGGAGCCTCGGCGGCGATCTCGGCAGGCGTCGCCATCGCGAAGGTCGGGACGCACATGACCGTTCCGGCTGCGGCCGCGGCCCGGGCGACGGCGAGCTCTCCGTCGGGATGCGCCATGCGCTGGTGAGCGACGGGGGAGGCGAGCACAGGCATCGAGACCTCCTGGCCGAGCACGGTCGTCGCCGTCGTAACGGAGCCGACGTCGACGAGCACCCGGGGCCGGAGCCGCCATCGGTCGAACGCCTCGAGGTTGTGGCGAAGCGTGTGCTCGTCGCCCGCTCCGCCTGCGAAGTAGCCGAAGGAGCCCTCGTCGAGCGCCTCCCTGGCGAGCTCCTCGTAGTCGCCGACGTTGACCGGGCCGTCCGTCGCGTCCACGGGCGAGAGCTTCGCACGAACGCCCAGCGAATTCTGGCTTCGCCTGCTTAGATACCGCGCCTTGAGCGACCTGCCGTCCTATCCCGCCTCCGCGGCCGAGCGCGAGGAGACCGCCGGGTCACCGGACGCGCGTGACGACTACTCGAGTTGGGGGCGGCGAGTGGGCGCCTACCTGCTCGACACGCTCGTCCTGTTCGTGCCGCTGCTTGTCGTGATCGGCCTGGCGGTGGTCGCTGCCAATCCTGACGACGAAGACGATGGCGCGTGGGCCGTGGTTGGGTTGGCCTACGTGCTGACACTCGTCCTTCCCTTCGTCTACTTCACGGTCATGCACGGCCGCGCAAGCGGCCAGACGCTGGGCAAGAAGTGGCTCGGCATCCGGGTGGCCGAGGACCCGGCCGGCGGATCGATCGGGTACGGCCGCGCCTTCGGCCGTTACGCGATCACGTTCGTCTTCTCGCTTTTCATCCTGCCGCTGTTGCTGGACTATCTCTGGCCGCTCTGGGACCGGAAGAACCAGGCGCTGCACGACAAGGTCGTCGGCAGCGTCGTGGTCAAGGCCTGACGAGCGCAGTCACTCGGCCCGTCCGCGAGTCGATCCGGACGATGCGCCGGCCGTCGAACTCGCTCGCGTAGACGAACCGCCCGGCGCGGTCGACCACGACCGAGCTCGGCAGCCGGAGGTTGCGGCCAAGCTGCGTTCGGCTTCCGTCGGCCGCGACACGGACGATGTGGTCGAGCCCTGCATCGGCGACGTAGATCGAGCCGTCGGGTCTGGCGTCGACGCCGACCGGGGCCCCGAAGCCGCGCGCGACCGTCGTCACGATCCGCGTCGCGCCGTCGATCCGCCGGATGACGCCGTTGTGGCTGTCGGCGACGATCACGGTCCCGTCCGGGAGAACGTCGAGACCGTGCGGGGCGCCGAAGGCGGCGAGGCGCGCGGGCCCGCCGTCGCCGGAGTACCCCTCGCGGCCGATTCCCCCGAGCGTGTCGATCCTCCCGTCTGGCGTCACGACGCGGACGCCGTTGTCGTACTCGGAGATGTAGAGGTTCCCGGCCCCGTCGAAGGCGAAGTCGCCGTGCCCGCCGAGCTGAGCGGCTGTCGCCGGCCCGCCGTCGCCCGCGAGCCCGCGAGTGCCGTTGCCGGCAATCGCTGTCTTCGAGCCGTCCGATTCGCGGCGCCAGATTCGACCCTCGTCCGCCACGTAAAGGGCGCCGTCCGGGCCGCGGTTCAGGAATGCCGGGTGGTCGTAGGCCACGGAGATCAGCAGTTTTGCCCGCGTTCGGATCTTCACCTCGTACAGGCCGGGGCCGTCCAGGTCGGGCACGATCAGGTCGCCGTGCTCCTCGGCGAGCTCGAAGCCGTGGGGCCGGGAGATCCTCGGGCCGGCCCCGCGGACGTCAGTCGTGACCAGGCGGATCACGCGACCGCCTGCGCGGACGCTCACCACCCACTGACCGCCGGCCGGGAACGTGATCCTCGCGCGGTACCGCCCTGGCCTGCCCGCGCGTCGAGCGGGGAAGGCGCGCCTACCGGCGTCGCCTGCGACGAGGAGGCTCACCCGTCCGGCGAACGGCTTCCGGCCCTCGCGCACGACGACCGTGGCGGTCCACAGCCGGCCCGCCGTTTCCGCGACGACCCCGGCCTGCAGCCGCGCCGTGATCCGCCCGTCAGGGGCGGCCGAGACCGCCGACGCGAGGGCGAGCGCGGTCAGGACGGCGATGACGGCGCGCGACATATCCATTCCTACACCGACGCGGCGGCGCAGGTTCCGCAGCTACCAGTCGGGCTCCCCGTTCGTGCCCCAGGCGGCGCGGGTCACGTAGCGGAGCTCACCGCCCGTCGCGCGCATCGTGAGGACCTGCCCGCCCCGCTGGAAGGCGATCCGGCGGCCGTCCGGCGACCAGGCCGGGTCGTCGGCGCTTCTCGGCGAGCCGCTCGGCAGGACGCGCACGCGGCGCCGGGCGGTGTCGACGACCGCGATCCGGCCGCCGGTCGAGAACGCGATCCGCCGACCGTCGGGAGCCCAGTCCGGCGAGAAGCCCGCTCCCCCGCCCGTCACCCTGCGGGCATGTCCGGTCGAGAGGGTCAGCACCCAGATCTGGATTGAACCTCCCCGCGAGCTCTGCATGGCGATCCGGCGACCGTCCGGAGACCAGTCCGGGTCGAGCTCGTTCGCCTCGGGCGTCCGCAGGAGGGGCCTCGGCGTCCCGCCGGCGGAAGGAACAACCCACAGGTCGAAGCTCGTCGGCGACGAGCTCCGGTACGCGATCCGGCGACCGTCGGGAGACCACGTCGGCTCTCCGTCGCCGGGGCGCCTGGTGAGCCGGCGCTTGCCCGTGCCGTCCGCGTTCATGACCCAGATCCCCTGCTGACCCACGCGGCTGCCGGCGAAGGCGATCCGCGTGCGCCGAGGCGACCAGGCGGGCTGGTCGGCGCCGAGCGCGAGCAGCCGACGGCCTTGGCCCGACGGCAGAACCGAATACAGCACGGGTGGCCTCCGTGGAGTTGAGAGCCGGACGGTCCGGTAGACGATCCTTGACTCCGGCGGCGCTGCGGCAGCCGCGGTCCACGACAGGGCAGAGGCCGTGGCAAGCCCTGCGATCGCAAGTGGGAGCATCCTCTTCACCAGGTGAATTCTCGCTGTGACTTGTTGCGATTTCCGCCGTGACTTGTTACGAAAACGGCACGAAGAACGTCCGTTTCGCGCCCTAGAGTGGACGCTCCGTGGCCCAACCCGCCCTCAAGTACGCCTGCTCGGAATGCGGTCAGTCGACCGGTCGCTGGCTCGGCCGCTGCCCCGGCTGCGGCAGCTTCGGGACGCTCGTCGAGGAGGCCGCACCGGCCGCATCGAGGGGGAAGGGCGCCGCTCCTCGTCCGGTGCTGCGACTCGTCGACGTGCAGGTCGAGGAGGCCGGGCGGATCCCGACCGGCGTCGCGGAGCTCGACCGGGTCCTCGGCGGCGGGCTCGTTCCGGCATCGCTCGTGCTCGTCGGCGGCGAGCCGGGAGTGGGGAAGTCGACGCTCCTGCTGATGGCACTCGCGGCCATCTCGCGCGAACGCCGGGCGCTACTCGTCACCGGCGAGGAGTCGACCGCACAGGTCAAGCTTCGGGCGGCGAGGCTCGGCGGCGCGGAGCAGGTCGAGATCCTCGCCGAGACCGACCTGGACACGATCTGCGCGACACTCGAGCGCGAGCGGCCGGCGGTCTGCGTGATCGACTCGGTGCAGACGCTCTACTCGTCCAGTGTCGGTTCGGCGCCGGGCTCGGTCTCGCAGGTGCGAGAGGCAGCCGCCCGCCTGCTCCGCGTCGGGAAGGAGGCGGGCGTGGCGCTGTTCCTGGTTGGCCATGTCACGAAGGACGGAGCGGTCGCCGGGCCGCGTGTCCTCGAGCACCTGGTCGACTGCGTGCTCCAGTTCGAGGGCGACCGGTACCACGCGCACCGTGTTCTCCGCGCTGCGAAGAATCGGTTCGGCTCCACGAACGAGCTCGGGATCTTCGAGATGACCGGAGCCGGGCTCGTCGGAGTACCGGATCCTTCCCAGCTCTTCGGAGCCAGCCGCGAGGAGGAGGTCGGCTCGGCTGTCGCCTGTGCGCTCGAGGGGACTCGTCCGCTGCTACTCGAGATCCAGGCGCTGGTCTCTCCGACCGATCTGGCGATGCCCAGGCGTGTCGCGACCGGCGTCGACCCGAAGCGCTTGGCGATGATCGTCGCCGTGCTCTCGCGTCACGCAGGGGTCTCGCTCGGCCAGGCGGACGTCTTCGTGAACGTGGCCGGCGGCGTGCGGATCGACGAGCCGGGAGCCGATCTCGGGATCGCGCTGGCGATCGCGTCGGCCGCGCGGGGCGTTCCCGTTCCAGCCGGAGTCGCCGCGTTCGGGGAGATCGGCCTGACCGGTCGTTTGCGCCCGGCGTCCCAGGCCGACCGGCGCCTCGAGGAGTGCGCGAAGCTCGGCCTGCGAACCGTCGTCGTGCCGGCAGGCACGAAGGGACGCCGCGGCGTCGACGTGAAGGCCGTCGACTCGCTCCGCCGCGCTGTTGGCGCGGGACTGGCCGGCAAGAAGGCGGCGGTAGAACCCGCCCGCTAGCAGGGATTTTCTGGCTGAGACCATAAAATCCCTGGAAAACCTGGCTTTTTCACCAATCGTTAGCTATACTTGACCCCGCTTGCCGGCGGAACGTCACCCGCCGGCTGTTTGTCGTAATCGATGCGGAGTGGGGAGGTCGGGCTTGTACAAGGTCGGCGACAAGGTGGTGTATCCGCACCATGGGGCGGGCACCGTCGTGAAGAAGGAGTCCCGTGAGGTGCTCGGGGAGAAGCGCGAGTACCTGACGATCCAGATCCTTCACAACGACATGACCGTGAACGTGCCAGCCGAGAACGCCGAGGCGGTCGGCTTGCGCAAGGTCATCAACGAGGACACGGTCAAAGAAGTCGTCAAGGCGCTGACCGGCAACGGCACCACGATGCCGAAGAACTGGAACCGCCGCTTCAAGCACAACCGCGACAAGATGAAGACGGGCGACATCTTCGAGCTCGCCGAGGTCGTGCGGAATCTCTCTCTGAGAGACCGCGACAAGGGTCTCTCGACCGGCGAGAAGCAGATGTTCGTCAAGGCGAAGAAGATCCTCATCAGCGAGCTCATGTACGCGAAGGGCATGGACGAGGAGGAGACCGCAGAGTGGCTCGACGGCGTGCTCGTCTCCGACCTCGCAGCGAAGAAGAAGCCGCGCGCGAAGGCCGGCGCGGCCGCGTAGTCCGACCTAAGCTCAGCCCGTGAGCGTCTGGGCCGTCATCGCCGCGGCGGGGCGCGGCGACAGACTCGGCCTGGACCGGCCGAAGGCCTTCGCGAACCTGCGCGATCGCCCGCTGCTCGCCGAGAGCCTCGAGCGGCTCGAAGCCTCGGAGTGGATCGATGCGATCGTCGTCGCGGCGCCGCCCGACTGGGAGGAGCCGGTCATCCTGCTGGCCGAAGAGCTCGGCTGCGGGAAGGTGGTCGAGTCGGTCACCGGCGGCGAGACGCGTGGGGAGTCCGTCAGAGCCGCGATCGCGAAAGTCTCCGACGACGCAGCCGTCATCCTCGTTCACGACGCGGCTCGACCGCTCGTTCCCGAGGATGTGATCGAACGGCTCCTGACGGCTCTCAACGAGGGCTGGGACGGAGCAATCCCGGTTCTTCCGCTTGCGGACACCGTCAAGCGCATCGACCGGGACCAGGTCGTGGAGACCCTCGACCGGGAAGGGATAGCGGTCGCGCAGACCCCGCAGGCGTTCGTGGCGACCGCTCTGCGCGATGCAGTCGCGGCCGCCGCTGAGGCAACCGACTGCTCCGCACTCGTGGAGGCGCACGGCGGACGAGTCAAGGCGGTTCCGGGCGACCCGCTCCTGGCCAAGGTCACCGAGCCCGGCGACCTCGAGCTGGTCGAGCGTCTGCTCGCCGAAGCGTGATCGTCGACTACCACATGCATCTTCGGGCGCCGGACGGGTCGCTCGACCATACGGTCGAGGGCGTCGAGCGCTTCGTCGAGGCGGCGGCCGAGCGCGGAATCGACGAGATCGGCTTTACCGAGCACGTCTACTACTTCGAGGAGACGCGACCGCTGTGGTCCGTTCCGTACCACCTGGAGCACTGCCACCATTCCCTCGAGCCCTATGTCGAGGCGGTCACCGAGGCCAAGCGTCAGGGGATGCCTGTCAAGCTCGGACTCGAGGTCGATTACGTGCCGGGGAGGGAGGAGGAGACCCGCGAGCTCCTCGAGCCGTACCACTGGGACTATCTGCTCGGCTCGATTCACTTCCTGGATGGACTCGGGATCGACGGACGACCGACGCTGATCGACGAAGTCGGCGTCGACGAGGCTTGGCGTCGCTACTACCAGGCGCTCGGTCGAGCGGCCCAGAGCGGCCTGTTTGACAGCCTCGCCCATCCCGACGTGGTGCGGATGTTCGGACCGGAGGTCGACTGGGGCTGGGACGACGTCGCCGCGTCGCTGGACGGCGTTTGCATCGAGGTCTCTACGTCCGGTCTCTATAAGCCGCACGAGAAGCTCTACCCGAACCCGGCTTTGCTCTCCGCCGCTCGGCGCCGACGTGCGGGCATCACGCTGGCGTCGGACGCCCATGCGCCGCAGAACGTCGGACGCGACCTCGACAAGGCGATCGAGCACGCGCGAGCTGCCGGCTACGAGACGGTCACCCTCTTCGAGGGGCGGCAGGCACGACAGGAGCCGCTCGGATGAGGGTCGGCCTCGGCGTGGACGCGCACGGGTTCGACGCGAGCGTTCCGCTCGTCCTGGGAGGCGTCGAGTTCCCCGACGAGCCTGGGCTCTCGGGGCACTCGGACGGCGACGTCGTGACCCACGCGCTCATCGACGCCCTGCTCGGAGCGGCGAACCTCGGGGACATCGGCGCGATGTTTCCCTCGGACGACGACGAGCTCAGCGGCATCTCCTCGCTCCTGCTCCTGAGCCGCGCCTACCGGCGCGTGCACGACGCTGGGTACGAGCTCGTCAACGCGCAGTGCGTCCTGATCGGCGAGCGACCGAGGGTCGCGGACCGCCGGGCCGAGGTGGTGGTCCGCTTGGCCGAGACCCTCGGCGTGGAGCCGGACCGGATCGCGGTGTCCGGCACGACGACGGACCGCCTCGGCTTCACCGGTCGCGGGGAAGGCCTCGCCGCGCAGGCAGTCGCGTTACTGCGGCAGCGCGATTGAGCCGTCGTCGACGACGACGAGGCCGTCGCGGATCAGCGACTCGACTGCCTCCCGATCCAGGCCACTGGAACGTCCGCCTGCCACGAGGCGCAGTGTCTCGGCGCGACGTTGGCGGAACGAGCCCTCGAACCGAGACTGCTTGCGGAGCGGCTCGTAGCGCCGGCCGCGGGAAGGGCAACGGCCGGCAAGTGGACAGACGCTGCATCGAGGAACCCGCGCAAGGCACACCTCGCGGCCGAGGTCCATCAGCGCCTCCGCCGCGGCCGGCCCGAACTCGACGCCGGTTCGCTCGACCACGCGCTGGACGTTCGTGTCCATTGGGAGCACCGGCTCGTCCCACGCGAAGCGCCGCACCGCGGCCTCGGTGTACGCACCGACGCCCGGAAGCTCCGTCAGCTCGTTTGGCCACCCCTCCTCGGCCACCATCCGCGCGGCGCGGTGGAGGTTCACGGCCCGCCGGTTGTACCCGAGGCCCTGCCAGGCGCGAATGACTTCGTCGAGCCCCGCACATGCCAGCGACTCGACGGTCGGCCACCGCT
>DASZEE010000044.1:0-11472 GCA_035941215.1 Gaiellaceae bacterium
CCGCGTGGACGACCTCGCGCTCCTCGTCGACCTGATCTCGTCAGGCTGGCAGAGCGTCGACGAGCGGCTCTCGAAGATCGAGACCGCGGTCCAGCAGACGAACGGCGCGATCGTCTACCGCATCGAAGACGCCCAAGAGCGTCGCGCCGGCTAGGGGGGCTCGGCGAAACGCCTGCTGTGCCGCAGGGCCGCGCCCCGAGCGACGTTCCGCCAATCCCTCCTAGACCAGCGCCAGGATCGCGGCGGACGTGATCGCCCACCCGGCGATCGTCGCCAGGATCGGCACGTCGGTTAGGAGCACGTTCTCGGGCTCCTCACCCAGATCCTCGCGGTGCATCAGCTCGATGTACCGGAAGAGCCCGTAGACGACGAACGGGATCGTCGCCATCATCGCGCTGCCCTCCCGCGCCTCGAACGTGTAGAGCGAGTAGGCCACAATCGTGCAGGCCGCCACGATCGTGACGAGCTGGTCGACGAGCTCGAGCGAGTAGCCGGAGAGCACGGGGCGTCCGGCCTCGACGCCCGTCGTCGCCAGCTCGCCGCGACGCTTCGCCAGCGCGAGGAAGAGCGCCAGCAACGCCGTGCAGACGATCAGCCAGGGGGAGATCCGCACGTCGACGGCCTCCGCGCCCGCCGCCGCCCTGATCACGAACAGCCCCGAGATCGCCATCACGTCGATCAGCGGCAGGTTTTTCAGGCCAAGGCTGTAGGCGGCCTGGAGCCCCACGAAGCCGGCCATGTACGCAAGCGACCCCCAGCCGAGCGGCGCGACGACCGCGAACGCGAGCGTCGCGAGGATCCCTGCGATGTTGAGCGCGCGCTCGGGACGCACCCGCCCGCTCGCGATCGGCCGGTGGCGCTTGAGTGCGTGGTGCCTGTCGCGCTCCGCGTCCCGGACGTCGTTGAAGATGTACGCGGCGCTGGAGGCCAGGCAGTACGCGGCGAACGCCGCGGTCGCCTGCACCCATCGCTCCGGGTCGTCCAGCTCCGCGGCGAACACGATGCCGGCGTAGAGGAGGAGGTTCTTCGTCCACTGCCGCGGCCGCATCGCCGCGAGCAAGCCGCCCGAGGCGGCGGGCTCAGTCGCCGTCATTCCTCGGCGACAACGGGAGCACGAGCTCGAAGCGCGCCCCTTCGCCCGGAACAGACTTCAGGCGGATCCTGCCTCCGTGCGCTACCGCGAGCTCCCGCGCGATCGCGAGACCGAGACCGGTCCCCGTGCCGTCCCGCGTCCAGAACGGCCGGAAGATCCGCTCCTGCTCCTCCGGATTGATCCCGGGCCCGGAGTCCTCGACCGCCACGGAGACGCTGCCGTTCTCGGCGCCAAGCTGCAGTTCGACGCGGCCGCCGTCCGGCGTCCACCGGAAGGCGTTCGAGAGCAGGTTCGAGATGATCTGGAGCACCCGGTCGCCGTCGGCCACGATCACCGGCCTGGCCGAGATGTCCTGCCGGTAGTCGATGTCTCGCCGCCGCGCTTCCTCCGCGAACGCGTTGTAGGCGCGCTCGAGCAGGTGGCCCATGTCGACCTCCTCGTGCAGGAGCGTGAAGCGCCGCGTGTCGAGCTTCGCGAGGTCGAGCACGTCGCCGACGAGACGCTCGAGACGTTCGGCCTCGTGGGCGATCACGTTCAGCGACTCCCCTCTCGTCTCCTCGTCCTGCGCGACGCCCTCTCGGAGCGCCTCGACATGGCCGCGGATCGCCGTCAGCGGCGTCCGAAGCTCGTGCGAGACGGTCATCAGGAAATTGCGCTCGAGCTCCTCGGCCTCCTGGAGCCGCGCCGCCATCTCCCGGAATCGCTCCGCGAGCTGGCCGATCTCGCCGCTCGCGTTGATCTCGGGAACCTCGTACAGGCCGCCGGCGATGTTGTCCGCCGCCTTCGAGAGCGCCTGGACCGGCTCCGTGATGCGCCGCGACAGGTACCAGGCCAGCGCCCCGGCAACCACGATCCCGAAGAAGCCGGCGAGCGTGAGCCGCTCGATGAGCGTCGTCCACCGCTCGCGCAGCTCCGCCTTCGGTTTGGCGGCGATCAACGCGCCGTAGACCCGGCCGTCGACCCGGACCGGGTGTGCGACGGCCAGGTACTCGCGACTCGCGTCGGGAGGCGTGAACTCGAACACCTTCGCCTTGCCGTCCTTCCAGTCGACCGTTTGCAGCGGCAGCGTCTGGAGCCCGGTCGTTCCGCGGAAGACGATCCGGAGGCCGACGTAGTAGAGCTTGCTGCCGCTCGCCTGCTCGAGCCGCTCAGGAGCGACGTAGTACGGACGGTCGGCGTTCTGCGAGCGGATCGCCTGCTCCGCGTAGAGCGTCGCGAGGCCACGCGCCTCACGGCGCAGCTCGGCGACGAGCCGATCCTCGGTGTAATCCTGGAAGAGCCCGAGCGCGATCAGGGTCGAGATCAACCCGGCAAGCACCGCGCCAGCCAGGAAGAACGCCGGGAGGCGGAAGCGCAGCGACCGGAACATGGCCATTGGTTATTCGGTCAGGCGGTGACCGTGTCCTTGGAGGCGTCCTTGGCGGGCGCCGCCTTGTACCCGACGCCCCACACGGTGACGATCGGGGACGCATCTCCGAGCTTGCGTCGAAGCTGACGGATGTGGACGTCCACGGTCCGTGTGTCGCCGGCGAACGTGTACCCCCAGACGCGCTCCAGGAGCTGGTCACGCGTGAGCACGAGGCCGTTGTGGTCGAGCAGCTCCCAGAGGAGGTCGAACTCCTTGGGCGCGAGCTGGACGTCGTTGCCGTCGACTTGAACCTCGCGCCGGCCCGAGTCGACAAGGAGCTGCCCATGCCGGATCTGCGTCGTCTGCGCCTGCTTCCGCTCGGGCGTCGAGCGGCGCAGAATCGACTTCACGCGGGCGACGAGCTCGCGCGGGTTGAACGGCTTCGTGAGGTAGTCGTCGGCGCCGACCTCGAGCCCGACGATCTTGTCGACGTCCTCGTCGCGCGCGGTCAGCATCAGGATCGGTACGTCCGACGTGTGGCGCAGCCGCCTGCACACCTCGATCCCGTCGATGTCCGGCAGCATCAGGTCGAGAACGACCAGCGCCGGCGACTGGGAGTCGGCCAGATTGAGCGCATCACGGCCGGTCGGGGCGACCTTGACGTCGTACCCGGCGTTGCGCAGGTACATCGCCACGAACGAGGCGATCGACGCCTCGTCTTCCACCACCAGAACGGTTTGCGCGTCGGACGATGCCATCGCGCTCATCAGGATAGTCCCGCGGCCTAGCCGCCGGTGGGCAGGGCCTCGAGCTCGAAGCGCTCGCGCTCGTCCGGAATCGACCTGTACTGCTCGCCGTTTCGCGAGAACGAGCCGTCGAAGTAGACGCCTTCCTCGGGATCGCCCCAGCCGTCGAGCCAGCCGTCGCCGCGACCCACTGCGGAGAAATTGATCTTCGAGGCGTTGATCCTCACAACGAACTTGCGGTCGTCCGCGATCCGGAACCTGATGTTCGTGCCCGAGTAGACGGTCGTCCGCTCGTTGACGTCTCTCGTGCGGTCGGCGCCGCGGACGATGACCGTGGCGCTGTCGCTGAGCGAGTCGGTGACGGTCAGCTTGCCTCGGGCGAACCGCCCGATCAGGCCGCCCTTGATCCGGAGCTGGATCGTCGCGCGACCGTCACGGACCGACAACGTTCCGTCCTCGACCGGCCCCGGCCGCTGGGCCGAAGCCAGCGCCGTGATCGCGAGCGAGAGGACGGCCGCAGCCACGAGCAGGATGAGGCGCGCAGAACGCATGTCCGCAGTATCGCCGCGCGGAGTGTGTCGGGACTTAGCGATCTGTAAGGAAACCGTTATCCCGACCCCGCATTTAGGCTCGCTTCCGTGGACGAGCTCAACGTCTTCGGAACGATCGTTCTCGTCGTTTCGGCGGGGCTGCTGCTCGCGCTGCTCCTGATCAAGGTCGGCGAGCGCTTCCCGGTTCCCGAACCGGTGATCTTCCTGCTGCTCGCGGCCGTGGCCTCCGACGTCTTCCCGCAGCTCGGCGAGCGCCTCTCGATCCTCGAGGTCGAGCGGATCGGCGTCGTCGCACTGATTGTGATCCTCTTCAACGGCGGCACGCTGGTCGGGTGGCGCCGCTTCCGGATTGCGGCCGTGCCCATCTTCACGCTGGGCGTTTTCGGCACCTTCGCGACGGCCGGGATCATCGCCGTTGCCGCGCACTACCTCTTCGACTTCTCGTGGACGCTCGCGGGGATCCTCGGCGCGGCCCTCGCGCCCACCGATCCTGCGGTGATGTTCTCCGTGCTCGGGAACAAGGAGATCCGAGGCCGAGCGGGCACGATCCTCGAAGGCGAGTCGGGCGTCAACGACCCGGTCGGCATCGCGCTGATGATCGGGATGATCGAGCTCGCGACGCAAGACGACGGGTCGTTCTGGGTCGTGGTCGAGGAGTTCTCCATCGAGATGACGGTCGGGCTCGTCGTCGGCCTGCTCGGCACAGCCGCGATGCTGCCTCTGCTGCGGATCCCGCTGCCGAACCCCGGTCTCTACCCGCTCCGGTCACTCGCGGCCGCCGGCGTCATCTACGGGCTCGCGGCAACGGCGCATGGGTCCGGATTCATCGCCGTCTTCGTCGCCGGCGTGTTCCTCGGCGACGCCGACGTCCCGCGCCGCGAAGAGATCGAGCGGTTCCACACGTCCCTCGCGAGCCTCGCCGAGGTCGTGGTTTTCGCGGCGCTCGGACTGACGATGGACATCACGAACCTGCTCTCGAGCACCCGCCTCCTCGAGGGCCTCGCCCTGGCGGTGATCCTCGCGCTGGTCGCCCGCCCGCTCGCCGTCTATCCACTCCTCATGCCGGTCAGGATGCGGCAGAAGGAGCGGCTCTTCGTCGTTTGGAGCGGGCTGCGCGGCGCGGTCCCGATCCTCCTCGCCGCGTTCGCGCTCGTCGCCGCCGTGGACGGTGCGGACCGGGTCTACGACATCGTCTTCGTGGTCGTCGCCTGCTCGGTCCTCGCCCAGGGCTCGACGATTCCGTGGGTCGCGCGCCGGCTGGGAATCCCGATGCGCACCGTCGCTAGTAGCTGAAGAACCCCTCGCCGCTCTTGCGGCCGAGCTTTCCCTCGCGCTGCATCTGGAGGAGCCGCTCCGGCGGCGCCATCCGGTCCTCGCCGAGCGCGGCGTGCAGCGCTTCCGAGGCGTGGTTGTGGATGTCGATGCCGACAAGATCCACGAGCTCGCACGGGCCCATCGGCCAGCCGGCGCCGTTCGTCATCGCCTTGTCGAGGTCGTCGGGAGTCACGCCTGCCTCGTCCAGCACGCGGACGCAATCGTTCAGGAGCGGGATGAGGACGCGGTTGACGATGAAGCCCGGCGTGTCGTTGCAGCGGACCGGCTGTTTCCCCGCGGACTCGGCCCAGGCATAGGCGGCGTCCACCGCGGTGTCGGAGCTGCGCTCGGCCCGCACGATCTCGACGAGCGGCAGCAGAGGCGCCGGGTTGAAGAAATGCATACCGATCACGCGCTCGGGCCGCTCCGTCGCCTCCGCAATCTGGGAGACCGAGAGTGCGGACGTGTTCGTCGCGAGGATCGCCTCCGGCCGGGCCATCCGGTCGAGCTCGGCGAACAGCTCGCGCTTGGGCTCCAGCTCCTCGACGATCGCCTCGACCACGAGGTCGGCGTCGGCGAGCTCCCCGACCTCGGTCGTCGTCGTGAGCCGCTCCATGGCCGCGTCCTTGTCGGCCTGCTCCATGCGACCCTTCTCGACCGCCCGGGTCAGGAAGTGGTCGATCTTGGACCGGGCCTGCTCCCCGAGCTCGGCGGTGACCTCGCGGCCGACGACCTCGTTGCCGGCCTGCAGCGCGACCTGGGCGATCCCGGCGCCCATGGTCCCGAGGCCGACGACTCCCACGCGGCGAATCTCCATCGGCGGCGGACTCTAGGGGCTTCAGCACGATGACGCTTCGTTGTCGGGGTGCGATGGGCGGCGCGAGCCAAGGACGCAGGGAGCGTCCATATGCGGGCATATGGGCGCGAATGAGGACGCGGGCTCGCGTCGTTCAGCGCGCCCCGGCGGCACAAGGCTCATCGTGCTGGAGCCCCTCAGGGAAGAAGACGGCGCCGCCGCGCGTCTAGGAACGAATGAGGCGCAGAAAGATCATCTTGGGACTGGCGCTCACGGGACTCGTCATCCTCGCGGTCGCGGGTGCGGCGGTGCAGCTCGTACGCGGCGAGCGCCCGGTCCTACTGCCGGCGTAGCCTGGAGCCCCCTCTGCGGCCGGGGGGCTCAGCCGCCGGTTTGCGCGACAACACCCAGAGGAAGGTCGCCGGTCCTTCCGGCTCCTCGATCGGGACGACCTCGACCCGCTCGAGCTCGAAGCCCGCGGCAAGCAGGAGCTCTCGAGTCTCCTCGTCGGAATAACTCCCGAAGAACATCGGGACTCCGAGGAAATCCTCCTCCACGCCTTCCCAGCCCGAGCGGCCGAACGTCGCCAGGAGCAGGCCGCCCGGACGCAGCCAGACGCCGATCCGCTCGAGGAGCCCGGGGAGCTTGGCGCGAGGAACATGCCCGAAGACGTAGATCGCGACCGCTGCGTCGAACGACCCGAGTTCGAGCTCCAGCTCCATGATGTCGCCACGTCGGAACTCCGCCCCAGGGGCGCGATCTCGGGCCCGGCGAAGCTGCTCTTCGGAGACGTCTACGCCGAGGTACCGGTGGCCCGCCTCGAGGAAGCGCGGCGCCCACTCGCCCTGGCCGCAGCCGACCTCGAGGACGTCGGCCGGGCTCGAGATCTTCCCGAGAAAGTCGCCCAGCCATTCGTCGTCCGGCGAGCCGGTGATCGCCGCCCGCCACTCACCGTACCGGGGCGCGAGCGCGTCGTAGCCGCGGCGGACGATGTCGCCCGGATCAGCCAGGGCGCCTCAGACGCGCTCGACGACAGCCGCGATCGCCTGGCCGAAGCCGACGCACATGCTCGCCACCCCGTAGCGCTCGTCGCGGCGTTCGAGCTCGCCCAGCAGCGTGGCCGTCACCCGGGCGCCGGTCGCGCCGAGCGGGTGACCGAGCGAGATGCCGCCGCCGTCCGGGTTCACATCCGCGCGCCGGTCCTCGAGCCCGGCGTCACGGAGGAACTGGAGGACGACCGATGCGAATGCCTCGTTGACCTCGATCACCGAGACGTCGTCCCACGTGAGGCCGGCTCGCCCGAGCGCCTTCGCGCACGCCTCGGGGTTCCCGTGCAGCATCCGGTGCGGGTCGACGCCGGACAGGCCGAACGAGACGAAACGGGCCCGCGGCGCCAGGCCGAGCCGCTCGACTGAGGACTCCGACGCGATCAGCACGCCCGCCGCGCCGTCGCAAATCTGGCTCGAGTTGCCCGCCGTCACCTTCCCGTCCGGGCGAAACGCCGGAGCGAGCTCGGCGAGCTTCTCGGCGGAGGTGTCGCGCCGCGGGGTCTCGTCGACGCCGACGAGGACGCCGGTGTGCGGATTCGAGACCTCCACCGGGACGATCTCCCGCTCGAAACGCCCCTCGTCGATCGCTTCGATTGCGCGCCGGTGCGACTCGAGCGAGTAGGCGTCCAGCTCCTCGCGGGAAAGGCCCCACTCGTCTGCGATCACCTCGGCGGAGATCCCCTGCGGAACGATGTTCCAGCGCTCGAGCAGCTTGTCCGAGAGGTCGCCGCCGTTCGAGCCCATCGGGACGCGCGACATCATCTCGACCCCTGCGGAGACGACGACGTCGAGCTGTCCCGACCAGATCGCAGCGGCGGCGTTGAAGTTCGTCTGCATGGAGGAGCCGCACTGCCGATCGACGGTCGTCCCGCAGACCGTATCCGGCCACCCGGCGACCAGCGGCGCCATCCGGCCGATGTTCCAGCCCTGCTCGCCGATCTGCGTAACGCAGCCCATCTGGACGTCCTCGACCTCCGCGGGATCGAGGTCGTTGCGCTCGACGAGACCGTTAAGGATCTGGCCCGCAAGCTCGTCGCCGCGGATCTTCGAGAGCGTGCCGTCGCGCTTGCCGATCGGGCTGCGGACGGCGTCGATGATCAGCGCGTCAGGCATCGACTACAGAGTAAAGCCGCCACGACCCCACGCCCTTGAGCTCGTGCTCTCCGCGATCCTCGAACTCGATCCCCGAGCCGGCAACGAGGTCCTTGACGGTGCTCGAGACGAGGACTTCGCCGCCACCGGCCAGTGCGGCGACCCGCGCGCCGGTGTGCACCGCGATCCCCGCGATCTTTCCGTCCGCGACCTCGACCTCTCCCGTGTGCAGGCCGGCTCGGATCTCGAGTCCGAGCTCGCGCACTGCCTCCTGGATCGCACGCGCACAGCGAGCGGCGCGAGCCGGGCCGTCGAACGTGGCGAGGAAGCCGTCACCCGCAGTATCGACCTCACGCCCGCGGAAACGCTCGAGCTCTCGCCGGACGATCCTGTGGTGCTGCTCGAGCACCTCTCGCCAGCGGCGATCGCCGAGCTCCGAGGCCCGCTCGGTCGCGCCGACGATGTCGGTGAAGAGGACCGTCGCGAGCACGCGGTCGCTCGAGTGGGCGGGACGGCTGCCGGTGAGGAAGTCCTCGACCTCGTCGACGAGCCCATCGACGTCGCCCGCCCAGATGAGATGGTCGTCTCCGGGAAGCTCCACGTACTTCGCGCCTGGGATCTGGTCCGCGATCCAGCGAGCCTCCTCGACCTTGACGTCGAGGTCGTCAACCCGATGGAGCACCAGCGTCGGGGCACTGATGGTCGGCAGCGCACTGCGGACGTCGATCTGGCTGTTCATGCGGAGAAGTGCGACCGCGGCGCCCGGGCTCGCGCTGCGCCGCATATACGCCACTGCCCGCTGCTTGAACGCCTCGTCGGCACTCGGCGCCAGGACGGAGATGTCCATGTTGCCGCCCCAGGCTCGCTCCGTCTCCTCGATCTCCGCCGCGCGCGCCTCCGGCGTCGGCGCCCACGGATAGTCCGGGCTCCACAGCCGCTTCGCATAGATCGCGTGGGTCACGAGGGCGCGTGTCCGATCGGGATAGGTCGCCGCAAAGAGGATGCTCATGAGCCCGCCTTCCGACGAGCCGAAGAGCGCGGCTTCCTCCGAGCCCGCTGCATCCATGACGGCACGCACGTCGTCCATCCGTTGCTCGAGTGTCGGCAGCCGGTCGAGCGGCACCGGGTCCGACATCCCCGTCCCTCGCTTGTCGAAGAGGATCAGCCGGGAGAAGGAGGCGAGCCGCTGTAGAAGCCGGGCGTGATTCGGCTCCTCCCACATCAGCGCGATGTTCGAGACCCAGCCCGGAACGTAAACGAGGTCGAAGGGGCCGTCGCCCACGACCTGGTAGGCGATGTTGACGTCGGCGCTGCGCGCATAGCGCGTCTCAGGCGTCGCGGACGGCATTGAGCTCCGGAATCTCCACCAACCTCCAGTTTCCTAGACTCTCTCCGTGGCGACAACAGCGACCGAAAAGCGGCTGCTGATCGCCGGCGAGTGGGTCGAGACCGGCGAGTGGCAGGAGGTGCGTTCGCCCTACTCGGGCGACGTGGTGGGCCGGGTGGCGAAGGCCGGGGCGGACGAGACCCGCCGAGCGATCGACGCGGCCGAAGCCGCGATGAGGGAGCCGCTCCCGGCACACAAGCGCGCCGAGATCCTCGTGCGCGTCGCCGGCGCGCTCGGCCGCCGGCACGAGGAGGTCGCACGCCTGATCTCCGACGAGGCGGGCAAGCCGCTGAAGGCCGCGAAGATCGAGGCGGCGCGCGCGATCTCGACGTACACCTTCTCCGCAGTCGAGGCGCGGAAGCTGGCCGGAGAGATGGTGCCGATGGACGCCTCCCAGGCCGGCGAGGGGAAGCTTGCGTTCACGCTCCGGAAGCCGCTCGGCGTCGTCGGGGCGATCAGCCCCTTCAACTTCCCGCTCAACCTCGTCGCGCACAAGATCGCGCCGGCGCTGGCAGCCGGGTGTGCCGTCGTGCTCAAGCCGGCGAGCCAGACGCCGCTCTCGGCGCTTCTGCTCGCCGAGCTGGAGACGGACGCCGGGTTGCCGCCGGGCTGGCTCAACGTGGTCGTCGGACCGGCGTCGGAGATCGGCGACGCCTTGATCGAGGACGAGCGCGTCAAGGTGATCACGTTCACGGGCTCGGGCGACGTCGGCTGGAAGCTCCGGGAGCGCGCGCCCCGAAAGAAGGTCAACCTCGAGCTCGGCAACGCAACGCCGCTGATTGTCGAGGCCGATGCCGACATCGAGGCCGCGACCACAGCGACCGCCCAACACGGATTCTCGTTCGCCGGCCAGAGCTGCATTTCGATCCAGCGGGTCTACGTTCAGAGCGGGGTCTACGACGACTTCGTCGCGCGGCTCCTGCCCAAGGTCGAAGCGCTCGCGCTCGGTGATCCCGCCGACGAGGACACCGATGTCGGGCCGGTGATCGACGAGGAAGGGCGCGACCGGATCCTCGAGTGGATCGAGGAAGCGCGCGCCGGAGGTGCCGAGGTCCTGACGGGCGGCGAGCTCGACGGTGAGTTGATCCGCCCGACCGTGATCGCGCACACGAGACCGGAGCTCAAGGTCTCGTGCGAAGAGGTCTTCGGGCCGGTGGTGACGGTGAACCCCTACGACTCGCTCGCCGAGGCTTTGGACCTCGCGAACGGCACGAAGTACGGCCTCCAGGCCGGGATCTTCACGACCAGCCTCGAGTCGTCCCTACGTGCCGCGCGGGCGCTCGAGTTCGGCGGTGTCACGGTGAACGAGGCGCCGACGTTCCGCGCCGACCAGATGCCGTACGGGGGCGTCAAGGCGTCCGGCAACACCCGCGAGGGCCCGGCCTACGCGGTGCGCGAGCTGACCGAAGAGCACCTCGTCATCATCAACGCCTAGCGGTTTCAACGGACGAGGCGCGGGAAGGACGAACCCGTGATCGCAGCCGGTATCGGTCTCATCCTGCTGGGGCTGCTCCTCGGCCTCTTCCTCGGCTTCGCGGGATTCATCGTCGCGGGGGTCGGCCTCTTCGTCCTGGTGCTCGCAATGGTGGGCTTCGGCCGCCGCTCGGCCGAAGGCAGGCCGTAACGGCCGTTCGCTAGATTCGGCGACTCATGGCAGGTCTGTGGCCATTCGGCGGGGGCCGGCGAGGGCGCACCGCCGTAGGCGAGGCGCCTCGGCGTGCATCTCATCCGGCAGTGCTCAAGCGTGAGCAGCGGACACTGCTGCGTGAGCGTGAGGAGCGAATCCGCGACCTCGGCGGCCTGGTCTTCGAGATGTTCCGCCGCGACCGGTTCCGAGTGGAGCTCGTGACCGAGCGTTGCGCCGACCTCACGGCGCTCGAGCAGCGGCTGTCCGAGCTCGATGCCCTGCTGTCAGCCTCCCGCCGCGGCGGCCTCCGCTGCGAATGCGGAGCACCACTCTCCTGGGGCGCCCACTTCTGCGCCAACTGCGGCCGTCCGGCCGGCTCCCGTCCAGTCGTGTCCTGTGCGCGGTGCGGAGCTCCGCTCCCCGCCGAGGCGAAGTTCTGCGGGAGCTGCGGTAGCGCAGTCGAGGAGCC
>DASZEE010000045.1:0-29517 GCA_035941215.1 Gaiellaceae bacterium
GATCTGGACGCAGCCGAGCTCGAGCTTCGCGCCGCACACGGAGCCTACGATCGTCTCGGTGGCATGAGGGATGTCCGGCGCGCCGCGGAGGCGCTCGGCCGACTCGCTGCCGCTGCGGGTGGCGAGCGAGCAGGCCGCACGTTCCTCTACACCGACATCTGCGACTCCACTCCGCTCGTCGAGGCGATGGGAGACGAGGCGTGGACGGGATTGGTCGGCTGGCACGACAGAACGCTGCGAAGCCTTTTCGGCGAGTACGGGGGAGAGGAGGTCGACCATTCGGGTGACGGCTTCTTCGTTGCGTTTCCGGATCCGAGGAGCGCGGTCGAGTGCGCAGCCGCCGTTCAACGCCGTCTCGCCGCGCATCGGCGCACGAACGGATTCGCGCCGGAGGTGCGCATCGGCGTGCACGCGGCCGAGGCAAGTCGCTCGGCGGCCGGCTACAGCGGCAAGGGCGTCCATGAGGCGGCCCGGGTCGGAGCCCTCGGCGGGCCCGGCGAGATCTACGCCAGCTGGTCGACCGCTCAGCTCGTGGACGGTCTTGCGCACTCCGATCCGCAGACGGTCGCCCTGAAGGGCATCTCCCAGCCGGTCGAGGTCGTCACGATCGACTGGCGCTAAGCAGCTCGTCGCCGTGCGGCAGGTACTCGAGGTCGGCGAGCGCGCGGAGGTAGGCGCGCCAGCGCCCGTCCTGCTCTACGAGCTCGGCGACGAGCTCGCGCGCTCGTTCGAGCTCCCCCGCGCGGGCTGCGTCGAAGAGCTCCGCGAAGCGGACGTCGATCTCCGCCAGCCCAGTCCGGCGGGCGATCGCGGCGCTGTCGTCGACCTCGCCAAGGGCCGTGTAGCCTTCGTGGAGGTCGAGCAGGCGCCGTAGCTCCCCGAGCGGATCCTCGTTGTCGTCGACCCTGAGGTCGCACGCCGTGTCCCAGGGCTGGCCCTCCGCCGGAACGACGTGGATCGCGGCGGCCTGCCGGCCGCGCCAGTCGCCGCCCGCCGCTTCGGCCGCCTCGAGGGCGGCGAAGAGGCGCCGCTGGAGCGGGGCCTCCGTCGCGACGAACGCGTCCACCATGGACTCCCAGACCCGCGGGCCCTCGACGCAATTGGCCTGCGCGGTCACGCCCTCGCCGATCCGGTGGCCCGCGGCCGGGATGCATGAGTCCCCGGTGTGGACGGCCGCCGTTCCGTCGGCAGCGAGCATCGACACCTGCCTGTGGCCCGCCAGCGGGTCGGCTGCGACGAGCGCGGCGAGCGCCTGCTCGGGCGTTTTCCCCGCCCGCATCAGTTCCAGCCCGAGCGGGCCGTAGCTCTTCTCGCCGAACGCCTGCGTAGCGACCGCGCCCACGCCCGGCAGCGCCCACGGGACGACGCCGCCGCTCCGGAACGCCCGTGACTGGATCCCGACGCCGAGCTCGCCGCTCTCCTTGTCCAGCGCGACGATTGAGTACGTCAGGCGAACCTCCCGCGTAGCCAGGCGAGCACCTCGGCGGCGTTCTCGTCCGGCGGGAAGACGGGGTAGAAGACCTTGGCGATGCGCCCCTCCTCGGCGACGAGGGCAAGGCGCTTGTAGAGCCGCTTCCCCTCGAACTCGAAGGTCGGGAGGCGGAGTGCGTCCGCCAGGCGCAGCTCGGGATCCGCGGCGACGGCGTGGGGGAGACCGAGCCGTTCGGCGGCCTCGTGCTGCTCCTCAAGCGTCTGGGCCGAAAGGCCGACCACCGTCGCGCCGACCGCGCGGAGCTCCTCGCCCCAGTCGCGGTAGCCACAGGACTGCGGCGTGCAACCGCGCGCGCCCGGCGTCTCGTCCCAGCCCGCCGGTGGCTCCACTCCGGGCCGGCCCGTGCGTGGGTAGACGTAGAGGACGAGGAGGTCAGCCGCAGCCGTCGCGAGGTTCAGCTCTCCGTCGGTGGTCTCGAGGAACACAGGCGGGACGAGCCGGCCCTCGAGGTGGTCGGCGGCGCCGTCGTCCACGGGAACCGGCAAGTCCGCGGGGAGGACTGTGGGGTCGTACATCAGCCGAGCGCCGCCTTGAAAATGTCGACGTTCTCGCGCCAGAGCTCGTCGGGGAGCGGCGGCAGGATGTCGTCCCAGATCGCGACGAAGCTGCCGGTCAGTTGGGAAAGGCGGGCCGGCCGCGCCATTAACCACCAGTGGAGATGCTCGCCGCCGTCGCCCCAGCGGCAGACGTGGACGCGACCGATCTCGCCGACCGAGCGGACTGCACGTTCGATTCGGACGAGCAGCACGCCGAGCTCGGCGGCGAGCTCGTCCGGGAGGTCGCCGGGCTCCGCGAAGTGCTCGCGCGACTCGAGCATGGCGACCAGAGGCAGGCCGGTTGGGCCGAGCACGAGGACCCGCCATCGCTCGTTCGTCCAGAGGTACTCGTCGTCGGTTGCCGCGCAACGGCGGCAGTCGACCCCGCCGGCGCCGAGCCGGGGCCGGTCGACGTCGGACGGCGGTTCGAGCGGACGAGGGCGCATGCTGCCCGCGAACGGGAAGGTCTCCCACTCCTCGACCGGCGGCATGCGCAGCGCGTCCTTGGCCCGTTCGTAGAGCTCCTCGGGGGTCTCAGGCACAGCCCTGCGATGCTAACGAGGTGGAGTGGCCGCCCTCCTTCTACGCCCTCAAGCGCGGCGAGGGCTGCCCGATGTGCGCGGAAGGCCCGGGAACCTGCTGCCGCATCTCCACACCCACGTGATCCCGCGCTACGCCGACGACCCGAAGCCGGGCTGGCCTTTTCCGTTCCCCGAGGAGGATCCGCCGCCGCATCCCGAGGCGGAGTTCCGGGCGGACGTCGAGGCGCTGCGCTCGCTGCTCGGCTAGGCCGTTCCGACCGCGCACCAGGCTCGTGCGGTGAGCGTGAAAGGGCCCTCCGGGTCGTCGAGCCGGCGGCGGAGCTCTTCGCATAGCCGGCTTCGGGCCTCAGCATCGAGCGACGCCGCGTAGGCGCCGGCGGGGCCGACTCCGGTCGGGAACGGCGCCCAGAGGTCGTCGAAGTCGTCGTAGGACGCCTCAACGACGATCGGGGAGACCTCGACGCCGTCCAGGCCCGCGCTCCGCCACAACCCGGCCAGCTCGTCCGGCGTGGAGAACCGCATCGTGTGCTGCTCCATCTTCGGCATCGCCCGTTCCGGATCGAGCGCTGCTGCGGCGTCCCAGAAGGTCTTCAGCATCGTCATCCCGCCTCCGTAGTCCCACACGCACCCCGCGACGACTCCGCCTGGACGCGTCACCCGCGACATCTCCCGGAGGCCCTGGTCGGGATCCGCGAGGAAGTTGACGACGAGCTGCGCGAGGGTCGCGTCGAACTCGCCGTCGTCGAACGGGATCGCTTCGGCCGACCCGACCACGATCCGCGCCCCCGCCACTCTGGCCCGCGCCGAGTCGACGAACGACTCGGACGGGTCGATCCCGGTGACGTTGTCGGCGCCGAGGTGCTCGGCGAGCGCCGCCAGGAGCGCGCCGGAGCCGCAGCCGACGTCCAGCGCGCGCTGCCCCGGTTGCACGTCCGCCACCTCGAGCATGGCGCGGGCCAGCTCGGGGCTATAGCGACCGACGAACCGGTCGTAGACCTCGGCAGGGCCGCGGAACATCGCTCCCCGATCCCCCATGGTCTACTTCAGGCGGAAGTCGGCTGACCTGATCGTTCCGTCGGCGAACGCGACATGGAGGCGGTGACAGCCTGTTCCCAGGCTCCTGTCGGTCTTCCAGCTGTAGTGGAACTGGTTGCTGCCGGCGTCGTACTTGAGCGCCACGAGGCCAAGCGTCGTCGTCTCCTCGATGACGTCGGCCGGTGCGGACGAGCACGGGATCCGTTCCGTCGTAATCGAAGTGACCGAGTTGAGATCGCTGACGTACCGGCCGTCCGCGTCGCGCAGCGACCACTTGACCGGGATCGTGTTTCCGAGCTTGGCGACGTTGACGATCGGCTGGTTGTCTACGGGCGGCTTGAAGCCGTCGAAGGCAAAGCGGACGACGTAGGTCACCGACTTCGTGGAGACGTTTCCTGCGAGGTCGGTCGCCGTGACCGTGAAGGTGTGCTCGCCCGGCGTGCTCGTCACGAGGAGGCCTCCGACGATGAGAGCGCCGGTGCAGCTCTGCACCGCGCCCTCGTCCGAGCAGGCGAAGTCGGGTGTCACTCGCTGGTTCAGCGTGAAGACGGCGCGCGGTCGCGGTACCTCGATCAGGATCTCGGGTCCGCCGGTCGACGGGGGATCCGTGAACGACGTGTGGTTCTCGCCCTTGTTCGCTCCGTAACCCGTGTTCCCGTTCACGTCCATCGCCTCGCCGACGATGTGGGTGGGCGTCGTCAAACCGGCGACGCTGGCGGTGTACAGCCCGCCCGAGAGGTGCTGGAGGAGGAGGAATTCCCAGTCCGCCTGGGTTCCGTCGTTGTAGAGGACGGCCACCTTCTTGATGGCGGCGGCATCGCTCGTGCGTACGAAGAACGTCGTGCCGCCGCCGGCGATCACGCCACCCACCTGGTGGATGGTCGGGGCCGTGGTGTCGGCGGAGGGCGAGTAGGTCACGTCGACGCCGATCGAGTCGACGAGACGCTCGCTGCCCAGGGCGAGGTTTCCGACCGTGTTCGGGCGGAACTGTCCGGCCTTGACGACCACCGACGCGCGCTCCTGTCCGAGGGCCTTCGTCCGCAGGAGCGAGACGACGTTCGCCGGCCAGAACGTGTTGGCGAAATTCGGATCGGGCTCATTGAGTTGCGAGTCCACCCGTGGATAGGCGAGCAGCGGCTTGACGTTCGGCACGTCGTGCGTGCGGAGCGAGCGGATGAAGACGCCGCGCGCCGACTTGCCCGGGACGGTGACTTCCTTCGAGAAGAGGGGCTGCACCGGCCGATACGGGACGTTCAGCGTCTGGCGCCCGATCTCCCAGAATCTGCGGCCGTCGGCGAGCGTATGGGCGGTGGGGCTCGGCGCGATCGGAGCAAGCGTGGCGACGTCGATCGTGCCGTCCGGGTTCGTCGCCGGCGGCGACGGCGGCGTCGATGTTCCCGGGCTCGTGAAGTGGTAGAACGGCAGCCCGTAGAAGGTCGCCTCGATCATCGCCTTCTCATCGAAGACGTCGTAGTCGCCGGCCGTCAGGTAGTACGTCTGGAGGGCGTCGATCCACTGCTCTCCGATCGAGGTGTCGGCCGAGTTGATCTTCTTCGAGAACAGGCCGAGGAGCCGCTCGGTGAGCGCGACCGTGACGGTGTCGCCGTAGCCGAACCCGGTGTTCGCGACGTACACGGCCGTCCTCGCTCGGAGGTACCGCTGCGCCCAGTCCTCGAGGCGGGCCGCGTCGCCGCCGAGGTTGTCCGGGACGTTCTGGCCGCCGTGGCAGCCCATCGTGAACACGATCCGGCCGGCGAGCTTGTCGGCCCCTGGCACGTCGGCTGTCGTCACCATCTGCGAGAGGCTCGTGATCGTGCTCGGGCCGGCCGGCTGCGCCAGCCAGTGGCTGTAGTGCGCATTCGGCGAGACCACGTCGGGCACATCGGCAACCGTGGCTCCTCCGGCGTCGACCTTCGTCTTCTCGAAGAACTTCGCGAGAAAGTCGCTTCGCTCCCACAGCGGCGTGCCGACCGGTGAGTTCAGCGTGTCGGGTGCGATGCCCGTGAACTGCCCGACGAGCCCGCTGTGGATGTCGTCGGCGCCGTCGCTCAGGAAGTCGTAGCCCGTCGTGAGCTCGCTCTTCGGGTCGAGGAGGCCGTTTGCCGCGACGTACTGCTCGAACTGCCCGCTCATCTCGGTGGGCGTCTCGAGGAGCCGGGACACCGGGTACTGCGCGAGCGGGAGGTCGTGGCCGAGCCAGGTCAGCTGTGTGAACGCGCCGTAGGCGCCGTCTGTCAGCACCGTGTTCTGCGCCGCTGAGGCGTACAGCGCATTGGCCGCCGTGAGGCCGTTCGTCGTGAAGGCGAGGTCGCTGGCCTGGTCGAGCTCGGGCGAGAGGGACGTGAGGTCGTCCTGGCGGTACATCGGGATGACCTGGTCGCTTCCGAGCAGGACGACGAAGCGGAGTTGCGGCAGTGCGTCCCGGTACGCCGCGACGACGTCGTTGATCCTGCGAACGACCGCGTTCGCCGCGTCGACCGAGCACGGGTTCGCGTCCCACGCGGCGTATGCGGCGCGTACGTCTGCGTTGCCGTCGACGGGGAGCACGGCGCCGGCGACCTCCGGGCGTGCGGCAACGGTCTGGAGCGGCGAGGCCGGGCTCGTCTGGAGCATCGTGTCGACGGCGCCCTCGCCGTAGAGCCCGGAGAGGCGCTGGCGGTTGAGGAGGAAGAGCGTCTTCGTGCCGGCGGGAAGCGAGGCGGGTGCGGGCAGTGTCCCCGGCGCGTCCGACGCGAGGCCGGTCACGGCGGGACAGGGCGGAAGCGGCGGCGGATCGACCACCTGGAGCCGGAGCGTGTAGTGCTGCGGGCTGTTCGAGCCGTTGAAGCCGCTGATGCTGATGATCGCGTCGCCCGGCTCGTCACGCTTGACCACCTGGGCCGCCTCGGTGGTCGAGCCGCGGTTCGCCGAGATCGAGCCTGCGGGGATCGATCCGGCGGGGATCGAGCCGGCCGGGATGCTTCCCGCAGGGACGTCCGCCAGGGTTTCGGGCGGAAGCGTGCTTCGCGCGTTGTCGACGGAGACGCCCGGGTCCTCGACGGGGATGCTCCCCGCCGGGATCGAGCCGGCGGGGCTCGACTGCAGCGACGGCGAGAACTGCTTATGGACCACGAGGTCGTAGTCGGCATCGTTGGGAACGTTCAGATACGCGACCAGCTTGGAGTGCCGCGGCAGGCTGCCGAAGGGGAAGCGGAAGTACTCGCGGTCCGACGCGTCGGCGATATGCCCGGCGACGAGGGTGTCCTTCGTGATGAGGGGCGCCGTCAGCGGGTCGTCGTTCGCCTCGTGGTTCTGGAGCACGAGCACCGGCGCCTTGTCGTTGACGCTCTCGGTCTGCGTCGCCGTGGTCACCGTCGCGTCGGAGGTGTGGTCTCCGAGCGTCAGCCCCGCATAGGCGTCGAAGTTCAATCGAACGCCGCGCATAGCCGTGCTCCCGCCGCACGGACTCGTGCCCTGCGGCGTGAAGACGTAGTCGCCGCCGTCGTTCGCGGTCGGATTGCGCCCAGCGACCGCGGCGCCGCCCGCATACGAGAAGCTCGCAGAGCCGAGGACCGGAAGGAACCCGTTCGGAAGGTTCACCGTGACCTCGAAGGTCGTCGCCAGCCCGCAGTTGAGGTCGAAGTCGACGTGGTAGTGGAGCGGCGGCGGTCCGGTGACGTCCTGGAGGCCCGTGAGGGCGATCTCCTCCCACGGGTAGTTGCCGCGCGGGAGCATCGCCGTGATCAGCTGGTCGAGCGTCGTCCCCCTGGCGGCGTCGCGAATGCCCTGGCTGTCGACGGGGGCGACGTTGCTGGGCGGGAGCGCTGCGAAGAGCTGGGCAAGCGTGAGCGCGGGATTGATCGCCCCCGCGTCGTCGGCCTCCCCGAGCGTCTTGCCGGTGCAGACGAACGCCCCGCTGCAGTTCACGTACGCCGGGATGCCCAGCGGCGGCTGCGGGACGAGCAGCGAGATCGGCACCGCGCCCAGTCGGGTCATGCTCATCGCAATCGAGCCGGCGGGGATCGAGCCCGCGGGGATCGATCCGGCAGGGAGCGTCCACGGGATCGACCCGGCCGGGATCGATCCGGCCGGCGTCGAGCCGAGCTGCCCCGCGACGTAGACCCCGAAGACGGTGTTCGTGGTCGGATCGACGTTGCTCGAGCTGCCGCCGTTCCCCTCCAGTGCGTCGGTCCAGGTCGCGTAACCGGGCGGGGCGGGGAGCTGGCTCAGCGTCGCGTTGCCGAGCATCAGCGCGGCGAAGGGCGCGTCGCGCCAGAGCGTGCTGAGCAGCGGGACGTTACGGATCGCGAGGGCGTTCAGCCGTCCAAGCGCGACCGGATCGTTCGCGACATCCTGAAGCGTGAGCGCCGTGAGCGGCCGGCACGCGCCGGCCCCGGCACCATGGCCGGTCGCAGGGCACGCGTTCAGCGCCGACGGCGGAGCGAGAATCTGGTCCCACGTTGCGTTTTGGAGCGGAATCTGCGAAACGAGAACCTCGCGCAGCGCGATCGAACCGGCCGGGATCGAGCCCGCCGGCGTCGTTCCGAGGCCGATCGATCCGTAGGGGATGGAACCGGCCGGGATCGAGCCATACGGGATCGATCCCGCAGGGATGGAGCCGGCGGGGATCGATCCTGCGGGGATCGAGCCGGCGGGGATGGAGCCGGCGGGGATCGAGCCGGCGGGGATCGAGCCGGCGGGGATTGAGCCTGCGGGCAGCGCCGAGGTCGTTCCGCCGAGGAAGGGGATTCGCGACGCGGGGATGGCCCCGATCGGGAGCGACGCGATTCCGGCCTCGATCGAGCGCTCGTCGACCGTCAGGTCGAGGGCGCTCATCGCCCTGTTGCGAACGTCGATCTTCACGACCTGCTCGCCACGAAGCGAGCCGTCCGCAAGGGCGCGGACCCTGAACTCGCGCAGGCCCGGGGCCGCATTGTCGGGCACCGTGATCTTCATTTGATACGGGACGTCCCGCGGAGCGGTGAACGGGCCGTACGGCGTCGGCGGGGAGAACGTCACCCACGATGCGAACGAGCTCGGCTCGACGGCGAGCTCGACACTGTCGACCTTGGCCGCCGCCTGCCTGACGATCGCCACCATCTCGTCCGCGAGGGAGTCCGCCGTCTCGTGCGTGACCTGCACGCCGCCCGTATACGTCGCGAGCTGGGCGTGACACTCGGCCGTGCCCGGCGTGCCGCCTCCCGGGTTGTACGTGACGAAGGAGACGTTCGTGTTGTTGGCCTTCAGCGCATCGAGCGTCGCCCTCGTCGTCAGGTCGTCGCCCGTCCCGACCGTGGCGTCGCGACCGGGGTCGACGGGCGAGGTGTTGGCGCAGGCCGAGAAGGTCGCGTTCTGCCCCGGATCGTGGGGAATGTCGTCCCCCAGCACGACGAGGAACCGCGGTGCATTCGCGTCATAGGCGAGGTGCGGCGTGACCTCGTCCTCATGCGGAACAGTGTCCGAGTACGCCTCGAAAAAGACGCGATTGAACGACTCGGGAAGATCGGCGCCGCCGCCCGCAGCCATCGTGTTCACGGCTGCCTGGACGGCGGACGCGTCGCCGGTGAGGCCCGTGACGAGCTTGTAGGGATAGTCGGTTGGGCCGCCAAAGGGTGAGAGTGGATAGTCCTTGAAGTCGACGACGGCAAAGCGCGCGCCCGGAATCGATGATCTGATCCGGCCGACGATCTTGATCGCGTCGGCCTTTGCGTCCGCAATCGCGGCGCCCATACTTCCTGTGGTGTCCACCGCGAGGACGATGTCCGCCTTGGGTGGAAGGGAGTCGAGGTGCAGCGTCTGAGAAGTCGTCCAGGAAGCACCGGGGGCAAGCGTCAGCGAGAGCGAGCTCGGCGTGAAGCCGTCGGCAGCCTGGCCCCCGGTCGCGCCGAGCGCGAGCAGGACGCCACCGAGGCAGCAAACCTGAACCAGCCGTCGTGTAAACATCGCCCCGCCAAGCCCCTTTCCGCAGGTAGCCCTCGGGCGGCCAATCTACGCCTTTCTGTCGCAAAGTCAATAACGCTCTGCGCTTCTAGCCGCCGCAACATGCAAGAAACTCACCAATGACGCTCGCGCCGGAGGTCAAGCACGTCGGAGCGGAAAGGCTGATGCCCTACGTCCCGCGCGTCGTCGTCGAGTGGCTCCGTGAGGAACCGGACGCGACCTGGCGCAGCCTGGAGGGCACGCTCGCGTTCGCCGACCTTTCGGGGTTCACCGCAATGTCGGAGCGGCTCGCACGGAAGGGCAAGGCCGGAGCCGAAGAGGTCACCGACGTCATCAACGCAACGTTCGGGCGGCTCCTCCAGGTGGCATACGAGAACGGCGGCGGCGTGCTCAAGTTCAACGGGGACGCCCTCCTGCTCTTCTTCTCAGGCGACGAGCACGCCCAACGGGCCGCCCGGGCGTCGTACGGGATGCGCCGGGCACTCAGGGAGATCGGGCGTCCCCGCACGTCGGCCGGGGTCGTCACGCTCCGCATGCACGTCGGGCTCAACACCGGAACCTTCCGGTTCTTTCTCGTCGGAGGCTCTCATCGCGAGCTGCTGCTCTGCGGGCCGGAGGTGGCGCAGACCGTCGCGATGGAGGAGGGCGCGGAGGCGGGCGAGATCCTGGTCACGGGGGCGACCACGGCGGCGCTGCCGGCCCGGTCGCTCGGTGCGCAGAAGGCCGGAGGTCGCCTGCTGAAGGCCGACGTCCCGGTGACGACGGCCGGACTCGCGACGCTGCCCGACGCAGAAGGGCTTCCTCTCGCCGACTGCGTCCCCCTGGCGATTCGCAACTATCTCGCGGAGAGCCCGGGAATCGAGCCCGAGCACCGGCAGGCGACGGTCGCCTTCCTCCGCTTCGCGGGGACCGAAGCGCTTCTGGCCGACGACGGATCCGCGGGAACTGCGGACGCGCTCGATCAGATCGTGCGGACGGTCCAGAGGGCCGCCGACGAGCATCGAGTCTGCTTCCTCGAGACAGACGTCGACCCCGATGGAGTCCGCATCATCCTCGTTGCGGGGGCGCCGCAGACGGCGGGCGACGACGAGGAACGGATGCTCCGCACCGTCCGTTCCATCGCCGACGCGAGGCTTCGGCTCCCGCTCCACGCGGGGGTGCACCGCGGCCGCGTCTTCGCCGGCGAGGTGGGCGCCTCGTATCGGCGGACGTACACGATCATGGGCGAGACTGCAGCGGTCGCCGCTCGGCTGATGGCCAAGGCCGAGGCTGGCGCCGTGCTCGCGACGACGGAAGTCCTCGAGCGCTCGCGGACGCCCTTCGAGACCGTGGAGCAGAAGCCGTTCGCGGCCAAGGGCAAGAAGGCACCTCTTGTTTCGCACGACGTGCGCGGGGTTGCCGGCGGCCGCGAGACCGCGGTCGAGACCGCGACGCCGTTCGTCGGTCGCGAGCGCGAGCTCGCCGTCCTGGGCGCTTCGCTCACGCCGGTCCGCATGGGCTTCGGGTCGCTCGTCGAGCTGATCGGCGACCCGGGGATGGGGAAGTCCCGCCTCGTCCAGGAGCTCCTCTCGCAGTGGACGGACCTCGAGACGCTTCGCGTCTCCTGCGAGGAGTACAAGCTCTCGACTCCGTACTTCCCGTTCCGCGGCCTGCTCAGGTCGCTGCTCGACGTCCCGTTGGACTGCGATCCGCGAAGCGTCCGGGTGCGGCTGCGGGCTCGAATCGAGCCGGTCGCGGAGGACGTGGTCCGGTGGATCCCGCTGCTCGCCCTTCCCCTCGACGTCGACATCGAATCGACATCCGAGGTCGACGATCTCCAGCCGGCCTTCCGGCGAGCCCGCCTCCACGGCGTGGTCGAGTCGCTGCTTGCGAAGCTCCTGCCCGATCCGACCGTGCTCGTGATCGAGGACGTCCACTGGATGGACGAGCCCTCCTGTCATCTGCTCCGGCACCTCGCCGGGCAGGTGACGGCGAAACCGTGGCTCATCTGCGGGACCAGACGTCCGACGACGACCGGGTTCATCGCCGCGGAAGGGACTCCGCCCGTGGCGGCGCTGACGATCCATCTCGAGCCATTGCCCTTCGAAGCCGCCCGCGCGCTGGTCGATGCCACGAGGACGAACGGCCTGCGGCCAGACGAGATCGCGGCGATCGCCGAGCGTTCCGGCGGCAACCCGCTGTTCCTCCACGAGCTCGTCGCCTCGGCGGAGCGCGAGACCGAGGCCGAGCTTCCCGAGAGCGTCGAAGCGGTCGTCACGACGAGGATCGACAAGCTCGCCCCGGCGGAACGCACGCTCCTCCGCTACGCGGCGGTGATGGGCAGTACCTTCAGCGCCGAGCTCGTCGGGCGCGTGCTCGCCGCGGACGACCCGTCGGTGTCACCCGACTCCGAGTCGTGGGATCGGCTGGCCGAGTTCGTCGAGCGCGACCCGTACACGGCGGGTGGGTTCCGGTTCCGGCACGCGCTCTTCCGCGACGCCGCGTACGAGGGACTCTCGTACCGCCGGCGCCGAGAGCTCCACGCGAGCGTCGGAGGCGCGTACGAGAGCCTGCACGCAGGCGAGCTCGCGGAGCACGCCGAGCTTCTCTCGCTGCATTTCTTCCACGCTGACGACCACCTGAAGGCGTACGACTATTCGCTTCTGGCCGGCGACCGCGCCCGGGAGAAGTACGCGAACGTCGAGGCCGCGGTCTTCTACCGACGCGGACTCGCGGCCGCAAAGCACCTCTCCGGCGTCGACCCTTCTGCCGTCGCAGCCGTGTGGGAGGCGCTCGGCGACGTGTCCGAGGTCGCCGGGCTCTACGCGGAGGCGGCCGATGCATACCGCCAGGCCCGCCAGCTCACCGGCGCATCCGGTGAGCAGCCGGCGCTGCTGCACAAGGAGGGCCTGATCCGAGAGCGTTCGAGCCAGTATCCGCAGGCGCTTCGCTGGTACCGCCGAGCGCTGGCCGCGGTGGAGGCGATCGACGAGGCAGGCAAGCCGTCATCCCTCGCGCTCGAGATCCGCTTGTCCTACGCAGGCGTCCGCTTCCGCCAGGGCCGCTTCGCCGACTGCATCGAGTGGTGCAACAGCGTCGTGGAGGAGGCCCTCGAGATCGACGACCTGCGGGCGCTGGCCCACGGCTACTACCTCCTCCACCTCGCTTACACGTCGAGCGGAAATCCGAATCGCGTCGCGTTCCGCGGCATGGCGCTGCCGGTCTACGAAGAGCTGGGCGACCTGCTCGGGCAGGCGAACGTCCTGAACAACCTGGGAATCGACGCGTACTACGAGGGCAGGTGGGACGAGGCGCTCGATCTGTACGCCCGCAGCCAGGCGGCGTTCGGGCGGATCGGTGACGTCGTCGGGGCAGCCACGATTGCGAACAACATCGGCGAGATCAAGTCCGACCAGGGACACTACGAGGTTGCGGAGGCGCTCTTCACCGAGTCGCGCGAGGTCTGCGCGCGGGCGGGAAGCCGGTTCCTCGCCGCGCTCGCCGAGAGCAACCTCGGACGGCTCGCCGCCAGGGTAGGGCGCTTCGACGAGGCGGACACGTTGTTGCGGAACGCGCTCGCCGAGTTCCAGGACTTGAACGCCCGGAGCTTCATCCTCGAGACGAGCGCGCGGATCGTCGAGAAGGACGTTCTCGCGGGCGAGGCAGCCGGCGCGTTGCGGGCGGCGGACGAGGCGCTCCAGGCGATCGACGACGGCAGCGGCACCGGTGTCTCGGCCCTGATCCACCGACTGCGGGGGTACGCCCTCATGCAGTCAGGAGATCTGGACGACGCGGCCGCCGCGCTCGAGGACAGCCTGCGAAGCGCGCGGGCCGCCATCGGACCGGACGCCGACGGCGAGTCGTACGAGGTGGCACTGACGCTCGAGGCGGTGACCCGGCTCGCCGAGCTTCGCGGTGTGGAGGACAACGGTGCCGGCGAGCAGAGCGAGGCGATCTTCCGCCGTCTGGGCGTGTCGTCGCGGCCGGTTGCTCCGCTGGCCTGACCCGCCACGACGAACGCTTTTCGACCCAGGTGGCGTGGCTACGCTGGGGCGATGGACGCGCTCTCCGTCTTCAGCCCCGGGACGCGCGCCTGGTTCGAGCGGACGTTCGACGGCCCGACGCCGGCCCAGGAGCTCGGCTGGCCGAAGATCGCCTCGGGCGCGCACACGCTGATCCAGGCGCCGACCGGCTCCGGGAAGACACTTGCTGCGTTCCTCTACGGGCTCGACCGGCTGCTCGAGGAGCCCGGCGAAGGGACGCGGCTCGTCTACGTCTCGCCGCTCAAGGCGCTGAACTACGACATCGAGCGGAACCTCCGTGGGCCGCTCGCCGGCCTTCAGGCCGACGTCAAGGTCGCGGTGCGCACCGGCGACACGCCGCAGAAGGAGCGCGCCGCGATGCTCAAGCACCCGCCCGACCTACTGATCACGACGCCCGAGTCGCTCTTCCTGATGCTGACCTCTCGCGCACGGGAGACGCTGACCGGCGTCCGGACGCTGATCCTCGACGAGGTCCACGCAGTCGCCGGCACGAAGCGCGGCGCCCACCTCGCCCTGACCGTCGAGCGTCTCGAGCGCCTGACCGGCGAGTCGTTCCAGCGAATCGGGCTCTCGGCGACTCAGCGGCCGATGGAGGAGATCGGGAAGTTCGTCGCCGGCGGACGCCCGATCGAGCTCGTGGACGCCGGCCGCTCGAAGGAGCTCGACGTCGAGGTCGTCGTCCCGCTCGAGGACATGCGTGAGCCGGGCGTCAACGCCGAGATCACGGACGTCCTCGCGCCGGGCGGCGATGCGATGCCGCAGTCGATCTGGCCCTCGATCTACCCGCGCCTGCTCGAGCTCGTCGAGGCCCACCGCTCGACGATCGTCTTCGTCAACAACCGCCGCCTCGCCGAGCGGCTGGCGCTGCGCCTAAACGAGCTGGCTTCGGGGAGCGACCGCACCGGCGAAGCCGGCACGGCCGCTTTTCCGGCGTCGCAAGCGCCGCCTCGGGAGATCGCGAGGGCTCACCACGGCTCCCTGGCCCGCGAGCAGCGCCTTGAGGTCGAGGAACTGCTGAAGCGCGGCCAGATCCCATGCCTCGTCGCCACCTCGTCGCTCGAGCTCGGGATCGACATGGGCGCCGTCGACCTCGTCGTCCAGGTCGAGTCGCCGAAGTCGGTGGCGCGCGGCCTCCAACGCATCGGTCGCGCCGGCCACGACCTCACCTCCGTCTCCAAGGGACGTGTCTTCCCGAAGTTCCGCGCCGACCTGCTCGAGTCGGCGGTCGTTGTCCGCCGGATGAAGGAGGGCGCGATCGAGGAGACGCAGATCCCGCGGAACCCGCTGGACGTCCTCGGGCAGCAGATCGTCGGGATCGCGTCACAGGAGGAGATCGCGGTGGACGAGCTGCACGGGCTCGTCAAGCGCGCCTACCCGTTCGCGGACCTCTCGCGGGTCCAGCTCGAGAACGTCCTCGACATGCTGGCGGGCCGCTATCCGTCGGACGAGTTCGCCGAGCTGCGGCCGCGGATCGTCTGGGACCGGACCGCGGGCGTCATCCGCGGCCGGGGCGGAGCGGCGCGGCTGGCGGTCACGAACGCGGGGACGATTCCCGACCGAGGGCTGTTCGGCGTCCATCTCGTGGACGGCGGCGGCCGGGTTGGCGAGCTCGATGAGGAGATGGTCTACGAGGCCCGCGCCGGCCAGACGTTCATGCTCGGCGCCTCGACCTGGCGGATCGAGGAGTTCACGCGCGACCGCGTCCTCGTCTCGCCGGCCCCCGGTGTTCCCGGTGCGATCCCGTTCTGGAAGGGCGAGGGCCCCGGCCGGCCGTACGAGCTGGGCGAGGCGATCGGCCGGGCCTCGCGCGAGCTGTCCTCGCTGCCGGACGAGAAGGCCGACGAGCGGCTCCGCTCCGACTACTCGCTCGACCCGTTGGCCGCCAAGAACCTGATGACCTTCCTGCGTGAGCAGGAGCAGGCGACCGGGGCGGTGCCTTCCGACCGGACGATCGTCGTGGAGCGCTTTCGCGACGAGATCGGCGACTGGCGCGTCTGCATCCTCACGCCGTTCGGCGCCAGGGTGCACGCGCCGTGGGCGCTCGCCGCCTCCGCGCGGCTCCAGGAATCTCTCGGCGTGGACGCCCATGTCCTCTGGTCGGACGACGGCATCGCGTTCCACTTCCCGGATGCCGACGCGCCGCCGCCGACCGAGCAGCTCGTCCTTGACCCGGACGAGGTGGACGATCTGATCATGGCCGAGCTTGGCGGGACGGCGCTCTTCGGGTCCCGGTTCCGCGAAAACGCGGCCCGCGCGTTGCTGATCCCACGCCGACGGCCGGGCGAGCGGACCCCGCTCTGGCAGCAGCGGCTGAAGGCCCAAAGCCTCCTTCAAGTGGCGAAGAAGTACGGGTCCTTCCCGGTCATGCTCGAGACCTTCCGCGAGGTCCTCCAAGACGTCTTCGACCTCCCGGCGCTGAAGCGGCTCCTGCACGGCGTGAAGACGCGGCAGATCGACGTCGTGGACGTCGAGAGCGCGTCCGCCTCGCCCTATTCCGCCTCGCTCCTCTTCGACTACATCGCGACCTACATGTACGAGGACGACACGCCTCCCGCCGAGCGGCGGGCGCAGGCGCTGTCCCTCGACCGCGATCTCCTCCGCGAGCTGCTCGGCCAGGAGGAGCTGCGCGACCTGCTCGACCCGGGCGCGCTGGACCAGGTCGAGTCCTCGCTCTCCGGGCAGGCGAAGGATCCGGACGGGCTGCACGACCTGCTCCTGCGCCGAGGAGACCTGCGGCCGGGCGAGTTCGACGAGGCCTTCGGCGCCGTCCTCGAGGCGGAGCGGCGCGCGGTGCGGATCCGTGTCGGCGGTGAGGAGCGGCTGATTGCCGCCGAGGACGCGGGCCGCTACCGCGACGCACTGGGCGCGATGCCGCCGAGCGGACTACCCGATGCCTTCCTCGAGTCGAGCGAGCTGCCGCTGCGCTCGCTGATTGCCCGGTACGCGCGTGGCCGCGGCCCGTTCACGACGCGGGAGGCGGCGTCGCGCTTCGGCATCGACGCCGAGCGCGCGGAAGCCGACCTGGTTGCGCTCGAGCGGGAGGACAAGCTCGTCCGCGGCGAGCTCCGGCCGGGTGGAACGGAGCGCGAGTGGTGCGATCCCGACGTCCTCCGCCGGATCCGCCGGGCGTCGCTCGCCGCTCTCCGCAAGGAGGTCGAGCCGGTCGAGCAGGTCGCCTTCGCCCGATTCCTCCCCGGCTGGCACGGAATCGACCGCCGCGCGAGCCTGCGGGAGGCGCTCGTCCCGCTGCAGGGACTGGCGCTGCCGGTCGCGCTCTGGGAGTCCGAGGTGCTGCCGCGGCGAGTCCCGAACTACGCGCCTGCCTGGCTCGACCAGCTCTGCGCGACCGGCGAGCTCGTGTGGGTTGGCGCCGGGCTCGACCGCGTGGCCGTCTTCTTCCGGGAGGACGCGTCGGTGCTCGGGAAACCGGAGGGAACCGAGCGTCCGGAGGGCGATGCGCACGACCGGATTCGGGAAGCCCTGGCCAAGAGCGCCGAGTTCTGGTTCGACCTGCTCGACTCGACCGGCCTCGAGGCCGAGGCGGCGCTGCCCGCGCTCTGGGAGCTCGTCTGGGCCGGTGAGGTCACGAACGACGCCTGGACGCCGCTTCGCGCCGGCCGCCGCTACGGCGTCCCGAAGCCGGAGCGTAGGCCTCGCCGCTTCTCGCGCCGGCGGGCGACCGCGATCACCGCGACCCAGGGGCGCTGGTCGCTCACCGACAGGCTCTTCGCCGGCGAGCGCGATCCGCGGGCGCTCGCCGAGCTGCTGCTGGAGCGCCAGGGGATCGTCACTCGCGACGGCGTCCGCGCGGAGGGGATCCCCGGCGGCTACTCGGCCGTCTACGGCGACCTTAAGGCGCTCGAGACGCTGGGCCTTTGCCGACGCGGTTACTTCGTCGAGGGACTCGGCGGGGCGCAATTCGCGCTCGGCGGGGCTGTTGAGCGGCTCCGGGAGCTGCGGCCTCGCGAGGAGGAGCCGGCTGACGACGTCTCGGTCCTGGCGGCGGCGGACCCGGCTCAGCCGTACGGCGCGGCGCTTGCCTGGCCGAAGAGGGCCGGAGCCCGGGCGGCGCGGGTCGCGGGAGCCTACGTCGTCCTGATCGGCGGCGAGGCGGTGCTGTTCGTCGAGCGCGGAGGAAAGACGCTCGTCCCGCTTCGCGACCCGGATCCCGACTGGCTGCGGCCGGCGCTCCGGGCGATCGTCGAGCACGTGAAGAGCCGGCGCGGGATGAAGCGGCTGGCCGTCGAGCGGTTCGACGGCGAGCCGGTAGGGGAGACGGACGCGATGCCCCTCCTCGTCGAGGCCGGCTTCACGGCCGGACCTCGGCGCGCAGTGCTACGGCCTTGACGGTTGCGGTGGTCCGGCGGTCGCTCGAACGTCTAGCGGGAAAGGCGGCCTAGCACCACGCCGAAGACGGCGTGCCGGATCGTCGCCTGCGCGAAGGCGCGTGCGTTGGTGAAGAGGGGCGGGATCCCGGCCTGGCCGCGCGCTGGATGGTGTCGGTCGACGAAGTAGGAGAGCGGATAGAGCGCGACGTGCTCGGCCAGCGCCAGCCCGATCGCGACGGTTTGCTTGCGGTACGGGACTTTGCGCCGCACTTGATCGAACGCCAACCCGAAGAGCGCGCCGTTGGCGGCATGGATCGCAAAGCCGACCGGCCAGGCGAGCCCTCCGCGCGTGACCGCCTTCCCGAGCAGGAGCACGTCCGAGTAGTCGCAGCGCAGGAGGCGTCGGTCGATCGGCTCCAGCAGGCTCCACACGCTGGCGGCAACGGCGCCCGCGGCCGCTGGGTGAAGGCCTCGCTCGTCCACAATCTCAAGCATGCCCGAGGGCGACTCGCTCCATCGCGCCGCGCGGCGACTCCAGGTGCTCGTCGGTGAGACCGTGGAGGTCGAGAGCCCGAATCCGCGCGCGGCTGCGACCGGTGTGGCCGAGCAGCTCGACGGGCGGCGGCTCGAGGGGGTCGAAGCGGTCGGCAAGAACCTGCTGTTGAGCTTCGAGGGCGGGCTCGTGCTGCGGAGCCAGCTCCGGATGTCGGGGCGGTGGACCGTTCGTGCTCGAGGTTCCATGACGCGGGGACGGCCCTGGCTCGTGCTGCGCGGGCATGTGCGCGAGGCGGTCCTGTGGGGCGGGCCCGTGCTCGAGCTGAACAGGCGGGCGGTGCGCCGGCTCGGGCCGGACATCCTGGCTCGGCCGCCGGATCTCGATCGGATGGTCGCGAATCTCCGCAGCGGCCGGCGCCGCGAGGTCGGCGACGCGCTCCTCGACCAGCGCCTTGTCGCGGGGATCGGGAACGTATGGAAGGCGGAGGCGCTCTGGCGAGCCGGCGTGTCTCCGTGGCGAGCCGTCGGTGAAACGACCGACGCGGAGCTGCGGGCAGTGCTCGAGGAGGCGGCGCGGCTGATGCGGGGCTCCGTCGACACGGGGCGTGAGCAGCGGTCGATCTACCGCCAGGCCGGACGCCCGTGCCCCCGCTGCCGGACGCCGATCGAGTCCCGGGGCCAGGGCGAAGCGAATCGGACGGCCTACTGGTGCCCGGCGTGCCAGCCGTGGGAGAGAGGAGAGCGGGAACCGGGCGCGTAAGCGGACGGGTGATCCGTTCGCCGAACCTGCACCAAGCGCTGCGGGCGTTTTGCCTCGGCGCGTTCGCGGCCGTGAGCCACGAGCTCGACGACGGCGGCGACGTCCCCTTCTCATTCGAGGAGCACCAGGCGCCCGGAAGCCCGACGCTCTACGAGTACCGGCCGCTCGTGAAGCCGTTCCTCGACGCGCGTGCCGGGCGGTTCGCGACTCTGGCGGACGCACAACCGGCGCTCGCGGAGCTGGAGCGGGAGCCGGCGGCGGCGATCTTCGCCCAGGCGCACTCGAGCGGCCGGCCGAGCTCCCGGGAGGCGTTGACGCGCACCGTGCTCCTGCCGCTCCTGGCCGAAACGGCCGAGGCCTGCGGCGGCTTCGACTGGGACGACGAGGTGTTCGACCGCGCCTACGCGTCGTTCGAAGCCTCGCTCTTCGGCGCACAGCGCGCATACGGGGCGATCGCGCCGCTCGTGGGAATGTCGGTCGGGGGAGTCGTCGATCTCGGCGGAGGCCTCCGGGTTCGCCATGTCGCCTCGGGTGAGCTGGCGGTGCACTGGCCGCAGGCCGGAGGGCTGCTTCCGGAGGGGTTCGAGCGAGAGCCCGACAGGCTCTGTGTCCTCGAGCTGGAGGCGGAGCTGGGCGATTCCTCGGCTCCGGGCTCGGGTGGAGTGCCCGATGCGCCCGGCGAGCTCGCCGACGCGATCACGGCGCTGCGGCTTGCGACCGCGGGGGCGATCGCGGCCGGGCCCGTCCTCTTCGAGCGGCTCGACTGGCGGCCCTACGGCATTCGCCCCGTGCTGCCGATCGCGGCGACCGCGCCGCCCGGTGAAGGCGTTCGGCTGGACTCGGCTCGGGCCGAACGCGCGCGTCGGCTGCGCGAGCGGCTTTCGGCGGCGGACGAGGACCGCGACCTCGGAGAGGCACTCGACCGGTGGGAGCTCTCGCTCTTTCAGACGGATCCGTTTGCCTCGGAGCAGCTGCGCGGATCGCTCACCTCGCTGCTGGGCGGCGGCGAGGGGTTGTTCGCAGGCTCGCTGCGCGCGGCTGCCGTTCTCGGTGAGACGCCGCGCGAGCGCTCGGCCATCCTCGACAGGCTCCGCTTGCTGGCCGCCGGCGACGCGGCGGCCGCGACATCGGACCTCGTTCGGTCGGCGCTCGTCGCGGTGCTCGAGCACGGCGACAGGCAAGTGCTCCTGCGAACGCTCGACGAGACGCTCCTCGGCTTGCGGCCCAAACCGACCGTCGCACCCGAGCCTGCCTTGGCGGTCGGCGCACTCTAGGCACACCTGCGGCACAGACACGTGCGCCGCGCACGGGTACGTTCGACCTCATGGACGAGGCACGCGCAGTGTTGGATCGACTCGACCGGATCGAGGCTCTCGACCGGGAGGCAGCCCCCGCCGGCGAACTGCTCGACGAGCTGCGCGGGTTGCTTCGCGAGGCCGAGACGTGGCTGCGTGCGGAGCCCGAGCCGCACGGAGCCGTCGAGGCGCTCAACGGCTGTCGGCAGGCCATGGACGCGGAGCGACGGGAGGGGATGCTCCTGGCTCGCTAGCACTCAACAACCTGATCCCCGAGCTGGCGCAGTCCGGCTTTTCCGGCACACTGAGACCGTGCAGGACAGTCCGGTCCCGGGCCGAACGACAGGCTGCGTATGCGCCTAGCCGGCCTTTTCTCCCGCCCGCCGACGGGCGAACCAGTCGACGCCTTGCCCGAGGACGCCGAAGGACCCGCCGCGCCGGAGGTGTTGCCGACCCCGGACGTCCCGCGCGAGACGGTGATCCTCGCGTTCGCCAACCAGAAGGGCGGCGTCGCGAAGACGACGTCAACGCTGAACCTCGCCGTTGCGCTGCGGGAGGAGGGCCACAAGGTCCTCATCGTCGATATGGACCCTCAGGGCAACCTGACGATGAGCCAGGGGTTCAACCCGGATCAGATCGACCTCTGCTTCCGATCGACCAGGTGATCCAGGAGGCAGAGGTCGACCTTGCCGTGTCCTCGATCGATCTCGCCGGGGCGGAGCTTGCCCTGTCGAGCATGATCGGCCGCGAGCGCGCGCTCGAAAAGGCGCTGAGCCCGATCAAGGAGCGATACGACATCATCCTGGTCGACACGCCGCCGTCGCTCGGCCTGCTCACGATCAACGCGCTCGTCGCCTCCAGCGGCGTGATCGTTCCCGTGCAGTGCGAGTACCTCTCGCTGAGGGGGCTCGTCCAGCTCGAGAACACGCTGTCGATGATTCGCGAGAACCTGAATCCCGACGTCGGGATTCAGGGGATTCTCGCGACGATGTACGACGGCAGGACGCTGCACGCGCGCGAGGCGATCGAGATCCTGCAGGAGAACTTCGGTGACCTCGTCTACAAGACGCGGATCAAGAAGACGGTGCGCTACGCCGAGGCGCCGGTAAAGGGCAGCTCGGTGCTCAAGTACGACCCGACCGGCACCGCGGCGGCCGCGTACCGGGAGCTCGCGAAGGAGGTGCTCAATGGCGCGAAAGCGCGCAAGCATGCGTGAGGGCCCGCTCGCCGAGCTCTTCAGGGCAACGGAAGCCGCGCAGAAGCAGGCCGAGAAAGAGGGGAGGGCCGTCCCGGGTGAACCGCTCGAGGAGACGGTCGAGCATCCGCCGCCGAAGCTCGAGGTCGCCCCTGAGCCGGGGCAAGGAGAAGCCGCGCCGCAGCACCCCGAGCGGGTGCCGTCGGCCCCTGCCCGGCCGCAGCCGCCGGAGCCGGTCCAGCCGCGCGAGCCGTCGCCCGACCGCGGGATCGCACGGTTGCTCGAGCCGCTGCCCGAGCCACCGCCGAGGCTCCATCGCGCGCCGCGCTCCGACTCCGCGTACCTCGCCGACATCAAGGTCGTCGGTGTCGGCGGCGCCGGGCTGAACGCGGTCAATCGGATGATCGACGCGGGCCTCGCTGCGGTCGAGTTCGTCGCCGTCAACACCGATCTCCAGCAGCTCGCGCTCAGCGACGCGGAGGTGAAGATCCACATCGGGCGCGAGCTCACGGGCGGGCTCGGCTCGGGCGCCGAGCCGGACATCGGTCGCCGCGCCGCCGAGGAGGCCTACGACCAGGTCAAGCGGGCGCTTCGCGGCGCGGACATGGTCTTCGTCACCGCCGGCGAGGGCGGCGGGACGGGCTCCGGGGCAGCCCCGGTCGTCGCCGGCATCGCGCGCGAGGTCGGCGCGCTGACCGTCGGAATCGTGACCATGCCGTTCCGCTTCGAGGGCACGAAACGACGGTCGCAGGCCGAGGCGGGCGTGCACGCACTCCGCGAAGCCTGCGACACCGTGGTCGTCATCCCCAACGAGCGCCTCCTGGAGGTGCTCGACAAGAACACGTCGATGCTCGACGCCTTCAAGATCGCGGACGACGTGCTCCGGCAGGGTGTGCAGGGAATCTGCGACCTGATCACCGAGCCCGGGCTGATCAACGTCGACTTCGCCGACGTCCGGACGATCATGCACGGCGCGGGAACCGCCCTGATGGGAATCGGCTTCGCAACGGGCGAGAATCGGGCCGTCGAAGCCGCCGAGCGCGCGCTTCGCTCCCCGCTCGTCGATACAGAGCTGATCAGCGCGCGCGGGATCCTGCTCTCGATCGCCGGCGGAAACGACCTCTCGCTGTACGAAGTCAACGAGGCGGCCGAGGTGATCAGGGCGGCGTCCACAGACGAGACGAACATCATCTTCGGTGCGACCGTCGACGAGCGCCTCGAAGGACAGGTGTGGGTGACGGTGATCGTCACCGGCGTGGGCCAGCGGGGCGGGTCTCGACCGTACGTGCCGCAGCATGAAGGGTCCCGGTCGCAGCCCGACGAGCCGCTCGAGCCGCCCTCGTTCCTCCAGAGCTGATCGCCGCGCCGTGAAAGGCGCCATCGCAGCCGGGCACCCGCTGACGGCGGAGGCCGGAGCGCGCGTCCTTGCCGACGGTGGCAATGCGGTCGATGCCTGTCTCGCTGCGGCCTTCGTCTCGTGGGTCGCGGAGAGCACACTCACGGGCCCGGGCGGCGGCGGTTTCCTGCTCGTCCACCGTGCGAAAGACGGTCATTCGCGCCTCCTCGACTTCTTCGTCTCGGTTCCGGGGGCCGGCCTCGAAGCAGACCAGATCAGCGAGATGGAAGCCATCGACGTCGACTTCGACGATTCGAGCACGCAGGCGTTCGGCATCGGCGTCTCGTCGGTCGCCACGCCCGGCGTCGTTGCCGGACTCGAGAGGGCGCACCGCGCGTACGGGCGAGTGCCGTGGTCAACGCTCTTCGACCCGGCGATCACGGTCGCCCGCGAGGGAGTCGTGATCACGCCCCAGCAGGCGTACCTACACGCGATTCTCGATGTCATCCTGCGGCACACCGACGCTGGCAAGGCGATCTACGGGCCCGACGGCGAGCGGCTGGAGGCCGGTGACCGGCTGACGATGAACGACCTCGCCTCGACCATGGGGATTCTCGCTGAAGGGGGTGCTGAGGCCTTCTACGAGGGCGTGCTCGCTGAACGCATCACGAGCTGTATCCGCGCGGGCGGCGGCCCGCTGACGAGGGACGACCTCCGCGGCTACCGCGTGATCTGGCGTCGGCCGATCACCGCCGAGTTCCTCGGACACCGATTCGTCTCGAACCCGCCGCCGTCCACCGGCGGTGTGCTGATCGCGTATGCGCTCCTGCTGCTCGACCGCGCCGGCCTCGGCGGCCCACACGGGAGCGCCGACGAGATCGCCCGCCTGGTCGGCGTCATGGGCGAGCAGGCGCTCGCGCGCGGTCCGGGCTTCGCCCGCCAGCTCCACGGCGGCGGTCTCGCGCGCCGGCTCTACGACGAACACCGGGTGTCCGAGGCGGCAGCACGCCTTCTGGAGGAGCGACCGCCGATCGTTCCCGAGCCGGTGGAGCCTTCGCGGACGACGCAGATCTCTGTCGTCGACGCGGACGGCAATGCCGCTTCGCTGACGGTATCGACCGGAGCCGGCTCGGGCGTGGTCGTTCCGGGCACCGGGATCCATCTGAACAACATGCTCGGCGAGCACCACCTGAACCTGGCGCGGCGTCGGCGTCGGCCGGGAGGCAGGCTGACAAGCATGATGGCGCCGTCGCTCGTCCTGCGGGACGGACGGCCCCGTCTCGTCGTAGGCAGCGCGGGTTCGGCCAGGCTCAGGGGCGCCATCCTGCAGATCGTGGTGAACGCGGTCGGCCACGGGCTGCCGGTCGACGAGGCGATCGGCGCGCCCCGTGTTCACTTGGACGACGGCCACGTCCATTGCGAAGGCGGTCACGACCCGGCCGAGCTCGACGAGCTCGACCGTCGCGGCTACGACGTCGTCCGCTGGCGACGGCGGAATCTGTACTTCGGCGGCGCTGCGGCCGTCGAGATGAGGCCGGACGGGACGCTTGCAGCTGCGGGAGACCCCCGCAGGGGAGGCCATGGAATCGTCTGCTGAGCGGATCGTCGTCCGCAAGGCGCAGCCCGGTGACGCCGGCGCGCTCGTCGAGCTCGCCGAGGCCGTCGCTTCCGAGCCCGAAGGCTGGCTGATCTCGGACGGGACCTGGCGCACGCCGGGCGAGGAGCGGCGGTTCCTGCGCGCGCTTCGTCGCTACGACGACGCCGCGGTCTTCGTCGCCGAGATCTCGGAGCAGGGGCCGCGCATCGTCGGGAGGCTCTCGCTCGGGCGCGACCCGCACCCGGCCAGCAAGCACGTCGCAGACCTCGGCCTGATGGTCTCGGCAGAGCATCGCCGCCGCGGAGTCGGAACGGCCCTGCTTCGAGAGGCGGTCGAGTGGGCCAGGGCGGTCGGCGTGCGAAAGCTCGAGCTGCACGTCTTCCCGCACAACGAGGCGGCGATCCTGCTCTACGAGAGCTTCGGCTTCCGCAGGGAGGGCCTGCGGCGAGGCCACTACCGCCGCGGCGCCGAGTATCTCGACGCCGTCCTGATGGCGCTCGACGTCCACTAGATTCCGCGAGTGGCCTCGCTCGCCCAGATCGCGGACAGCTTCTTCAAGCCGCCGGTTCGCGACCTCGTCCCCTATGAGCCCGGCAAGCCGGTCGAGGAGGTCCAGCGTGAGCTCGGGCTCGAGCGCGTCGTCAAGCTCGCGTCGAACGAGGGGCCGTTCGGGCCCTTTCCGGAGGCGCTCGACGCACTGGCGGCGGCCGCCCCCGAGCTGAACCGCTATCCGGACGGCGGCGGCTACCGGCTGCGAACGGCGCTCGCCAAGCGCCACGGTGTCCGCTTCGAGGAGATCGCGCTCGGCGCGGGCGCCGACGGCGTCGTGGACGCGCTCGCGCAGATCTCGGTCGAGCCGGGCGACGAGGTCGTCTGCGGATGGCCGAGCTTCCCGAGCTACGTGATCGGGGCGACGAAGCTCGGCGGGGTCGCGCGGACGATCCCGCTCGCCGACGGCCGCTACGACCTCGACGCGATGCTCGCCGCAGTCACCGAGCGCACGAAGCTCGTCTACGTCTGCCACCCGAACAACCCGACCGGGACGATGAACACGAGGGCCGAGCTCGACGACTACTTCGAGCGCGTGCCCGACCACGTCGTGACCGTGCTCGACCAGGCGTACTTCGAGTACGTCGACGACCCCGACTACGCGGACGGAATCGAGGAGTACGTGAAGGCCGGCCGCAAGGCCATCGTCCTCAGAACGTTCTCGAAGATCTTCGGGCTCGCCGGGCTCCGAGTCGGCTACGGGGTCGGCCCAGCTGAGCTCGTCACCGCGATCGGCAAGGTGCGGCGCGCATTCGACATCACCTCGCCTGCGCAGGTGGCCGCCCTCGCCAGCCTCGCGGCGCCGGGCGCCATGGACGAGCTGGAACGGCGCCGGCGCCTGAACGCGGATGGTCGTCCAGCGATCGTGGAGGCCCTCAGGGAGCACGGTTTCGAGCCCGTGGAGCCGGCGGTGGCGAACTTCGTCTTCGCCGAGGTGGGCGACGACTCACGGCCGCTCTTCGAGCAGCTGCTGCGCGAGGGAGTGATCGTGCGCCCGACGGCTGGGTTCGGCGCCCCCGGCGCGATTCGCGTCACGGTCGGCACGCCCGATGAGAATGCGTTCTTCCGCGCAGCGCTCGGCCGGGTCACGGAACTCGCAAGGACCTAACTCGAATGAGTGAATTTGCAGGCATTTTCAAGCCGGAGCAGTACCGTTTGCCGTAGAGGAGAACAGTGCTGAGCCGCCAGGTCACGCTCTTTCGTGAAGTCCAGAGCTTTCGCCTGCTCGCACTCGCCACGGTCGGCTCCTCCTTCGGCACGTGGCTCGCCTTCGTCGCGCTGACGATCGACGTCTACGACCGCACCGACTCGGCGGTCTGGGTCAGCGCGCTGCTGATCGCCGACTTCCTGCCGGCGATCCTGATCGGGATCGCGGCGTCGTCGCTCGTCGATCGCCTGCCGCGCCGCCGGCTGATGATCGCGTCCGATCTCGGCCGCGTCGCGATCTTCGCGGTACTGCCGTTCGCGAACGACCCCGGAGCAATCGTCGCGCTCGCCGCGCTCGCCGGCTTCGCCACCGGCTTCTTTCGCCCCGCGCTCTACGCGGGCCTCCCGAACCTGCTGCCCGACGAGGATCTTCCGCACGCGAACTCGCTGCTCCAGACGATCGAGAACGTCGCCTGGGCGATCGGCCCCGTGCTGGGAGGCGTGCTGGTCGCCGCGACCGGGCCGGATGCCGCGTACTGGATCAACGCGGTCACGTTTCTCGTCTCTGCCGCGCTCCTCGCGGGCATTCCCGACCGGCTGCTCCAGACGGCGCAGGCGGTCGGGCGCGGCTACTGGCAGGACCTGGCCGACGGCTTTCGGCTCGTCAGAGACTCGCGCGCGCTTCTGACCGTGCTGGCCGCGTGGAACGTCGTCATGCTCGCGACGGCCGGCGCCAACGTCGCGGAGGTCGTCCTCGCCAAGGACACGTTCGACGCGGGCGACTTCGGCTACGGGCTCCTCGTCGGGGTGACGGGCGTCGGGCTCGCGCTCGGCAGCATGCTCGCCGCCTCCCTCTTGGAGCATCGCGCGCTCGCCACGGTCTATGCGACCTCGATCGGCCTCGTCGCCGTCGGGATGGTGGGAGCAGCGGCCGCTCCGAACGTCTGGATCGCCGCTGTCTCCGTGGCCGTGGCCGGCACCGGCAACGGGGCCGCGGTGGTCTGCAACGCGCTGCTCGTCCAAAGAGGCGCGCCGGACGAGCTGCGCGGCCGCGCCTTCACGCTGCTCATGAGCTCCAACTACGTCGTGCTCGGGATCGGGATGATCGCTGCCGGGCCGCTCACGAACGAGCTCGGCCCGAGAGCCGTCTGGGCGATCGCCGGCGCGCTTGCGGCGGTCGCGGCGCTCGTCGGGCTCTTGCTCGCCCGGGGACTCGAGCTGCGAGTCCGGCCGGCGGACGTGCAGGCCGCCCAGTCCGAGGCCGAGCCGGTCGAAACGGCCCGGCTCTAGTCTTCCCTTCGTGGGAAGCTGGACGCCGGAACGCCTGCTCGAGGGCGTGCGGAGCGGAGACCGGCGGGCCTTGGCCCGTGCGATCTCGCTCGTCGAGGACTCCGACCCGCTCGCCTACCAGCTCGTCCGCGACCTCTACCCGGACACGGGACAGGCCTACGCGCTCGGCATCACGGGCCCGCCGGGAGTCGGCAAGTCGAGCCTGATCAGCGCACTCGTCCGGCATGTTCGGACTGCGGAGATGACGGTCGGCGTGATCTCGGTCGACCCGTCGAGCCCCTTCTCCAAGGGCGCGCTGCTCGGCGACCGGATCCGCCTCTCCGACCACTTCCTCGACCCCGGCGTCTTCATCCGTTCTATGGGCACCCGCGGCCACCTCGGCGGGCTCGCTGAGGCGACCCTCCAGGCGCTGCTCGTGCTCGACGCAGCCGGACGCGACCTCGTCTTCCTCGAGACCGTCGGCACCGGGCAGAGCGAGATCGAGGTGATCGGCGTCGCGGACACGGTCGTGCTCGTGTTGATGCCGGGCTCGGGCGACTCCGTGCAGGCGCTGAAGGCCGGGATCATGGAGATCCCCGACGTGATCGTCGTGAACAAGAAGGATCACCCGGCGGCGAAGACGATGCTGAACGAGGTGCGCTCGATCCTCGCGCTCGACACGGAGAGCGACTGGAAGCCGCCGATCGTCCTCACCGAGGCGGTGACCGGCGAGGGCGTGCCCGAGCTGTGGGAGAAGATCTCCGAGCACCGCGCGTACCTGGAGACGGACGGCCTGCTGGACGCACGGCGCCGCAAGAACCTCGCCGGCGAGGTCTTCACGGTCGCGTCGGCCCGCGCGAAGACCCATCTGGAGCAGGCGGTCGCGGACGATCCGGAGCTGCGCCGGCTGCTCGACGAGGTGCAGCGGCGCGAGCTCGATCCCCTGACGGCGGTCCGGGAAATAATGGAGAAGGTGTTCAAGGTTGAAGCTGACGGAAACAGCCCCGACGGCAACTGACATCCGCGAGGCGCGCGAGCGGATCGCCGGGGTCGCCCGCGAGACGCCGGTCTACAGCTCCGAGACCTTCTCGCGCATCGCCGGCCGGGACGTCTGGCTCAAGGCGGAGAACCTTCAGCGCACAGGGGCGTTCAAGGTGCGCGGGGCAGTGAACCGCCTCGCGTTCCTCTCGGACGCCGAGCGCGAAGCGGGCGTCGTCGCAGCAAGCGCCGGAAACCACGGCCAGGCCGTCGCCTGGGCTGCCCGCCAGGCGGGCGTGAAGGCGCGCATCTTCGTCCCCGAGGATGCACCGATGGCGAAGGTCGAGGCCTGCCGCACGTACGGGTCCGACCTGATCCTCACCGGAGAGCGCTTCGAGGACGCGATGGCGGCGGCGAAGGCAGACGTTGAGGAGCGCGGGGCGACCTTCATCCACCCGTTCGAGGATCCACTCGTGATCGCCGGCCAGGGGACGATCGGGCTCGAGCTCGTCGAGCAAGTGGCTGACGCCGAAACCGTCGTTATCCCGGTTGGCGGCGGAGGGCTCGCGGCCGGCACCGCGATTGCGCTGCGCGAGCTCAGGCCGGGAATCCGGATTGTCGGCGTTCAGGCCGGCCTCTCCGGCTTCACGATCGCCGACGGTGTGTTCGTGAAGAAGCCCGGAGACCTGACCATGTCGATCCTCGACGACGTCCTCGACGACCTGGTGGACGTTGACGACGAGGCGATCAGTGAGGCGATCGTCCTCCTGCTCGAGCGCGCGAAGCTCGTCGTCGAGGGCGCCGGCGCCGTCGGCGTCGCTGCGCTGCGCGCCGGCAAGGTGGGAGGCTCCGGTCCGGTCGCGATCGTCCTCTCGGGCGGGAACATCGACCCGTCCCTGCTGATCTCCGTCATGCGCCACGGGCTGACGGTCGGCGGGCGCTATCTCGTCGTTCGCACCCGCGTCCCCGACCGCCCGGGCGAGCTGGTCAGGCTCCTGACGCTGATTGCCAAGGAGCGCGTGA
>DASZEE010000046.1:0-10338 GCA_035941215.1 Gaiellaceae bacterium
GTCGTATTGGGCAGTCCAGAAGTGGCGTCGCACGCTCCCGAACCTCGGCTTCGCGCCCTGGCGGCGGGATCAGCGCGCGTGGGCCGTCCACCTTTCCCACTGGTCCGGCCCGCTCGCCGTCCTCGAGGGGTACACCGACTGGTCGTGGAGCGGCCGGTACCACCACATCTTCGGCCGGTTGACCTACCTCGGACGCCCCGTCCACGGCTACAGGACGACCACGCACGGCGCGAGGCTCGACAAGTACGGGCGCGCCGTCTACCTCGACACGTTCGGCTCGCGGCACGGGCCCGGCTGGCGCCGCGAGAATTCGTTCGTCACCCACAAGCCGACGGGGGTCTTCTGTTACACGTTTCGCGCGCGCAATCCACTCGAGGGCGGCTATGCCCACCCGCCCGGCTACCGGGGCGGCGCGCGAGGCCCAGGGAACGGCCAGGCCTACCGGATGACCGTCGAAGGCCCCGGTGTCACACCTGACGTCAAGTGGCAGGGCAAGGGGCTGCCGAGGTTCAACCCGCGCGCCGTGGCGCACCTCGCCCACGAGCGGGAGATGAACGCCAGGCTCGACCAGTTCGGCGACCGGCTCTGCCGCAAGCATTGAGCGACGACCTCCGGGGCGTCATGCGGCGGTTTCCCGCCGGCGTCGCCGTCATCACCGTCGACCTCGACGGCGAGCGCCTCGGGTTGACGCTCGGCACGCTCGTCTCGCTCTCGCTCGACCCGCCCCTCGTCGGCTTCGCAATCAAGCGGGAGGCCGCGCTGCACGAACTGCTTCGCCGGGCCGGCGCGTTCGGGATCAGCTTGCTCGCCGCCGGACAGGAGGGCGTGGCGCAGCACTTTGCCCGAGGCGTGCCGCCGATCGGCATCTGGCAGGGAGTCGAGCTGCTCGACGGGGACGGCCCGCCACTCCTCGCCGGTGCGGTCGGCTGGCTCCGCGGGCGGGTGCACGCCGAGCACCCGGCCGGCTCGCATACGTTCTTCGTCGGCGAGATCGACTCCGCCGATCCGGGTCCATCCGACCGCCCGCTTGCGTACTTCGGCCAGGCCTATCACGGCCTGTGATCGACGCCGTCGTCTTCGACCTCGACGGCCTGCTGCTCGACACGGAGCAGGTCTGGGACGAGGTGCGCGAGGACCTCGTTCGCGAGCGAGGCGGCCGCTGGCACGACCGCGCGCAGGCGGACATGATGGGGATGAGCTCCACCGAGTGGTCGCGCTACCTCCACGACGAGCTCGGGCTCAGGGAGCCGCCGGACGAGCTGAACCGAATCGTCGTCGAGCGGATGGAGGAGCGGTACCGCCGGCGCCTCCCGCTCGTCGACGGCGCCGTGGAGGCCGTGCGTCGCCTGGCCGACCGCTGGCCGCTCGGGCTCGCGTCGTCGTCCAACCGGCCGCTGATCGACCTCGCGCTGAACGAGATGGGCGTCGCCGACCACTTTCGCGCCACGGTCTCCTCCGAGGAGGTCGAACGCGGAAAGCCCGCGCCCGACGTCTACCTGGAGGCTGCGCGCCGGCTCGGGGTCAGACCCGAGGATGCCGTCGCCGTCGAGGACTCGGCGAGCGGAATCCGCTCCGCGAAGGCGGCGGGCATGGGCGTGATCGCGATCCCGAACGCGCACTTTCCGCCGCCGGACGACGTGCTCGAGCTGGCCGACGTGCGGCTGAAGTCGCTCGCCGGGCTTACGCCGGACGCGGTCGAATCAGCGTCATCCCGTCGCGGACCGTGAGCATGAGCTGCTCGACCCGCTCGTCCGCGGCGACGTGGTCGTTGAACGCCTTGATCGCCTGCGTGCTCTCCTCGCCGTCATCCTCCACCACGCGCCCGGACCAGAGGACGTTGTCGGCGACGATGAAGCCGCCGTCCGCCAGCGTCGGCAGCACGGCCTCGTAGTAATTGACGTAGTTCGGCTTGTCGGCGTCGATGAAGACGAGATCCCAGGGGCCGTCCAGCCCTGCGAGCTCCTCGAGCGCCGGCCGGACGCGGTAGTCGATCCGGTCCGCGACACCCGCCTCCTCGGCGTAGCGCCGGGCCACGGCGGTCGTCTCCTCGTTCACGTCGAGGCTCGTGATCCGCCCGCCCTCGAGCAGCGCGAGCGCCATCGAGATCGACGAGTAGCCGGTGAAGGTGCCGATCTCGAGCACGTTCCGGGCCTGCGAGAGCCGCACGAGCCACCCGAGAAGCTGGCCCTCGAGCGGCCCGACCATCATCTGTGGCGCGGTCGTCGTCGCCCGCGTCTCCTCCTCCAGCCGGCGGAAGAACTCGGGATCCGGCGTTGAGTGCTCGGCGGCGTAGTGCTCGACGTCCACGTTGACGATGAAGCTCATTCGACCCTCCCGACGAGGACGCAGGCGTTGTGGCCGCCGAGGCCCATCGCATTCGAGAGCGCGACCTCGACGTCGGCGTCCCGCGCCTCGTTCGGGACGTAGTCGAGGTCGCAGACGGGATCCGGGTGCTCGTAGTTGATCGTGGGCGGAATCCTTCCGTGGTGGACGGCGAGCGCGGCCATCTGCGCCTCGATCGCACCGGCCGCGCCGAAGCAATGGCCCATCATCGACTTCGTCGACGAGACCGCGAGCTGGTAGGCGTGGTCGCCGAAGACGTCCTTGATCGCCTTCGTCTCGGCCGCGTCGCCGAGCGGCGTCGAGGTTCCGTGCGCATTGATGTAGCCGACACGCCCCGGCTCGACGCCGGCGCGCTCGATCGCCGCACGCATCATCTCGGCGACGCCGATCGCCTCGGGCTCCGGCGCCGCGAGGTGGTAACCGTCGTTCGAGGTGCCGTAGGCGAGCACCTCCGCGTAGATCGTCGCGCCGCGCGCCTTCGCCGCCTCGAGCTCCTCGAGCACGAGGGCCCCGGCGCCCTCGCCGATCACGAATCCGGCCCGTGTGGCGTCGAACGGACGCGACGCGCGCGGCGGGTGCTCGTCCTCGGCGGCAAGCCCGCGCATGGCGCAGAAGCCGGCCAGGATCAAGGGGTGCATGCAAGCCTCGGTGCCGCCCGCGAGCATCGCCTCGGCGTCGCCTCGGCGGATGATCTCGGCGCCCTCCCCTACGGCATGCGAGCCGGTCGCGCAGGCGGACACCGGCGCGTAGTTCGGCCCCTTCAGCCCGAGCGAGATCGCGAGCTGGCCGCTCGCCGAGTCCACGAGCACGCTGGGGAGGAAGTGCGGCGAGACGCGCGTCGGCCCCCGCTCCTGCAAGACCTCGTGCTGCTCCATGATCCCGTGGAAGCCGCCGATCGCCGAGCCGAAGGCGATGCCGACACGGTGCGGCTCGTACTGGGAGTCGAGCCCCGCGTCGTCGAGCGCCTGCCTGCCGGCCTCGACCGCGAGCAGGACGTTGCGGTCGAGCCGCCGCGCCTCTTTCGGGGAGACGACGTCGGGCGGCTCGAAGCCCTTCACCTCGGCGGCGACACGGACGGGAAACTCGCTCGCGTCGAACGATTGGATGAAGTCGATCCCGCTCTCGCCGGCGAGCGCGGCGTCCCAGGTGGACGGGGTGTCGAGCCCGAGCGGGCTGACGGTTCCCATCCCGGTGATCACCACCCGGCGCATCGGGCCAGCTTAGATCGAGGCGGCGGGCCTAGCGGCGTCGGCCGTGGGGCTCGAGTCCGCCCCAGACGATCTGCACGAGGTCCTCGGCGTACTCGGCCGTCAGCTCGGGAAGGCCGAACGGGAAGGTCGAACGAACGAAGGGCGGGCCGACGAGGAGATCCGTGATCGCCTCGAGATCGAGCCCGTCGCGGAGCTCTCCGCGCTCGACCGCGCTTCGAAGCAGGTCGACGATCGCTTCACGCCGGGGTTGCACGACCCGTTCGGCCCAGACCTCCGCGAACTCCGGGTTCGAATGAAGCTCGCCGAGCAGCCCTGGGAGGATCCGTCCGAGGAGGGGATCGGCGAAGATCCGCGTGAACTCCCGGACGTGTGCGACCAGCGCGGCACGGACGTCGTCCTCCTCGATCTCGGCCTCGGCGGTTAGATCGCCAAGGGCATCGGCGATCAGCTCCTCCTTGGACGCCCAGCGGCGGTAGATCGTGTTCTTGCCGACACCGGCGCGACCGGCGATGGCTTCCATCGTCGCGGTCTGGAACCCCCGCTCGGCCAGGAGCTCGAGCGTCGCGGCGACGATCTCGCGCCGCGCGGCTGCCCGGCGGGGACGCCCGCGGGGCCGGCGCTGGACAGCCTGCCCTTCCATTTGCGGAACTTAGCAGTAGCGGAATATACTTCTTTTCGGCAACGTTGAGTTTCGTAAAGACAGCTTCGACAAGGAGTCGATGATGTTTCGCAGCATCCTCGTGGCAGTCGACGGCTCGTCCTCCTCGATCAAGGCGCTGGAAGAGGCGGTCGACATCGCTCGATCCGAAGGCGGGCGCTTGACCCTGATCAGCGTCGCCACGCTGCCTCGCTGGCCGGTCTCATTCGGCCCCTTCGCGACGCCCTACTGGACCGACGCGGAGCTCGAGCGACAGGTCGGCGAGGTTCTCGACCGGGCCGAAGCCATCGTCCCCGACGACGTTCCCGTTTCGTCGATCGTCGGCCACGGCCCTGCTGCAGAGGCAATCCTGAATCGGGTCGAGTGCGCTCGCCACGACCTGGTCGTGATGGGGTCGCGTGGACTCGGCCCTGCAGGCGCGCTCATCCTCGGCAGCGTCAGTCGTGCGGTGCTCGCTCACAGCCCGGTCCCGGTGCTCATCGCCCGAGCCGACCGGCCGGAAGTCAGTGAGCCGGCGCTCGCATCGTCATGACCACAAGGACGCGCACAGACGATCCCGAGCCGCCGCCCGGGAACGAGTTGGCGGCGTTCCTCTGGGTGCTCGCTGTGCTACTTGCCTCGATAGAGCTCCTCTGGTGGTTCGCCGACAACATGTACTCCCAATGAGATCGATCTCTCCGGACTAGCCTTCCGGGGATGCCCGGGCCTAGCGTTCCCTTCCCGCCGATGGAGGCGGAGCTCGTGTCCGAGCTCCCCGAGGGCGACGGCTGGCAGTACGAGCCGAAGTGGGACGGCTTCCGCGGGATCCTGGAGAACGACGGCGGCGAGCTCGCGCTCTGGTCGCGGAAGGAGCGGCCGCTGCTGCGCTACTTCCCCGAGCTCCGCCCGCTCGGCGATCTCCTCCCGCCCCACTCCGCGCTCGACGGCGAGATCGTGATCGCGCGGGACGGCGTCCTCGACTTCGACTCGATGCAGATGCGGCTCCACCCGGCGGAGAGCCGTGTCAACCGGCTCTCGAGGGAGATCCCGGCCGAGTTCATCGCGTTCGACGTCCTCCTCTGGAAGGGCAAACCGGTGCACGAGCTCCCGCTGAAGAAGCGCCGGAAGGAGCTCGAACGGCTCGCCAAGGGGTTTCGGCTTTCCCCGTACACCCTCGACCCGGAAGCGGCGAGCGAGTGGCTCGATACGTTCGAGGCTGCTGGCCTCGACGGCGTGATCGCAAAGAGGCTGGCCGAGCCCTACCGGCCCGGCTCCCGCGAAGCGGTCACGAAGGTGAAGCCGTACAAGACGGCCGACGCCGTCGTCGTCGGTCTTCGCTGGAAGTCGAAGCCGGACAAGATCGCGACCCTGCTCCTGGGCCTCTATCGGGACGACGGCGGGCTGGACTACGTCGGTTCAGCGGCGGTCGCCGCCTCGAAGCACGACCAGATCGCCGAGCTCGTCGTCCCGCTGATCGACAAGAAATCCGAGCGCCGCTTCTCGGAGCCGAACCGCTGGGGCACCGGCGACCTCGAGGAGCAGGCGGTCAAGCCGAAGCTCGTCGCGGAGGTGCGGTACGACAAGGTGCAGGGCAACCGCTTCCGCCACGGCACGCGCTTTCTCCGCTTCCGCGACGACAAGAAGCCGAAGGACTGCACGTGGCGCGAGCTGCGTCCGCCGCGCAACCCGAACGACCCGACGTTCGAGTCGCTGCTCAGCTTCGCCGGTTGAGGACCGCGAGCGCTCCGAGGTGGGTCACCTCGGCGAGGAGCAGCAGGATCCCGTAGACGAGCGGGCTCTCGCCACGCGCTGCCGTGACGAGGAAGAGGCCGGCGAGCGCGACGATGAGGACGACCGCGGTAAGCGTCGTCGCCTGGAGCCCGAGCGCGACCCCGCGTTCGTCGTCGTCCTCTCCCCGAAGCAGCCGAACCGTGTCGCTCCGTCCGCCGACCGCGAGCACGAGGGCGAACACGATCGAGAGGCTTCCCCAGATGACCCCGGCCCTCGGGTCGCCGCCGATCCAGAAGGCGACGAACGTCGGGACGGCGAGCCCGGCGACGAGCGCCGGCACCCACAGCCGTGAACCGCGTGGCTTAGCTGCTGCCGTCTGCATGGAAGACCTCCTCGATTGACTTGCCGAAGTACCGGGCGAGCGCGAAGGCGAGCGGGAGCGAGGGTGTGTATCGCTCGGTCTCGATCGCGTTGATCGTCTGCCGCGAGACGTCCAGCGCCCTCGCCAGATCCGCCTGCGAAAGCTCCCCCGCTGTCCGCAGCTCGCGGATCTCGTTCCTCATCTGCTGTAAAGCTAGCTTGACATCAAGCTCGTGTCAAGCTTGCTTTACATGACCGCTTCAGCCACCGCCCGGTGCCAGGCACCAGGACGCGTCTTGGAGAGTGCTGGCCTGCCGATCGCAAAGCGACAACCAGCGATCGCGTCGTCCGCCCGTACATGTCCCGGTGCCAGGCACCTGGCCCTGTCCCGAAAGGTCGGTTAGCCCTTCCGGGTGGAGCGCTTCCGGGCGGCGGGCTGCTTCGGCTCGGGCTCGTCTGCCTTCGCTCTCGAGGGCTGGACGCGCTTGGGCTCGCCCGGCATCTTCGGGAACTGCGGCGGATAGGGCGCCTCGCCGACGCCGCCCTTCTCGTCCCGCTCGACCCACTCGAAGAGTTTCCGGAGGTCGCAGACGGCGTCGTCGATCCCCGCCTGGACGTCGCCCAGCTTCTTGAAGCGTTTCGGCACGGTCCGGAGATCGAAGTCCTCGGTCTCGACGTCGGGAAGCTCGTCCCAGGTGACCGGCGCCGACACGGTCGCGTCGGGCCGCGCGCGCACCGAGTAGGCCGAGGCGATCGTCCGGTCGCGCGCGTTCTGGTTGTAGTCGATGAAGACGCGGCGACCGCGCTCCTCCTTCCACCACGCCGTCGTGACCTTCTTCGGCAGCCGCCGCTCGACCTCCCGCGCGAAGGCCAGCGCGCACCGGCGCACCTCCGGGAAGCTCCAGTTGGGCTCGATCCGGCACGCGATGTGGATGCCGCGGTTGCCGGACGTCTTCGGCCAGCCCGTGAAGCCGAGCTCGTCGAGCACTTCGCGGACGAGCAGCGCGACCTTCTTCGCGTCTTTGAACGTCGTGCCCGGCTGCGGGTCGACGTCGATGCGCAGCTCGTCGGGATTGTCGACGTGTGCGCGCCGGGAAGGCCAGGGATGGAAGTCGATCGTCGCGAGGTTCGCCGCCCACGCAACCTGGGCCACCTCGGTCACGCAGAGCTCGTCGGCGTGCCGGCCCGACGGGAACGTGACCCGCGCCGTCTCGATCCACTCGGGCCGCTTCTCGGGCACGCGCTTCTGGTAGATCGCCTCGCCCTCGGCCCCGTCGGGGTGCCGCTTGAGCTGCGTCGGCCGCTCGTACAGCGCTCGCACGATCCCCTCGCCGACGGAGACGTAGTACTGGACGTGGTCGAGCTTGGTCGCCTTCAGCTTGCGGTAGAACGGCTTGTCGGGGTTCGTCACCTTGACGGTGCGACCACCGATGTCGAGCTCTACGAACGGCGACGCCATCCCCGTATTTCACCCTTCCGGGGCATGCCCGTGTCGGCGGGTCCTGCAATACCTGGAGAGCCGGCTCCCCCCTCACATACCCCGGCACCTGCGGCGGCCCGCTCTCGACCCCTCGAAGCGGGTTTCCGCGTTTCTAGGAGGGTTTCGCCGGCAAGGTGGCTATCCTGCCGCGTACGGAGAAGTGGCCGAGTGGCTGAAGGCGGCGCCCTGCTAAGGCGTTAGGGGGGTAATTACCTCTCTCGAGGGTTCGAATCCCTCCTTCTCCGCTAGGAGGGGTGCCGGAGCGGTCGAACGGGGCGGTCTCGAAAACCGTTAAGGGTGCAAGCCCTTCGAGGGTTCAAATCCCTCCCCCTCCGCTCGAGCACCTTCACTCAGTCGGCTTCGGCCACAGGCTCGGGCGTGCCCGCACGTCGCCTCTGATGGGATGCGGCACGCCCGACGCCTGCGGCGACCGGTAAGCCCGCGCGAGACGGGCCCACCGGGCCTCCTCGCTGTTCCGACCTCCTTTGGCGCAGTAGCGGGTTTCCCATCGAGGCAAGCGTACGAGGGCGCGGTAAGGCCTCGATCAGGGCAGCATGAGTCTCCTCTTATGGACGCGGCGTCCCGCGACCGAAGCGCGGCTACCCTCTCCGGACCGGAGAGGTGTCCGAGCGGTCTAAGGAGCGCGACTGGAAATCGCGTACGGGCTGAAAGGTCCGTCGCGGGTTCAAATCCCGCCCTCTCCGCCTCCGCGAGTCCCGCCGACTGTCCTGCGAACGGCAGTTGGCGGGACCCGCGCGCCGTGTCCGGGAGCCAGGACGTCGCCCGACTCGAAGGCGACAAGTGACGTGAGAACGCTCGCGTCGCATTGAGGATCTCCGCATTCGCAGATGAACTCGCGGACGACAGCATCCGGATCGCCGTTCGCCCAAGGACGCGCGTAGAAGCCGCGCACCTGCGCTGCGATCGCCTCATTCGCTTCATGCAGAAGCGCTTGTCGCGCGCCGAGCCGCCGGGCGCGCGGGCCGCGTGCCAGGGCGTCGGCAAACAGCTCCTCGATCACGGCCACGGTGGCGTCGACGTCACGCGACCCATCGACCGCCAACACGGCGACACCGTGCTCGCTCGCCTCCCGGCCGATCGTTTCGACCAGTAGACGGTAGAGGGCTACCGTGCCCGGTCTCGTCGGGCGTTCGCGGAACGTGCCTTCTTGGAACGAGCGCGTCGGAAGCAACCAGACCGCTTGCGAGTGTCTGGCGAAGCCGGTTGATGCAGCGGACGCTGGGAGCACCGAGCCCTCCGCGACGACGAGCGGCGCTCGTGGCAGGTCGAGAAGATCGTCGATCACCATTGCGCCACGCTCGCGGTGCAGCGACATCTCGAGCAGATCGTGCGGGGGCGGACCGTCCCACCGCTCGTCCGGGCTCATCGCTTCCCAGCGAAGCGCCGCCGGATTGCCCGCGCGAAGAGCGCGGTCACGGTGCTCCCAGGTCCGGGTGTCTGCGTTGTATAGGCGAAGGCCGTGGCGCCGCACGAGTCGTGTGGCGACGCTCGACTTGCCGGCCCGAGGCGGACCTCCGATCCAGAGCACGTGGCTGAGCCGAGGGTCGTGATCGCCGGCCTCGATCGGTTCATCGGCCGCCATAGCCGGAGCCTAGGCCGAGTCGGCTTTCTCGACCAGCTCTTCGTCGGCAGCTCGAGCATCCCCCGGCATGGGGATGCTCGGCCTTTTCGCCGGGCGTTCAATGAGTCCGTATCTCAGCGGCCCGCGCCGCCTGCGCGGAATCTCGATGGCACGAGGAAAAACGATCACAAGCGGCATCGCGCTCGTCGTGGGCGTACTCGCGCTTGCCGCGCCTCTGGCCGCGATCGCCGACGACCAGGACTCGGGCGCATACGTTCCGGGGACGCTCCTCGAAGCGGCCGAGGATCATCCCGACGCCGTCTTCCCCGTCATCGTCCAGGCGAGCGACGGAACCTCGACCGCCGAGATGGCCGACGAGGTCACGAAGCGCTTCGACGACAACTCAACTTCTGCCGACCGGCTGACTGGGCGCTTCCAGTCCGTGGCAGGCGTCTCGGCGCGGCTGACCGGCGACCAGATCCTCGACCTCGCCGCCGACGGTGACGTCCAGGCGATCACGCGCGACGCGCCGATGGTGGCCGCGGACCTCCGTGAGGATCTCGGCGGCCTCCTCGGCTGGCTCGGCACGACCGGCCTCGGCGAGGCGCGGCGTCACGCTCGCGGCCCACTGCCGACGATCGCCGTCGTGGACTCCGGGATCGACTCGACCCGGCGCGAGTTCGGAAACAGGGTCGTTGGCCAGGTCTCGCTCACGCAGCTCCAGCCGAACGGAACCGGCGACGGGCGCGGCCACGGCACCTTCGTCGCCGGGTTGGCCGCCGGCAGCCTCGGCGGCGCGCCCGGCGCTCGGATCGTCTCGCTCGACGTGATCGACGACACCGGCAAGGCGATGACGAGTGACGTGATCGCAGCGGCCGACTGGATCCTCCAGAACAAGGATCGCTACGGGATTCGCGTCGCGAACTTCTCGCTTCATTCGTCCCGCCCGTCCAGCTTCCGCACCGACCCCCTCGATCGCGCGGTGGAACGGCTC
>DASZEE010000047.1:0-25263 GCA_035941215.1 Gaiellaceae bacterium
CCTCCACCTGAAGCACCGCGAGGGCGCGCAGCTGCCGTCCAAGCTCGACGACTGGATCGCGGATGCCGTCGGTTAGCCGGGTCGCCGTCGTCACACACGGCCGGGCCGACGTCACCGACGCGACGGACGTGGTGGAGCGCCTCGCGCGTAAACGCGGAATCGAGCTGGTCGAGGACTCGCCGGACCTCGCAGTCGTCCTCGGCGGCGACGGGACGATGCTTCGGGCGCTGAAGCGCTTCCTCGGCGCGGGTGTCCCGGTGATCGGCGTCAACTACGGGCGGGTCGGCTTCCTTGCCTCGATGGGCAAGGAGGACCTGGAGACCGGGTTGGGCCGCGCATTCGACGGTGAGTTCGAGGTCGTGGAGCTGCCCACGCTCGAGGTCGACGTCGGCGGAGAGAGGCATCCGGCCGTCAACGATGTCGTCGCCCACAGCGGCGTGCTCGGCCGGATGGTCGAGCTCCGCTGGTCGATCGCCGGCGAGGACATGGGCACCGTCCCGTGCGACGGTCTGATCGCCTCGACGCCGTCCGGTTCGACCGCGTACAACCTGTCCGGCGGCGGCCCGGTGCTCGTCTGGGGTCTCGACGCGATGGCGGTGACGTTCGTGGCGCCGCACTCGCTGCACGTGCGCCCCCTCGTCGTCCCCAGAAACCGTGAGCTCGAAGTCTCGAGCCTGACGCCGGACGTCGAGGTCGCGCTGATCGCAGACGGACACCAGGTTGCGGCCATCGGCCCGGAGCAGGTTGTCCACATCCGGCTCGCCGACGCCGTCAGCCTCCTGGCCACGCTGCCGGAGATGACCTTCTTCCGTCGCTACCGCGACACCTTCGCGTCCTAGCCGCTGCGTACTCTGACCGGCGTGCTGCGGAGACTCCGCATCGAGAACCTGGTCCTGATCCGGGAGGCCGAGCTCGAGCTCTCCGAGGGGCTGAACGCGATCACCGGTGAGACGGGCGCCGGCAAGACGATCCTGGCGCAGGCGGTCGGGCTCCTCCTCGGAGCGAAGGGCGACGCGAAGGCGATCGGCCCCGCCGGCACGGAGGCGTACATCGAGGCCGAGTTCGACCTCCCCGAGGGCTTCTTCGAGGAAGAGGGGGTCGAGGCGCTGGCCGAGCTGCAGCCCGAGGACGAAACGGGACTCGTGCTCGCGCGCCGGATCTTTCCGGACGGCCGGGCTCGTGCCTACGCCTGGGGGAGGGCGGCCGCGCGCGAGGATCTCGCCGCCGCGACCGAGCTCCTGGTGGGGATGTCGGGCCAGTTCGAGCAGCGGCGGCTCGCCCGGCCCGCATACCAGCTCGAGGTGCTCGACTCGTTCATCGGCGACGAACAGCTCCGGCGCCGATCCTCTCTACGTGCCGCCTGGCGCGAGCTCGCGGCGGCAAGGCGGCGCCACGACGAGACTGCAGCCGACTCGGCCGCCGCCGAGGTGCGGCTCGCCGAACTCGAGGCGCTCGTCGAGGACACGAGCGGGCTCGAGCCGGGCACCGAGGCGTCGCTCCTCGCCGAGCGCGAGCGGCTCCGCCACCTGACGGAGCTCGCCGAGGGCTCAGCGGCGGCTGCGGAGGCGCTCTCGCCGGAGGAGGGCGAAGGCGCTGCCGTCCTTGCGGCCAAGGCGGAGCGCTCGATCGCACCGCTCGAGCGGCTGGCGCCGGAGCTCGCAGCGGCGGCGACGGAGCTGCGCGACCTCCAGGTCCGTCTCGCCGACGTCGGCGCCGAGCTGCGCCTGTTCCTCGATTTGCTCGAGGCCGAGCCTGACCGGCTGGAGCAGGTCGAGGACGGGCTCGAGCGGATCTCGGACGCGAAGCGCCGCTTCCGCTGCGCGTCCTACGAGGAACTGCTCGAGCGCGCCACGGCAGCCCGCGCCGAGCTGGACGCGCGCGAGGCAGGCGCCGATCCGGCTGCCGAGGCGGCGGCTGCGCTCGCGGAGGCGCAGAGCCGCGTCGAGACGCTTGCCGCCGAGCTCCACGAGGCGCGCGTCGCGTCGGCCGACCGCTTCGCCGCTGCCGTCGCCGCCGAGCTGCGCGGAATCGGCCTCGGCGAGGGCGAGTTCCACGTCGAGATCCACGAGCGCGAGCTCGGCTCGACCGGCACGGACGCGGTCACGTTCCTGATCCGCCCAAACCCCGGCCTCCCGTTCGCCCCGGTCGCCGAGACCGCATCCGGCGGCGAGCTCAGCCGCGTCGCGCTCGCCCTCGCCGCCGCGGCGGGCGACAAAGCCACCGGACGCGCCGGCGGAGCCGGCACGTCCTCGAACGGCGCCGCCCAGTCGGCGCCTCGGATGACGTTGGTCTTCGACGAGATCGATGCCGGCATCGGCGGCGAAACGGCGCACGCAGTCGCGCAGACCCTGCGCAGGCTGGGAGAGCGCGCGCAGGTGGTCACGATCACGCATCTCCCGCAGATCGCGAGCGTCGCCGACCGGCACCTCCGCGTCGAGAAGGTGCCCGGCGACCCGACGCACACCCGCATCGAGCAGCTCGCCGAATCAGAGCGGAAGGACGAGCTCCAACGTATGCTCGGCGGTCGAGAGTTTCTCTCGACCGTTCGATGAGCTTCGTCGAGTACACGGGACACGCACGACTCGACCGCCGGACGAAGCATCTCGTCCGGCGGCTCTCTGCCGACGACGTTGCGATCATCGACCACGCGGACCTGGATCGCGTCTCGGCCGAGGAGCTGCTCGAGTCGGGCGTGCGCGTCGTCGTGAACGTCTCGGACTCGCAGACCGGCAGATACCCGAACCCCGGCCCGCTCCTCCTCGTGCGCGGCGGAGTCCGCCTGATCGACGCGCCGGGCGCGGACCTCTTCGAGAAGGTCGGCGACGGCGAGCTGATCACGGTTCGCGGCGGCAGCCTGTTCCGGAACGGGACGCGCCTGGTCGCCGGTCGCGAGCTGCGCGCCGACGATCTCTCGGAGGCGCTACGCGAGCAGCGCAGCCGGGTGACCGAGGCGCTCGAGAGCTTCGCCGAGAACAAGATGCGGTACCTCCGCGAGGAGGGGCGGCTGCTCTCCGAGGGGATCGGCTTCCCCGCGATCGAGACGAGATTCCGCGACCGGCACGCGCTCGTCGTGGTCCGCGGGCCGGGCCACAAGCGCGACCTGCGGATCGTCCGGCCGTACGTCCGCGACTTCCGGCCGGTGCTCGTCGCCGTTGACGGCGGCGCCGACGCGCTGCTCGAGGCCGGCTACAAGCCTCACGTGATCGTCGGCGACATGGACTCCGTCTCGGACCGGGCGCTCCGGTCGGGCGCCGAGCTCCTCATCCATGCCTACGAGAGCGGCACCGCCCCCGGCGCGGAGCGCGTGAAGGCGCTCGGGCTCGACCACCACGTCGTGCCTGCGCCGGCGACGAGCGAGGATCTCGCGCTGCTGCTGGCGTTCGAGAAGGGCGCCGAGCTGATCGTCGCAGTCGGCGCTCACCTCAACCTGATCGAGTTCCTCGAGCGCGACCGCTCCGGCATGTCGTCGACGTTCCTGACGAGACTCCGCGTGGGGGAGATCCTCGTCGACGCCAAGGGCGTCTCCCGGCTTGTGAGCCGCCAGGTCGGAATCTGGCCGCTCGTGCTTGTCGCGGCCGCCGGCCTCGGCGCTCTCGTGGTGGCAGTCGCGGTCTCGCCGCAGCTGCGGTGGGGCTTCGAGGAGCTCGGACTGCGACTGCGCGATCTCCTCGGCTTCTAGGCTTCCCGCGGCTTGTTCGACCTCCGGTATCACGTCGCCTCGCTGGCGGCTGTCTTCCTGGCGCTGATCATCGGCATCCTCGTGGGTGCCGGGCTCGCGGCCCGCACAGACGTCGAGGGAAGCGAGCGGCGTGTGCTTCAGGACCGGATCGAGGAGCTCCAGCTGGACAACGAGGACCTCGTCGCGCAGGCCGACCTGCTCCGCCGGCAGCGCGAGGCGGGCGAGGACTACGTCGCCAGCACCTATCCGTCGCTGATGAACGGAAGGCTGCGCGGCGTGCAGGTCTCGCTCCTCTTCACCGGCCAGGTGGACGAGAACGCGACCGACGCGGTCGCGCAGACGCTTCGGGACGCCTCCGGCCCAGCGCTGGTGGAGCGCGAGGCATTCGAGCTTCCGATCGATCCCGAGGAGGTCACTGACGCCCTGGAACCGCAGTTCTCGGGGCTGACGATGGAAGAGGTCGGGCGGCGGATGGGCGAGGAGCTCATCGAGGGCGGGGAGACGCCCTTCTGGGACGCGCTGATTCCTATCGTCGTGCAGTTCCACCGCGGAGATCCCTCGACGGAGTCGGACGCCGTCGTGGTCGCGCACACCGGAGTCGCCACCGACGCTCCGACGAGGATGTTCTTCGACGGTCTCTACGCCGGGCTCGCAGGGAGCGGCGTGCCCGTCGTCGGGATCGAAGGCACCGAGCAGCGCCCCTCGCGGATCGCCGTCTACAAGGCGAACGGGATCTCGAGCGTGGACTCGATGGACACGCAGATCGGAAAGCTCGCCCTCGCGCTCCTGCTCGCCGGCGGGGCCGAGGGTCACTACGGCCTCAAGACGACGGCGGAGGACGGGACGCTGCCGGTGCCGATCGAGCCCTTGCCGCTCGCCCCGCTGCCCGGTGGCTGAGCCGGTCGCCGTCCTCATAGCTGCCCGAAACGAGGCGGACGGCATCGCCTCGACCGTGGGTCGGTTGCGGGAGCAGTTCCCGGGCGCCCCGGTGATCGTGGCCGACGACGGCTCGACGGATGGCACCGCGGAGGCGGCGGAGCGGGCGGGAGCTCGGGTCCTGCGCCTGCCTCCTCGCGGCAAGGGCCAGGCCCTGACGCTCGCCGAGTGCGAGGCTCCTCCCGGGGCAATTCTCGTGTGCGACGCCGATCTCGACGGCGACCTCCGACCGCTCGCGAGCGCCGAGGGCGGCCTCGTGATCGCTGCCTTCGCCGAGCGGCAGGGCGGAGGCTTCGGGATCGCAAAGCTCGCCGCCCGTGCATTGATCCGGGCTCGCTCTGGTTTCGTCCCGGTCGAGCCGCTCTCCGGCCAGCGCGTCTTCTCCGCCGACGCTCGCCTCGCCTGTTTTCCCCTCGCGGCCGGGTTCGGCTGTGAGGTCGGCGCCTCGATCGACGCCGCCCGTGCCGGGATCCCGATCGCCGAGGTCGAGCTGCCGCTGCGACATCACGCCACCGGCCGTGACGCTCCCGGGTTCCTGCACCGCGGGCGCCAGTTGCTGGACGCCGCGCTCGCCGCCGGTCCGCAGGGCACGAACCATCGTGGCCTGCGCCTGCCGCTGGTCGGGGTGGCGCTCGCCGCCCGGCGTGACCCGGCCGTCGCGCTGGTCGCCGCGTTCGGTCTCGCGGACGACCTCTGGAGCGGCCCGGAGCGGGGGTTCCGCGCCCACCTGCGCGCGGGTGCGACGACCGGCGTCCTCAAGCTCGTGGGGATCCCGCTCGTCGGGCTCCTCGCGACGCGGAGGGTCTCCGGCGCGCTCCTCGTGGGCCTCGCCGCCAACTCACTCAACCAGCTCGACACGCGGCCGGGCCGCGCGCTCAAGGCCTACCTCGCGGGCGCCGTACTCGCCCGCGCCCCGGTCGGGATCGCCGTCCTCCTGCTCCCCTACGATCTTCGTGAGAGGACGATGCTCGGTGACGCCGGATCGAACGCGCTTGGCGCGATGCTAGGGTTGAGTTCCGTGAGTCGACTCACGGAACGGGGCCGCTGGCTGGCGATCGGGGCGCTGGCCGGGCTCACGCTCTTCGGCGAACGACGCTCAATCGGTGAGCTGATCGAGCGCACACCGGGTCTCGCTCGGATCGACGCCTGGGGGCGCCGGCGGTGAGAGATCGGCCGCCCAAGTACGTCTTCATCACCGGCGGCGTCGTCTCGTCACTCGGCAAGGGCATCACCGCCGCCTCGCTCGGCCGGCTGCTCAAGGCGCGCGGGCTGAAGGTGCAGGTGCAGAAGTTCGACCCGTACCTGAACGTCGATCCCGGGACGATGAGCCCGTTCCAGCACGGCGAGGTCTTCGTCACGGAGGACGGCGCCGAGACCGACCTGGACATCGGGCACTACGAGCGCTTCATCGACGAGAACCTCTCGCGGAACGCGAACCACACGTCCGGGTCGATCTGGTACTCGGTGCTCCGGAAGGAGCGGAAGGGTGAGTACCTGGGGTCGACCGTGCAGGTGATCCCGCACATCACGAACGAGATCAAGGACCGCATCAAGCGCGTCGCAGAGGCTTCCGACACGGACGTGGTGATCAGCGAGGTCGGCGGGACGGTCGGCGACATCGAGTCGCTGCCGTTCCTGGAGGCCATCCGCCAGTTCCGGCGCGAGGCCGGGCCTGAGAACGTCATGTACGTCCACGTCACCTACGTCCCGTTCGTGGACTCCGCCGGCGAGCTGAAGACCAAGCCGACCCAGCATTCCGTAAACGAGCTCCGGCGCATCGGTATCCACCCGGACGTCGTCGTCTGCCGGTCGAAGGAGCCGCTCAGCCGGGAGGTGCGCGACAAGATCGCGCTCTTCGCGGACATCGACCCGGACGCGGTCGTCGTCAACAGGGACGTTCCCGACGTCTATCTCGTCCCGTCGGCGCTCCAGGAGGAGGGGCTCGACAGGCGGGTCGTCGAGCAGCTTGGCCTTCCCGACGTCGAGGCCGATCTCGGCGAGTGGCTCGACCTCGCCGGCCGCATCAAGGGCCTTGACGAGACGATCGAGATCGCCCTCGTCGGCAAGTACGTACAGCTGCACGACGCGTACCTCTCTGTCCACGAGGCGCTCAAGCACGCCGGGATTCACCACGGCGCGACCGTCCGTGTCCGCTGGGTCGACGCCGAAGGCGCATCGCTCGAGGAGCTCGAGGCGCAGCTCGAGGAGATCGACGGCGTGCTCGTCCCCGGCGGGTTCGGCTCGCGCGGCTGGGAGGGCAAGATCATGGCCTGCCGCGTCGCGCGCGAGCGGCGAATCCCGTATCTGGGCATCTGCCTCGGGATGCACGTCGCGATCTCCGAGTTCGCCCGGCACGTCGTCGGGCTCGAGGGGGCCAACTCGACGGAGATGGATCCGGAGACGCCGTATCCCGTCATCGACCTGCTTCCCGAACAGAAGGAAGTGGAGGATCTCGGCGGGACGATGCGACTCGGCGCGCAGGCCGTCGAGCTCGCGGAGGGGACGCGTACCCGCGACGTCTACGGCGAGCCGGTCGTCAACGAGCGGCACCGCCACCGGTACGAGGTCAACAACCATTTCCGGGCGGCGCTGGAGGAGGCGGGGCTCGTCGTCTCCGGGACGTACCAGGAGGGGCGCTTGGTCGAGATCATCGAGCTGCCCGACCATCCCTGGTTCGTCGCCAGCCAGTTCCATCCCGAGTTCAAGTCACGACCGACCCGGCCGGCGCCGCTCTTCCGCGAGTTCATCGGCGCTGCACTCGGCCGCACGCGAGCCCGCCGCGGCGTTACCGCCGAGCAGGCCCGCGTACCGGCCTAGCCGCGAGGTCCTCCTCTACGGACTGGAGGGCTGCTCGATCGTGTCCCCTCGGCCATCGCCCGGTTTCTCGCCTTCGACGCTGAAGAAGATGAGCCCGGCGACGATGAGCAACAGCCAGACGGTGAGGATGACGACGATGAGGCGTTTCAGCGACACGGCGACCTCCTAGCCCCAGGCGACCGTCCGGAAGGCGCCGTTCGGGAAGTACTGGACTCGCATCATCAGCGTGTCGTGGTAGTTCGGCCACCCGACTGGGATGGAGGCGCAGGTGACCTCGACCCACGCCTGAACTTCGACAAACGCGAAGGTCGCTCCCCCGGCCGTCTTCTCATGCCTCGCGCCGGTCGGGTTCCAACAGAAGGCGTCGTGGCTGGTCCGGACGGCGCTCTGCCGGTACGTGATGCGTCCGGACCTGCCACACCACACCGTGTAGAGGAATAGTCGCCGCCCCCAGGGACCGCCGCCTGCGGAGCGCATGAGCTCCTTCGAATAGCAGGTCGAGCCGTAGAACTGCGGGCCGGGACCGGGATTCGGGTGCCAGTCGCCGACGCCTTCGCCGGGGACGATCTCCGGTGACCACGGGTCATAGACAGGTGGAGGTGGTGGCGGTGGCGGGGGAGGTGGAGGTGGAGGCGGCGGCGGAGGCGGAGGCGGAGGACCCGGCGGGGGTGGCGGAGGCGGAGGCGGTGGCGGGTCCCAGCAGGCGCAGATGTCCTCGCGCGCGTCCTCGCCGGACTCCGCGAGCGCCGACGGGATCGCAAAGAGCGTGGTCGCGACGGCGAGCATCGCGACGAGCAGCAGGCGTTTCATGGCGTCTCCCTCGTGTGGTTGCCAGAAACGTCAACGTAGTTTCGGGCGCGCCCGCCGCCGCCCGGCTGGGCAAAACCGGCGCAGATTCGGCGCAGAGTCGAATCACTTCGGCTCTCACGATGTCCACGTTCGCGCATTCGCCCGTCCTGGGCAAGATGGCCGAAAAGGCCATGGCCTTCCTCAAGGCAGGCCCGTGGCACCACTTACACTCGGTCCGATGTCGGACGTCCTCGAGCTCTTTACAGAGCTGGCTGCGATCCCGAGCCCGCCGGGCGAGGAGCGCGCCGTCGCCGACCGGGTCAAGGCGTATCTCGAGGCGCTCGCGCTCCAGGTGGACGAGGACGACGCCGGCCCCCGGATCGGCTCGGACGCAGGCAACCTGCTCGCGCGGCTAGCGCCGACCGCCCAGAACGGCGGCGTCCCGATCTTCCTCTGTGCGCATCTCGACACCGTCCCTCCGACAGCCGCGCTCGAGCCCGTCGTCGAGGACGGCGTGGTGCGAAACGCCGGCGGGACGATCCTCGGCGCCGACAACAAGGCTGCCGTCGCCTCGATGCTGGAGGCGGCCCGCCGGATCCTGGCGGAGAACCGCCTGCACGCGGGCATCGAGCTCCTGTTCACGCCCAAGGAGGAGGTGGGGCTCCAGGGCGCCAAGGCGTTCGACGCGTCGCGCCTGGAGGCCGACACGGGGTTCGTCTACGACCAGGGAGCGCCGATCGGCGGTGTCATCCTCGGCGCGCCGTACGCGCGTCAGATCGAGGTGGTGATCCGCGGCCGGGCAGCCCATGCGGGCATGGCTCCGGAGGAGGGCCGGTCCGCGATCGCCGCGGCCTCCCGGGCGATTGCCGACCTCCGGCTCGGCCGCCTGGACGACGAGACGACCGCAAACGTCGGGCTCATCAGCGGCGGGACGGCGAAGAACATCGTCCCCGAGCGGTGCTCGTTCTCGATCGACGTCAGGTCGCACCGGGAGGAGAAGCTCTCGGACCTCGTGCGGGAGATCCTCGAGACGATCACGTTCGCGGCGGCGCTGGAGCAGTGCGAGGCGGAGACCACGGTCGCGGAGAGCTACCGCGGCTACCGATTCAACCGAGATGACCTCCCGGTCGCGCTCGCATGCGCGGCGCTCCGGCGTGCGGGGGTCGAGCCGCACCTCGGCCTGACCGGAGGCGGCGCCGACGCGAACGTCTTCAACGAGCGCGGCAAGGCGTGCGTGAACCTTGCGAACGGGATGATGGAGATCCACACGCCGGACGAGCACATCGCGGTCGCCGACCTCGAGCGCATGGTCGACGTGACGCTGGCGCTGGTCGATGTGGCGCGGGAAGGCCATGCCACTCAGCCTTAGGCGCGGCAAGGTCACAGGCATCTCGGAGGAGCACGACGACCTGACGCGGCTCGAGGTGGACGGGGAGCCGACGATCGCCTACCCGCGTCTGACCGGGCCGGTCGAGATCGGCGACGAGGTCATCGTCAACGTCCAGGCGAGGCGGCTCGAGCTCGGATCTGGCGGTTTCGACGTGCTCTACGCCAACCTCACGCGGGGCCTCGACGCCGGCGGGGAGGACGGAGCGCATGTCATGACCCTTCCGTACACGCCCCTCCAGGCGGCGACGAAGCACGTCGAGGAGGACGAAGCGCTGGCGGAGAGCCTGAACGGCATGCCCGTCGTCTGCTGCTCGCTCCACAGCCAGCTGGCGCCGGTCCGAGCCGGCCTGGGTCGGGGACTGCGCGTCGCCTACGTCCAGGTCGGAGGCGGTGCGCTCCCTGTATCGCTCTCCGACACGGTCCGGACGCTGAAGCGTGCAGGCTTGCTCGAGGTGACCGTCGCCGTCTCGCCGTGTACCGACGGCGATGTCCAGGCGGTCACGCCGGCTTCTGCGCTCGCCTGGTGCGCCGCGCAGGACTTCGACGCGGTCATCTGCTCGATCGGCCCCGGCATCGTCGGAACGGGGACGCTCCTCGGTCACGGCGGCATCGCCGCCGCCGTCGCCGCCAACACAGCGACGGCGCTGGGTGGCACGCCGATCCTCGCCGTGCGCATGTCGGAGGCGGACAGGCGCGAGCGACACCTGGGCGTCTCGCACCATGTCCGCGCGATCCTGGATCTCTGTCTCGGAGACGTGACGATCGCGTGGCCGAGGGGTCTCGACGCGCCGGACTGGCTGGATCCGCGCGAGGAAGTCGACGTCGAGGGGTGGCACGAGGACTGCGCACGACTGCCGATGTCGCACATGGGTCGCAGGCTGGAGGACGATCCGTGCTTCTTCATGTGTGCGTTCGCCGCGGGCGAGGTGGCGCGGGACAAGGTCGCCACCTGATGGAGGAGCGCAGGCTGGGGCCAGTCGTCGGCCTGGGCACCTGGGACACGTTTGGCGGCGACGCGGAGCTGGCACGGGCCGTCTTGGACTCGGCGCTCGCGTCCGGGACGCGCCTCGTCGACTCGTCCCCGATGTACGGGGAGGCGGAGCGGTCGCTCGGCGCGGCGCTGGCGGAACGCCGAGACCTTGCGCTCGTCGCGACGAAGATCTGGGCGCCGTCGGTCGAGCAGGGACGGGCGCAGTTCGCAGATCAGCGCGGATGCTTCGACCGCGTGGACGTGGAGCAGGTGCACAACCTCGTGGGCTGGCGCGAGCACCTTCCGTGGCTCGAGGAGGAGCGCGAGGCTGGGCGGATCGCGCGAATCGGTGTCACGCACTACGACCCGGCGGCGTTCCCCGAGCTCGCTGTGGCGCTGCGAACAGGCCGCTTCGAGACCGTCCAGCTCCCGTACAACCCTCGCGAGCGCGAGTGCGAGCGGGAGCTCCTGCCGCTCGCCGCGGAGCTCGGAATGGCCGTGATCGTCATGCGCCCACTCGGCAAGGGCCGCCTTCTGCGCCGCGAGCCGGATCCGCGGGAGCTCGCGCCGCTGCGCGCATTCGATGTCGAGACCTGGGCGCAGGCACTCCTGAAGTGGGCCCTCTCGGACACTCGTGTCGACGTGGTGATTCCCGCGACGCGAGACCCGCGCCACGCGGCCGAGAACGCCCCGGCCGGAGCGCCGCCCTGGTTCGGCCCCGACGAGCGGCGTCTCGTCGAGCGGCTTGCGGCGGCGTAGCGGAATAATCCAGGGCGATGAACGTCGGCGTCGCCAAGGAGATCAAGCAGGATGAGTACCGTGTCGCGCTGACTCCTGCGGGCGCGCTCGAGCTGGCGCGCCACGGGCACAGCGTCGTGGTCGAGGAGGGCGCAGGCGAGGGAAGCGCGTTCCCCGATGCTGCCTACACGGCCGTCGGCGCGCGGATCGGGTCGGTCGAGGAGGTCTGGGCCGACTCCGAGCTCGTCCTGAAGGTCAAGGAGCCAATCGCCGAGGAGTACGGCCGGCTGCGTGAGGGGCAGATCCTGTTCACGTACCTCCATCTCGCGGCGAGCGAGGAGCTCACGAAGGCGCTGATGGAGAGCGGCGCCGCCTGCGTCGCCTACGAGACGGTCGAGGCCGACGAACATTCGCTGCCGCTCCTGGCGCCCATGAGCGAGATCGCCGGGCGGTTGGCGTCTCAGGCCGGAGCGACGTTCCTCGAGAAGCCGCGCGGCGGACGGGGGCTCCTGCTGGGAGGCGTCCCGGGGGTGGCAACCGGGAAGGCGGTCGTCATCGGCGGCGGGATGGTCGGCTACAACGCGGCTGTGATTGCGCTCGGGTTGGGCGCCGAGGTGACGATCCTGGAGCGCTCGATCGACCGCATGCGCCACCTCGAGGAGGTGCTGGGTTCACGCGTCACGCTCCTCATGTCCAACGCGCTCCAGATCGAGGAGTCGGTGGCCGAGGCGGACCTCGTCATCGGCGCCGTGCTCATTCCCGGCGCGCTCGCCCCGAAGCTGATCACTCGGGAGATGGTCGCAGGCATGAAGGAGGGCTCGGTGGTCGCCGACGTGGCAATCGACCAGGGCGGCTGCGTCGAGACGTCCAAGCCGACGACGCACTCCGAGCCTGTCTATGTGGTCGAGGGCGTCACTCACTACTGCGTCGCGAACATGCCGGGCGCCGTTCCCATCACCTCGACCAAGGCGCTGACGAACGCGACGCTGCCGTACGTGGAGGCGATCGCGGATCACGGGCTGCGCGAGGCGCTCGCACGCGATCGAGCGCTGGCGCGCGGCGTGAACGTGCTGGACGGGCGGATCACGTACGAGGCGGTCGCCGAGGCGCACGACCTCGAGTACGCGCCTCTGGAGGACGTCCTGCCGCTCTCGCCCGTCTAGGCCGCAGGCGTGGGCGAGCTCTTCTCGCGGCGCTTCGTCGGCGAGATGCGGACGATCGCGTAGGTGACGCCGGCGGCGAGCGCGATCGTCCCGACGATGAAGATGACCATGCCGATGAGGCCGAGAACCGTGTCCATGCCGAACTTAGAATAGACATGTGCCACGGGCGTGCGTCATCGTCCTCGACGCCGTCGGGGCGGGAGAGTTGCCGGATGCGGCCGACTACGGCGACGAGGGCTCCGACACGCTCGGAAACGTCGCCAAGGCCGTCGGCGGGCTCGATCTCCCGAGTCTGGAGGCGTTCGGGCTCGGAAATGTGAAGGAGCTCGAGGGCTGTCCGCCCCAGCCGGGGGCGCCGGCGATCGCCGGCCGGCTGCTCGAGCGCTCGAAGGGCAAGGACACGACGGCCGGCCACTGGGAGCTCATGGGCGTCGTGACTGCGCAGCCCTTTCCGACGTACCCGCACGGCTTTCCGTTCGAGGTCATCGACCCGTTCTCGCACCGGACCGGTCGCGGCGTGCTCGGGAACAAGCCCGCGTCGGGCACGGAGATCATCGACGAGCTCGGCGAGGAGCACCAGAAGACGGGCAAGTGGATCGTCTACACGTCCGGCGACAGCGTCTTCCAGATCGCGGCGCACGTCGACACGATCCCGCTGGAGGAGCTGTACGCGGCGAGCGAGGCGGCGCGCGAGCTACTGACCGGCAAGCACGCCGTCGGCCGGGTCATCGCCCGGCCCTTCGAGGGCGAGCCGGGCAACTACACACGGACCCCGGACCGCCACGACTGGTCGCTGAAGCCGCGCCAGCCGAACTACCTGACGCTCGTTCGAGACGCTGGCCATCAGGTGCACGGCGTGGGGAAGATTCGCGACATCTTCGCCGGCGTTGACATCGACGAGTCCCATCCGACGAGATCGAACGTCGAGGGCATCACGATCACGGAGCGGCTGCTCGGAGAGCTCGACGACGGAGTGATCTTCGTCAACCTCGTCGAGACCGACATGCTCTGGGGGCACCGCAACGACCCGGTGAACTTCCACCGCTGCCTGCAGGACTTCGACCGGCGCCTTCCCGATCTGCTCGGCGCGCTGAGAGACGGGGATCTCCTGATCATCACGTCGGACCACGGCTGCGATCCCACGACGCCGTCCACCGATCACTCCCGCGAGCACGCGCTGTTGCTCGCGTACGTCGAGGGCCGGAACGCCCGCGGCTCGCGGCATGACGGCGAGTTCGGCGACGTCGGCGCCACGGTGAACCGGTGGCTGGGTGGGCGTTCGGGCGTCCGTGGGCTGCCCGGCGCGCCGATCGTCGAGCCTTGATCCGCCCCGCCGAGTTGATCCAGCGGAAGCGGGACGGCGGGGAACTCGCCGACGACGAGCTCGCCGAGCTCGTGCTCGGGTACGCACGCGACCAGATCCCCGACTACCAGCTGGCGGCGTTCTGCATGGCGGTCTTCTTCCGCGGCCTGAGCGGACGCGAGACGTACGCGCTGACGGACGCGATGGTTCGCAGCGGCGAGACGATCGACCTCCAGGCCGAGATCGGCCGGCCGGTGGCCGACAAGCACTCGACGGGTGGCGTGGGTGACAAGGCGTCGCTCGTCGTCGGCCCGCTCGTGGCCGCCTGTGGCGTGCCCTTCGGGAAGATGAGCGGACGGGGTCTGGGCCACACCGGTGGGACGCTGGACAAGCTCGAGTCGATTCCGGGGTTCCGCATCGAGCTCTCGCGCGACGAGTTCGTGAATCAGGTGCGGGACGTCGGCCTTGCGATCATCGGCCAGACCGCCGAGCTCGTTCCGGCCGACAAGAAGCTCTACGGGCTGCGCGACGTCACGGCGACGGTCGAGGACGTCTCGTTGATCGCGGCCAGCATCATGTCCAAGAAGATCGCGGCAGGGGCGAACGCGATCGTTCTCGACGTGAAGGTCGGCGACGGCGCCTTCATGAAGTCGATCGACGACGCGCGCAAGCTGGCCGAGGCGATGCTCGAGCTCGGGCGCAGGGCAGACCGCCGCGTCGTCTGCGAGCTCACCGACATGGATCAGCCGCTCGGCCAGGCCGTCGGCAACGCGCTCGAGATCCGCGAGGCCGTCGCGACGCTGCACGGCAACGGGCCCGCCGACCTGACGGAGCTCTCCGTTGCCTCCGCTGCCCATCTCGTGACGCTCTGCGACGGTGCCGACCCGGACGACGCGCGTACTCGCGTCGAAGCGGCCCTCGAAGACGGATCAGCGCTCGAGGCCTACGACCGCTGGGTCCGGGCGCAGGGCGGCGATCCCGACGAGGACGCACTCCCGCGGGCACCCGTCGTGCGCGAGCTCGCGGCAAGCCGGAGCGGAGCGGTCGCCCAGCTCGGCGCCCTCGCCGTCGGCATGGCCTCGGTTCACCTCGGCGCGGGCCGGGCGGTCAAGGACGCGCCGATCGACCACGCCGTCGGCATCGTCTGCCGGGCGAAGCGCGGCGACACGGTCGACCGTGGTGAGATCCTCGCCGAGATCCACGCGCGAGACGACGCATCCGCCGATGCCGCGGTGGCCGAAGTCGAAGCCGCCTACGAGCTGGCGGACGAGGCTCCGCCGCCGGGAGGCGTCATCCTCGAGACCCTCGCCTAGGCAAGGCCGACCCCGCAAGGCCGCGGCTAGGCTAGCCCCGTGCCCGAGCTGCCCGAGGTCGAGACGGTTCGTGCCCGCCTCGAGCCCGTCCTCGTCGGCCGACGGTTCGACCGTGTCGAGATCTTCGACCCCCGCGTGACCCGGCCCGTCGAGCCACGTGAGGTCGCTGCAGAGCTCGAAGGAGAAGTCGTCGCTGCCGTCGAGCGGCGCGGCAAGTATCTGATTGTTCGGTTCGAAACGGGTCGTGTGCTCCTGATCCACCTCCGCATGACGGGAACGATGCGACACGAGAGCAGCGGAGCGCCCGAGCACGATCCGCATCTCCGAGTCGTTGTCACATTAGACGACGGGTCGGACGTCAGCTATCGCGACGTCAGGAGATTCGGCACCTGGCTGCTGCTCGAGCCGGGTGAGGAGACGGAGTATCTGGCCGAGCGCCTCGGGGAGGAGCCTCTGACCCGCGCCTTCACGCCCGCGAGCCTGGCCGCGCGCTTCGATCGCCGCCGAGCCCCGGTCAAAGCGGCCCTCCTCGACCAGCGCGCCGCGGCCGGCATGGGCAACATCTACGCGGACGAAGCGCTCTGGCGGGCGCAGATCCATCCGCTCCGGCCCGCCGGCGACCTGGACGAACACGAGCTGAAACGGCTCCACAAGGCGGTTCGCGACGCTCTCAAGGCCGGAATCGCACGCCAGGGAACCACGCTGCGCGACTACCGCACGCCGGACGGCGCGGAAGGTCGGATGCAAACGGCCCTCCGGGTCTACGGCCGGGACGGAGAGCCTTGCTATCGGTGCGGCGACCAGATCGGCAAGACGCGCGCGGCCGGTCGCGGCACGTGGTACTGCCCGAGGTGCCAGCCGCTCGTCCCGAACGGGACCGGACGCTGACGTGAGAGTCGTCGTGACCGGCGGAGCCGGATTCATCGGCTCGCACGTCGCCGACGCCTTCGTCGAGCGCGGCGACGACGTGCTCGTCGTCGACGACTTCTCGTCCGGGTCGCGGGACTACGTCCCGGGCCGGGCGACCCTTGCCGAGCTCGACATCGCCGACGCCGATCGCGTCCACGGTGCTTTCGCGGACTTCCAGCCGGAGTACGTCTGCCACCTTGCCGCACAGGCGAGCGTGACGGTCTCGGTCAAGGATCCGAGGCGGGACTTCGACTCCAACGTCCTCGGCACGTTCAACATCCTCAACGCGGCGACAGAGCACCGGGCCAGGACGGTCTTCGCGTCGACGGGCGGTGCGCTCTACGGCGAAGGCGCGCCGATCCCGACGGACGAGTCCTACGTCGCGCAACCGCTCTCGCCCTACGGCGCTTCGAAGCAGGCCGCCGAGGCGTTCGTCGGCGCGCTGGCGCGCTTCCACGGGATCGACCACGCCGTCCTGCGGCTCGGAAACGTCTACGGGCCGCGTCAGAGCCCGCACGGGGAGGCCGGCGTAGTCGCGATCTTCAGCGAGCGGCTCCTGCTCGGCCGGACCGTCGTCGCGTACGGCCACGGCACGCCGACACGCGACTACGTCCACGTGGCCGACATCGCGCGCGCGTTCGTCACCCTCGCGGACACACCGGCGGCCGGGACGTTCAATCTCGGCTGGGGACGCGAGGTGTCCGTGCTCGACGTGCTGAACGGCCTTCAGCGAGCTGCCGGGACGAGTGTCGAGCCGCAGCTCGAACCGCTTCGGTCCGGAGAGCTCACCAGAAGCGCGATCGACTCCGCCGCTGCCGGGAGCGCGTTCGGTTGGCGCCCGACCGTCGGGCTCGATGACGGCCTCGCGGACACGTTCCGCTGGTACGCCGAGACCTACGGCCGGTAGCGAGCAGAAGCCGACAGGCGCCCGCTGTACCCTCTGAGCGAGGTGCGCGGAGCCCAGCCGGAGAGCCTCGGTGCAGATGCGGCCGCCTCAGCGGTGCGCCCGCGCGCCTTCGCACCGGACCTCTCGCACGTCGCCGTCGGGATCGCCGCGGCCGCCGGCGTCGGGGCGCTCGGAGCTGCCGACGGCGGCTATTTCCCGCCGGCGTGGGGCTGGACGGCGCTCGTCGCGCTCTGGCTCGTCATCGCATGGCTGCTCCTCGGCCGGGCCGCATTGCATGGGGGTCGCCTCGCCGGCGTGTTCCTCGGCGGGCTGACCGCACTCGCCGCCTGGACCTGGCTGTCACTCGTATGGAGCGACAACACGACCCAGACGGTGCTCGAGGGTTTCCGGATGCTCGCGTACGCCGGCGTGGCCGCGGCGCTTGTCCTGGTCGTGCGGCGCGAGACGGCTCCCGCCCTTCTCCGCGGAGTGCTCGCCGCGCTCGTCCTCGTCTCCGCCTACGGGCTCGCGACGCGACTGTTTCCGGATCGGCTCGGCACCTACGACCCGGTGTCGGGGTACAGGCTGTCGGAGCCGCTCGGCTACTGGAACGGCTTCGGGGTCTTCGTCGCGATCGGGCTGCTCCTCGCGCTCGGCGCTACGGCGCGGGAACGGAACGTGGCCGTACGCGCGCTCGCAGGTGCGTCGTTCGTCGTGCTGCTCCCCGCCCTGTACTTCACGTTCAGCCGGGGCGCGTGGATCGCGCTCGCTGCGGGCCTCGCGGCCGCCGTCGCTCTCGATCCTCGCAGGCTGCAGCTCATCGTGGCGCTGCTCGTCGTGGGAGCGCCCGCCCTGCTCGCGGCGGCGATCGGCTCGAGCTACGAAGGGCTCACCCGGACCGATTCGCCGCTCAGCGTCGCGACCGATCAGGGCGGCGAGCTCGCGATCGTCATCGCCGTGCTCGCGCTCGTCGCGGCCGTGGCGACGGTCGGCCTCTCCGTCGCCGAGCGACGGTACGTCCCGCCGCGAAACGTCCGACTGGGGTTCGCGGCCTCGGTTGCGCTCGTGACCCTGGCGGCCCTGATCGCGGTCGTGGTCCGGTTCGGCGGTCCCGTCGACATGGCCGAAAGGGCCTATGACGCGTTCACGGCGCCGCCCGCCGGCTCGGCCACGGATCTGGGCGAGCGACTGTTCACGTTCTCGGGCAGCTACCGGCCCGAGCTCTGGGAGGAAGCCTGGGACCAGTGGAGAGACAACCCCCTGCTTGGCGGCGGAGCCGGCACGTACGAGCAGTACTGGAACGAGCACCGTCCTCTCGATCACAAGGTGCGCGACAGCCACAACCTCTACCTGGAGACGCTCGGCGAGCTGGGTCCGATCGGGCTCGCCGCGCTGCTCCTCGCGCTTGGGGCCCCGGTCGCCGCCGCCTTCGGCGCACGCCGGCATCCGCTTGCGGCGGGCGCATTCGGCGCGTATGTCGCCTACCTCGTCCACGCGGGGGTCGACTGGGACTGGGAGCTGCCGGCGATCACCGTCGCCGCGCTGGCAGCCGGCGCGGCGTTGATCGTGCTCCGAGCACCGTCGGGCTCGGAGCTCGTGCCCGGGTTCCGGCTCAGAGTCGCGGCCGGGGTGGTCGCGGCTCTCATGGCCGGAGCGGCGTTCGTCGGGCTGGTCGGGTCGAGCGCGCGGGCCGCGAGCGATGATGCGGCGGTCGCGAGCCCGCCCGACCTCGACGAGGCGGCAGACGAGGCCCGAAAGGCGCAGGACTGGGCGCCGTGGTCGTCCGAGCCGTGGCAGCGGCTGGGCGAGGCACAGCTCGCCGGGGGCGACCTGGCCGGCGCGCGCGAGAGCTTCGAAAACGCGATCGACAACGAGCCCGGCGACTGGCTGCTGTGGCTCCGGCTCGCGGAGGCGAGCTCCGGCGCCGATCGGGAGGCGGCGCTGCGCGAGGCCGAGCGCCTAAACCCCCTCGCGGCTGAGATCCGCGAGTTCCGCGAGACCGAGGAGCCCTAGTGCTCCGGCGGGATCCGCTCGCCGATCCAGCGCCGCTGATCAAGCGCGTCTATGCCTACGCGGCCTACCGCCTGGGCGACGGCCCGGACGCCGAGGACGTCACGAGCGAGACCTTCGAGCGGGCTCTCCGCTACCGCAACAGCTTCGACCCGAAGAAGGGCGAGCCCGTCGCCTGGCTGCTCGGGATCGCGAAGCGGTGCGTGGACGGCGGCTGGTCGAAGACGGAGTACGCCACGGAGGACGTGGACTCCGCGGACACGACCGACCTGGAGGAGGAGACGATTCGCCGGCTCACGGTTTCGCGCGCCGTCTCCGCGCTCGACGAGCGTGATCGCGAGCTGATCGCGCTCCGGTACGGGGCGGACCTGACCGCCCGCCAGATTGCGGAGCTGCTGGGCGCAAGGACGAACGCGATCGAGGTCGCGCTCCACCGTGCGCTCGGCCGGCTGCGCGGAATCCTCGGAGCCGACGAAGCGGAGGCTGTAAGGAAACCGAGCGCATCCGAGTAGTAGGTGGTGCAAGACCATTGAAACGATTCCAGGGGGTTCATCGAAAATGCGTTACTGGCGGAAGCGGCACGAGGGACTCGACCTCGAAGCCGAGCTGCGGGCCGGCCGCCCGGAGCCTGCACCAGATTTCGTCCATCGCCTCGAGGCCCGGGTCAGGAATGACGGTCGCCGCTCGCGCGCAGGCTCGCTTCGCATCGCCTTCGTCGGTGCGCTGACGGCCGTCATGCTGCTCGCGCTCGCCTCAGTCGGCGGCGTCGGCTACGCGTCCTCGTCCGCGAAGGATGCAGCTGTCAGCGTCAAGCGGGTCGTCACGCCGAAGGACGTCATCAAGGTCCTGAAGCGCGGCCCGGCGATCGACCAGTACAAGAAGCCGAAGGCCAAGAAGGTCAAGAAGGCGAAGAAGAAGGGCCAGGGCACGCGGGGTCGAGTTCGGGCCAGGACGCGGCCGCCCTTCACGGGCTAAGCCCGAAAGCAGCGGATCACGGAGAGGGCGGCCGGATGGTCGCCCTCTCTTGCTAGAACGGACGGGGGTCAGGTGAACGGGAGATCGACAGCCAGAGCACGAAGGGCGCTGCTGCCTGCGCTCGTCGTCGCCGTGCTCGCCGTGCTGGCGCCCGCGACCGCCGGCGGCCAGGGCTCGACGGTCGTCTGGCAGGGGACGACGCCCGACACCGGGACGGCGTACGCGGCCGGCGTCGGACGCGAGTTCCGCCTCGGGCTCGAAGCGGCCGGCTCGTTCGGCTCCTCGGTCCGGATCCGCGTCAACCAGCTCCCGGCCGGCGCGCGGCTCGTCCGGATCGCCGAGGCTCCGGCGCGGGTGGACTTCCGCTGGCGTCCGCGTGCAAGCCAGCGCGGGGAGTGGCGGTTCGTCTTCAGCGCGGCGGACGGCGTCTCGGCCGCGCCGCGGATCACGGTTCGCGTCCACGTCGGGAGGACCGCGTCGCGCTCGTTCCGTCTCTCGAGCAGGACCGGGGGCAGCTCCCACAACGCCGTCCTGCAGTACGCGGTCGCGGCACGCGCGACGCCGAACGAGAGCGCGCGCGTCGTCGCCAGGCTGAAGCCACTGACACCGGAGCGCGTGCCGCACGTCCTCTTCCTGTCCAGCGGGCGGATCGACCCGCAGGGCCGGTACTGGGTTCGTGTGCCGCTGCCGATCCTGCCGAACGGCTCGATGGGGTGGATCCCGCGTGAGGCCGTGGGGCCGTTCGTCCGGCTCGACACGCACCTCGTCATCGACCGGTCTCGGTTCCAGGCCACCCTCTACCGCCGCGGCCGTCCCGCCTTCCGGACGATCGTCGGCGTGGGGGAGCCGCATTGGCCGACCCCCGCAGGACGCTTCTACGTCCGCGAGCGCCTGACGGGCTTCACCGACCCGATCTACGGCTCGCTCGCCTTCGGGACGAACGGTCGCTCGGCCGTGCTCACCGACTGGCCCGGCGGCGGGTTCATCGGCATCCACGGGACGAACCAACCCGGGATCCTGCCCGGTCGGGTCTCACACGGCTGCGTGCGCATCCCCAACCCGGCGATTCGCAGGCTCGACCGGCTGATGCCGGTGGGCACACCCGTTACGATCCGCTGACCAGGGACGGGCCCGGGGCCCGTCGTTTCAATTCGCCCGACATGTCGTCTAGCCTGCTGCGGTCAATGGGGTCGAGCTTCCGTGCCTTCGTCGTCGGCGCGGCAGCGCTCTGTCTCGCGCTGCCCGCGTTCGCACACGCCGCTCCCTGGTCGGGCAACCGTCCGGCTGCCGTTCCGGGCGCGACCTGGGTTGCGCCCACGCCCGCCGAGGGTGCGCGCCTCGAGGCGGTCGCCGGCCGGCAGCTCAGCGTGGCCCTCGGCGCGACGGCGCCGGGCGCACCGGCCGTCTCGGTCATGATTCGCGCCGTCGGCCTGCCGCCCGGCGCTGCCTTCCAGCCCCGAGACGGAAATCCGGCGTCGGCGTCGGTCAACTGGCTGCCCTCGCGTTCCCTGGCCGGGCGCAGTTTCCCCGTAACGTTCACAGCCCAGCCCAGCGCGCCGGGCATGCCGGCCGCGACGCGCCGCGTGACGCTCGTCGTCCGCGCGCCTGCCCCCAAGCCGAAACCCAAGCCACGCCGCAAGCCCGAGCGTTTCGTCCTCAGCAGCGAGAAGCAGCATCTCTACCGGTACGCGTTCGTCCTTCGCCAGGGAGTTGCGCGCAGCGCGCCGCGGAAGACCGGCGCAGTCGTCGGCAGCCTCGGCCGGTGGACACCGGAAGGGACGACGAACCTCGTGCTCACGCTCGACGGCCGGCGGACGAAGCGCGGCGTCTGGATCCGCGTTCGCCTCGCGACCCTGCCGAACAGCCGCACCGGCTGGGTGCCGCGCAGGATGCTGAGCGACTGGAAAGAGCTCCGGACGCGCCTCGTCGTCGACCGCCGGCGCCTGAACGCGACGCTCTACCGGCGCGGCAAGGTCGTCTTCCGCGCTCCGGTCGGCGTGGGCCAGTCCCGTTGGCCGACACCGCGCGGCGAGTTCTACATCCGCAACCAGCTCTACGGATTCGGGAATCCCGTCTACGGCCCGATCGCCTTCGGCACGAGCGCGCGCTCGGCCGTGCTGACCGACTGGCCCGGCGGAGGGTTCATCGGGCTGCACGGGACGAACCAGCCGTCGATCCTTCCCGGCCGCGTTTCGCACGGCTGCATCCGGATGAGGAACGGCGACATCGTCCGCCTGGCCCGCCTGATGCCCGTTGGCACGCCGTTGACTGTCCGCTAGCCTTTTCCACAGAACAGCTGCGGCGCGAGGGGATGCAGTCGTTGTCGCGCCTCATACCGGCGTTGTTCTGCGGGATCTGCGTCGGTTTGCTCTTTTTCGCCGTTTCAGATGCCGGTGCGCGCCTCGAAAGCCCCGCGCCGGCCAGCTGGGCGCCTCCGACGCCCGCGGAGGGTACGAAGCTTCGGGCCGCGCCCGGTGACCCGCTCCGGTTCAACCTCGCTGCCCTTGCGGAGGCCACGCCGAGCGCGACGATCACGATCGGCGCGGCCGGCGTCCCGCCCGGGGCCACGTTCAGGACGACCCCGGGAAACCCGGCCGCCGCCGGCTTCGCCTGGACTCCTGCGGCCTCGCACGCGGGGCGGAAGTATTCGCTGACGTTCACGGCGCAGCCGGACGATCCGGCCGTCGCGCCGAGGACACGCCGCGTCGACGTGGAGGTCCTTGCCCGGAAGGCGACCCGGTTCGCGCTCAGCAGCGGCGCCACGGCGACCTATCGCTGGGCGTTCGTCATCCGACGGGTCGTCGCTCGCAGCGGCCCTAGTGGGACCGCACGGCCGCTTGCCCGGCTCCGGCTTCTGACGCCGGAGAACACGACCAACCTCGTCCAGGCCCTCGAGGGCCGGCGAACCGCGAGCGGCGTGTGGGTGCGCGTTCGCCTGCCGATCCTCCCGAACAACTCGACCGGCTGGGTTCCCAGGCGGACGCTCGGGAACTGGCGGACCGTGCGGACACACGTGCTCGTCGATCGCCGCCGGCTGGCGCTGACGCTCTACCGAGCGGGGAAGCCGGTGTTCTGGTCGAGGGTGGGCGTCGGCCGGCCGCAGTGGCCTACGCCCACCGGTCAGTTCTACGTGCGGAACATGCTCTTCGGGTTCGACGACCCGTTCTACGGGCCGGTTGCGTTCGGGACGAGCGCGCGCTCCCCTGTCCTGACCGACTGGCCGGGCGGCGGCTTCATCGGGATCCACGGAACCAATGCGCCGGGAATCCTGCCCGGCCGCGTGTCCCACGGGTGCATCCGCTTGCGGAACAGCGACATGGTGAGGCTCGCGCGGCTGCTTCCGGTCGGGACGCCGCTGACCGTCAGGTAGCTACGCGGCCTCGGCGAGCTCGTCCAGGCCGCCCGCCTGGTCGAGCCGCCACAGCTCGACGTAGCCGCCGATCGGGCTGCCGTCGATCAGAATCTGCGGAACCGTCCAGCCGCCGGTCCTGTCGTGGACGGTCTGGCGAAACGCTGGATCGTCGTCGAGCAGGATCTCGTCGTACGGGATCCCGCGCCCCTCGAGGAGCGCCTTTGCGCGAACGCAATAGCCGCACCAACGCGTCGTGTAGAGCTCGATTCGCGCCATCGGAGGCGATTTTCCCGACTGGCGCCGCTTCTACACTTGGGCCATGGCCGGTCGGAGCTACAAGACCGAGGCGATCGTGCTGCGCTCGCTCCGGTTCGGGGAGGCCGACAGGGTGCTGCACCTCTACACGCTCGAGCGCGGGCGGATCGGGGCGGTCGCAAAGGGAATCCGCCGCACGAAGTCGCGGTTCGGCGGCCGGCTGGAGCCCTTGAGCCACGTCGAGCTCGTCCTCCACGAGGGGAGGGGGGAGCTGCAGACGATCACCGGAGTCCAGCTGATCCGCTCACACAGCGCTGCGCGCGACACCCACTACCGGCTCTCGGTCGGCTTCGTCGGCCTCGAGGCGATGCTGAAGCTGTTTCCGGAGCAGGAGGCCAACGACCGGGCCTTCTCGGCGCTGGCGAGGTTTCTCGACCTGCTCGACGAGGTGGAGACCCGCGATGGCCGCCCGGCGCTCGACCCGCTCGTTCTCGCGTTCCAGCTGAAGCTCCTCTGGCTTTCGGGCTACCTTCCTCATCTGACGAGCTGCGCCGAATGCGGCGGCGAGAGCGGGCTCGTCGGCTACTCGCCCAGGGCCGGCGGCGCCGTCTGCGGGAACTGCCGCACGGACGCGATCCCGCTTTCCGCGGCCGGCCTGCATGGGATCGAGGGGCTCCTCCGGGCGCCGCTCGCCGACGCCGGCATGGTCCAGCTCACCGCCCGTGCCGCCCGCGATGCGCTCGCCGTGATCGCCTCGTCGTACGAGTTCCACGGCGGCTTTCGCCTGCGGACGCTCTCCGCGTGAAGCGCGAGCTCCCCGGGGGGCTCGAGCTCGACGACGACGGCGACCGGGTCGACGTCGACGCCGTCCACGACTTCATCGCGAATCACTCGTACTGGGCGCCCGGGAGGCCGCGCGAGGTGATGGAGGAGTTCGTCCGCCAGGCGATCCGCGTCGTCGGCCTCTACGACGGCGAGCGGCAGATCGGCTTCGCGCGGGCGATCGGGGACTCGCACTTCGTCTATCTGGCCGACGTCTACGTCCTGCCGGAGTACCGCGGGCGCGGCCTCGGGGTCGAGCTCGTGCGCGAGATGATCGACAACGGGCCGTACGCCGAGACGCGCTGGATCCTGCACACGATGGACGCGCACGCGCTCTACGAGAAGTTCGGCTTCGGCCCGCCCTCCGACAGGGTCATGGAGCGTCCTCGCCGCTCTTGATGTCCTCGGCGACGCGATCCTTGAACGGCTTCAGCGTCTCGAAGAGCTGGTCGGCGGGAACCTTGCGCTTCCGATCGCCACCGACGAGCAGCGGGGCTGCCTCGATCGCCGCGTCCCAGGCGGCCTCTTCGACCTCACGGTCGGTTTCGGGCCCGGACTCCGTCTCCTCGAGCAGCTCGACCCCGTCGAGATAGACGTTGGTAAAGCCGTTTCGCTCCTGCTCGTGGAACTTGATGCGGGCGCGACGGCCCTCAGCCTCGACCGCCTTGCGCGCAATCCCTTCCCGGAAAGTCGTGTACTCGTTGCCTGCGTCGTCGAAGAGCACGAAGCGCGTGTTGCCAGAGTTCGTCTTGAACGCCTTGACCTCCTGAACGCGAACCTCGCGAGTTTCGGCCATATGCAGGCTGTTCCCAGCCAGGAGCGCAATCACACCACCTCAGTAGGATGGCGCGACCCGTGGCGCTGAACTTCCAGGACATGATCCGCGAGCTCCAGGCGTACTGGGCCGCGCGCGACTGCGTCGTCATGCAGCCGTACCACACCGAGCTCGGCGCGGGC
>DASZEE010000048.1:0-17421 GCA_035941215.1 Gaiellaceae bacterium
GCACGACGAAGATCCCTGGGACGAAGACCTGCGCGGCGTCGAGCGTCGACTGGGGAAGTGCGACTCGGACGCCGGCGTGGCGGACCTCCTGCGAGCGATCGCGATAGCGGTTGAAGAACGCCCGCTCGCCGCCAATCCCGCGCAGCACGCGCAGCCCGGCGGCGGTGTCCGCGCCGAGCGCGGTCAGCTTGCCGACCTCCTCCCGCTGCTCGGCCTGCCGCGCCTGAAGCGGCTTGATCACGAACCCGAGCAGCAGCACGAGCACCGGCACACCGAGGAGGACGACGAGGCCGAGCACGACGGACGACGAGAGCAGGATGAAGGCGACGACGACGTAGGCGACGAGCGCGCCGGACAGCCGCGCCGTGATGTCGAAGGCGCCGCCGGCGCGCATCGCGTCATTCGAGACCGTCGCGACGACCTCGCCGGTCGAAAGGCGGCCCCGCACCGCCGGGCCCGAGCGCGCGGAGTGATGGGAGACGACCTGCGCCAGCCGGAAGGAGGCCTGGAGCCAGTTGAAGACCGCGTAGCGGTGGCGCATGATCCCCGCCCCCGCCTGCACGGCGCCGAGGCCGAGAAGCACAAGCGCCCACGCCGCGAGCGCACGATTGTCGCCGTTCACGATCCCGTCCTCGACCGCCCGGCCGATCGCGAAGGGCATCAGCGCCTGGGCGACCATCCAGAGGACGCCGAAGAAGACGCCGGCGACGAGCGTCGGAATCTGGTGGCGCCCGACCCAGAGCAGGAGCCGCGCCGGCGACCGGGTATCGGGCACGCCGGGGTCCTCCGCAGGCAGGCGGACGACGCCGGTCCAGCGGCGCGGGGCGTCGACGGTTGCCGAAGTGGCCTGGTCCATGCGTCTGGCGGGATTCCGTCCCGCCCCGTGATCGTAGTCAGAGCCTCAAGGGGCGCCACGGCGCGCCGATAACGCACGAGCGCGCCACGCTCGACGAAGTGACGGGCGCGCGTAGCGGCGTCGCCTCCGCGCAGACGCCTGCGGAGCGCACGGCGGCTGAGAACGAGCTCAGCGACGGTCGGCTAGGCGGCCTTCACGCCCTTCACGATCGCGCCGTGCATGCCGTCGGCCACGCGGTGTGTGAACTCGACGGTCACGTCCTCGAATCCGGCTGCCTCGAGACCTGCGAGGTACTCGCCCTTCGAAAGCGCGCCCGCGACGCAGCCGACGTAGCTGCCCCGCTCTGCCCGCTCGGCCGGGCTCAGCCGATCCTCGGCAACGACGTCTGAGACGCCGATCCGCCCGCCTGGCTTGAGCACGCGCGCCATCTCCGTCAGCACGGCCGCCTTGTCGGTCGAGAGGTTGATCACGCAGTTGGAGATCACGACGTCGACCGAGTCGGCCGGAAGCGGAACGTCCTCGATCACGCCCTTGAGGAAGTGGACGTTCCGCACGCCCGCCTCGACTGCGTTTCTCTGCGCGAGGGCAAGCATCTCGTCAGTCATGTCGACGCCGTAGGCGGTGCCGGTCGGCCCGACGCGCTTCGCCGAAAGGATGACGTCGATGCCGCCGCCCGAGCCCAGGTCGAGCACGACGTCGCCCTCGCGAAGCTCCGCGACCGCCGTGGGGTTCCCGCAACCGAGCGAGGCGAGGGCCGCGGCGTCCGGAAGCTCGCCGCGCTGCTCGATCGTGTACAGGGCGTCGCCGAAGGCGCCCTCCTCGCCGTCGCAGCCGGCATTGCCGCAACAGCCGCCGTCGTCGTCGCAGCCGCAGCCGCCTCGATCGACCGACAGCGCCGCTTGCGCGTAGCGCTCGCGAACGTGCTCTCGCAGTTGGTCCGCCGTCGTACTCATCGGATCACCTCCGGGATTCGAACGAGGCTCTCGAGATTCGAGACTGCCTCGGGATTGAGACTGAAGTAGGCCCACTTGCCGCGCTGCTCTCGGTCGAGCAGCCCGGAATCGGTCAGCTTCTTCAGGTGGTGGCTGACCGTGGCCTGGCTGAGGCCGAGGCCCGGGATGAAGTCGCAGGCGCACACCGGCTCGTCCGCCCGGGCAAGCATGTTCACGATCTTCACGCGGGCCGGGTCGGCGAGCGCCTTGAACACCGCCGCTGTGGCCTCGACCTCCTCTTCGTCGAGGGTCGGCGCTCCGAGCGGCCGGCAGCAGTCGATCATGTCCAGCGTCTTCATATCGATGGTTATCGTAACGATGTTTGTCGATATGTCAAGTCCGAAGAGAGGCCCCGCCGGTGCGGGGCCTCTCCTATCTGCTACTCGGCTTCGGCTGCGGCCGGCACGCCGCTCGGTTCCTCGCCGTGCGCGCCCACAGGCTCGCCACGCGGAAGCGTGGCGGCGACGAGCGCGGAGGCCACGACGAAGATCGCGCCCACGAGGAACGCCAGGTTGTAGCCGCTGTTCAGCGCCTCGAGCGCTCCTTCGCCGGAGTCGACCAGGCTCTCGGTCCGGGCGTCCGCGATCGCGGCCAGCGCTGCGAGCCCGACCGCGCCGCCCATCATGAACGCGGTGTTGACGACGCCGGACGCGAGCCCCGCCTGCTCCTGCCCCACGCCGCTCATCGCGGCAAGCAGGATCGGGTTGAAGGCGATTCCGGCGCCGAGGCTTGCGGCGAGGGTCGCCGGGAGGACGTCCACGAGCCAGTTCCCATCGACCGGCGTCCGTGCCAAGAGCAGCAGCCCGACGGTCATCAGGCCCAGACCGGCGATCAGCGGCGGCCTGATCCCGAAGCGCATGACGAGCCGGTCGGAGAGCAGCAACGACGAGGCACCCCAGAGCACCGTTCCCGGCAGGTACGCGAGGCCGACCTCGAGCGGGCTGTAGCCCAGCACGAGCTGGAGGTACAGCGCCGAGAGGAAGAAGTAGCCGAACAGCCCTGCGGCCATGAGACCGCCCAGGATGTTGGCGGTGGAGACGCTGCGGTTCCGGAAGATGCCGAGCGGCATCAGCGGGTTCGCGATCCGCGACTCGATGACCAGGAAGGCGGCCATGAGCACGGCTGCGGCGCCGAGCAGACCGAGCGTCTGCGCCGAGCCCCAGCCCTCCTCGTTGCCGTTCACGATCGCGTAGACGGCGAGCATCAGCGAGCCGGTGACGGTGATCGCACCGGCGAAGTCGACGCGCCCGGTTGCCATCGCCTCGCCGTCGGCCGGGAGGAGCCGAAGCGTCAGCAGGAAGACCGCCACGCCGACGGGCAGGTTGACGAGGAAGATCCAGTTCCAGCTGAGCAGGTCCGTGAGGATCCCTCCGGCGAGCACGCCGACGACGCCGCCGCCCGAGAGCACGAACCCGAACACGCCCATCGCCTTGGCGCGGTCCCCCTGCTCGGTGAAGAGCATCATCAGCAGCGAGAGCGCAACGGCGGAGACGACCGCCCCGCCGAGCCCCTGAACCGCGCGTGCCGCGATCAGGAATCCCTGGGACGAGGCGACGCCGCACGCGAGCGATGCGGCGGTGAAGAGCGCGATGCCGGACAGGAACAGCCGGCGGTGGCCGAAGAGGTCGCCCAGCCGGCCGCCCAGCAGCAGGAAGCCGCCGAAGGTCAGCAGGTAGGCGTTCACGACCCAGGCGAGCGACGTCTGCGAGAAGCCGAGGTCGTCCCGGATCGAGGGCAGAGCGACGTTCACGATCGTGCCGTCCAGCACGATCATCAGGTCCCCGAGACAGAGGACGTAGAGGGCGAGCCACCGTGTTCGCGTGTCCAGCATGGTCATGGGCGTGTTCCTTTCGGCGCTGTCATCGTGTTCACAGGCATAGACGGGACAACGTCGAGGAACTCATCGGTCTTCCCGCGATGAGTTTCCCCGGTGCGACCGGTCTTAGGTGCAATGGGCGCAACCGCGCCAAGAACCGTCGGCCTCGCGATTCGGGGCCCGATCACGCGTGCCGACCTCTCGGGCCTCTGCGACCGTGTCTGCACGCTCCTCGGGGATGCCCCGGGAAGCGTCGTCCTCTGCGACGTCCACGGAGTCGAGCCCGACGCGGTGACGGTCGACGCCCTGTGCCGGCTCCAGCTCGGCGCCCGCCGGCACCAATGCCGGGTCCGGCTCCGCAATGCGTCGCCCGAGCTCCTGGAGCTCGTGGAGTTCATGGGCCTGACCGACGTCCTGCCCGACTGAGACAAGGACGCCGCTACGAGTCCAGGCGGGCCGGGAGACCGAACAGCGGGAAGACCGCGTCGGTGTCGAGGAAGAACGTGAGCTCTGCGATCCGGCCCTCCTCGACCTCGAGCACCTGGAGCGCCCAGGGCTCGTAGCCGCCTTCCGGGCTCGGCTTGTACTGGCCGAATGCGGGCGAGCCGTTCGCCGAGACCGTGGGAACTACGCGAGAGCCCTTGCATGCGATGCCCGGCCCCAACCACCACGCAAGGATGTCCTCGCGCCCGCTGAGCCAGAGGTCGTAGGGCGGCATGGACTGAGTCGCGTCCTCACGGATCAGCGAGGTCAGCGCTTCCATGTCGTAGTCCTCGAAGGCCCGGACATAGCGCGCGAGCAGATCCGCGTCGGCCTCGTCGACCGAGTCCGACGTCTCCGCCGCGCTCACGTCGCTCGCGTCGAGCGTGGCACGGGCCCGCTGGAGGGCGCTGTTGACCGATGCGACGCTCGTCTCGAGCAGCTCGGCCACCTCGCTCGCCTTCCAGCGCAGTACCTCGCAGAGGATCAGCACGGCGCGCTGCCGAGGCGGAAGGTGCTGGAGCGCCGCGACGAGAGCGAGGCGGATCGTCTCGCGCGCCTCGGTGACCGCCGCTGGATCTCCGTCGGCCACGACACGGCCGTCGGGGATCGGCTCGATCCACGTCACTTCCGGGAGGGTGTTCAGGTTCGCCTCGACCGGCTCGCGCGAGGGTCCGAGGTCCATCGGGCGAGCACGACGCTCGCGCCCGGCGAGCATGTCGAGGCAGACGTTCGTCGCGATCCGGTAGAGCCAGGAGCGCAGAGCCGCGCGTCCCTCGAACCGGTCGATCCCGCGCCACGCACGGATCATCGTCTCCTGCACGGCGTCCTCCGCCTCGAACGGCGAGGCGAGCATGCGGTAGCAGTACGCCGTCAGCTCGGCGCGATGCTGCTCGAGCTGGACCTCGAGCTCTCCGGTGGCGGGGGTGGCCAAGACGGCCATCCTAGGCGCTCGGCGCAGGGTGCCGGTTCAGCAGCGGCGGAGCTTGACGCAGGCCTTCTCGATGCGGATCGCGAAGTTGATGTTCTGTCCGCCGCCGGAGACCAGGACGCCGACGACGCGGCCCTTCCGGTCGACTGCCGGGCCGCCCGAGTTGCCCGGGTTCGCCGCGGCATCGGTTTGGATCGTCTTCGGCGTCACGCGACTCACGATCCCGGTCGTCACCGTCCCGCCGAGCCCGTAGGGGCTGCCGACCAGGAGCAGCCGGTCGCCGACCTTCGGCTTCGCCCGGAGCCGCTTCTGCCACAGCGGCTTGGCACCGTCGGGCCGGCCCTCGACGAGCACGAGCGCGAGGTCGTTCTTCGGGTCGCGGCGGACGACGTCGCCGTCCCACGTGCCCTTCTTCTTCTGGAGGACGACGCCGCCGTTCCACCCCTGCACCACGTGGTTGGCGGTGATGAAGAACGTGCCCTCGCCGGTACGCCACGCGGCGAACGCAGTGCCGATGCTCCGGCCGGCGATGACCGTGAAGACGCTCTTCTTGGCGCGACCGGCAAGCCCCGTCACGCGTAGCTCGCGCTCGGTCGACCTGACCCGCCCAGCGAGCTTGTCGTTGTCCTTGTGCACGAACCCGAGCTCGCGCTCGATGCGCTGCGCCTTCAGCTGAGCGATGTTCGCCGCGTCAAGGGCGCTCTGCTGGCGCACGAACGAGAAGACGGCGATCACGATCGCGAGCACCGCGAGCACGAGCGGGATCCACGGGCTGCGCAGCCATGTTGCGCGCGCCGTGTAGTCGTAATCGTCGTAACTCATGGGCGGCTGAGTTTCGTATCGCCCTGGGTCCGGCCGGCCGAATCCCTCCCCCGAGTGACACGGTGCTCGCTCGGCTCAGAGAGACGTTGGATCGACGAACCGGTACCCGGCCGCCTCGATGCCTTCGACAGTGCGCCGAAGGTAGTCGAGGTCGAGGAACGGGTGGAAATAGAACGCGGCGAATCCGTCTCTCACGACGAGGTTCGCGCGGGCGGCTCGGACCAGGTCCTGCGGTTGCCGCGCCTTGTAGGAGTGCCACGTTGTCGGGGTGATCGAGCCGAGGTTCTCCGGAAGGACCTTGCTCCCGTATACATCGCGGACGACGTAGGGGAAGAACTGGCCCTCCAACCGGCGATACGAGACCGGGCCGTCGCCGAGCACACCCCCGAAGTACAGGCTGCGTTCCCAGCGCGTGGCAAACCGGCGTGCCGCAGCCCGGTAGCCCCGGTCGGAGGCCGCGTAGTGCGGGAACTCGAAGATGCGCGGGAGCTGGAGGCCCGCGGCGGCGAACTCGCGGTTGGCGGCGACCATCCGGCTCTCCGCCCAACTGACGGAATCGTCCGACGGCACCGGTCCGACCTGCTGAATCTCGCCGTCCGGCGTCTCCGTCACGCGATAGAACTCGACGTCGTCGCCGGTGACGCCGTTGTAGGGGTTGCTGCCGCCGTCCCACTGATGGGTGTAGCCGTGGCCGACGAGGACACCCCCCTTTCGCGTGAGGTACTTCAACGCCGCGACGACCTCGGGCGCGTCGCGGAGGCGGAGGTCGTCAGGCCCGTCTTCACGTCCTTCCGGGTCGCGGTAGTACGGGCTCACGCCGAACCCGAACGGGATCCGCTTGCCATGGAGGTAGTCGGCCGCCGCTCGTAGCTGCTTCGGATCACTGAGTGGATTGATGTCCTCCAGACGCACGAGGGCGCGGTGGCGCTCGCGCGTTCTCGGCGCAAGGGCATCGAAGAGCAGATCGGCAAAGACGAGAACGCGATCGGTCTCGCTCGTGTACTGGAAAGGCACCTCACCGACGTAGGTCAGGTTGCGCGAGCGCAGTGCCCACGGAAACGCCGTCTCGTTCGCCCGGACCGCCTCGGCGAGCACCCGCACGCGTGAGCGGTCAACCGATTCGTAGCCCATGACTCCCGCCTGGTTTCGCGTCCAGCGCGTAAGCGATCGGCCCTTGTAGCGAACCTCGGGTACCGGCCTGCGGTCGAGCGCGAGCGAGCGCCAGCCGTAGCGTGAACGGAAGTCGCCGGCCCGGCGTTCGAGCTGCGCGATGTTGTAGCCGGCCCAGACGACCGGCCGGCTCGTCTGAAGGACGTCATCGAGGAATGCGGCGGGCAGCCGCTCGTCGTACGTCGACCCGATGTACAGAACGGCGGTGTACCGACCGGCCTCCCCGCGCCGGTAGTCCCGGACGGGTTTGGCCGTCCAGCGTCCGAAGTGGCCGACGAGATTGGCGGTCATGGTCGCGTACAGCTCGCCGAGCCCACCCCACCGCCCGGCCACGTCATAGAGGATCAATGCCCGAACCCGGGGCGAGGACTCCGCTGGAACCGTGGCCGCGTGCGGAATCCGAGGGGCGGGCTGAATCGCTTCGGGGAGCACGACCGGGGCAATATCGGGCGCGCGCTCACGGGTGAGCTCGCGCACTGGGAGCAGCACGGCGGCGACGATGGTCGCGACGACTGCGAGCGGAATCCAGCGGCCGTGCGCTGCGGGTCGGCGCCGCACGCGGTCGGTCGCTGCGCTGCCCATCACGCGGCCCGCCGGGCGGCGTGGCCCTCGGCGAGAGCGCTCACCACGCGCGCGCTGGCCCGACCGTCTCCGAACGGGTTCTCAGGATGCGCCATCGCCCGGTATGCCCGCTGGTCGTCGAGGAGCGTGCTCACCGCCGCATGGACGAGGTGAGGCGTCGTGCCGACCACGCGTGCGACGCCGGCCGCGACGGCCTCCGGCCGCTCCGTCGTATCCCGGAGGACGAGCACGGGCTTCCCGAGGGCCGGAGCCTCCTCCTGAAGACCGCCGGAGTCGGTCAGGACAAGATCGCACGAGTCCAGCACGTGGACGAGATCGAGGTAGTCGAGCGGCTCGCACAGGTGGACGCCCTCGACGCCCGCGAGGAGCGGCAGCACGACCTCGCGGACAGCAGGGTTCCGATGCACGGGGAAGACGACCTCCGTGTCCCCTCTCCCCGTGATCGCCCGGACGACCTCGCAGACGTTTCGCATCGCGTCGCCGTGGCTCTCCCGCCGGTGCAGCGTGAGGAGGATCCGGCGCGGGCGCACGCGAGGCACCGGCGCGGGCAGCGCTCGCGCTCGATCGACCGCCCACAGCAGCGCGTCGATGACCGTGTTGCCGGTCACGATGATCCGATCGGGCGGAACCGACTCGGCAACGAGGTTCGCCGCGCTGCCCGGAGTCGGGCAGAAATGGAGGTCGGTGATGCAGGTCACGAGCCGCCGGTTGGCCTCCTCGGGGAACGGCGCGCGATCGTTTCCACTACGGAGGCCGGCCTCCACGTGTGCGACGGGAACCGACTCGTAGAAGGCCGCGAGCGCTCCGCAGAGCGTCGTGGACGTGTCTCCCTGGATGAGTACCCAATCCGGCCGAGCAGCCGCGAGTGTTCTGCCCAGGCCGCGCATCAGTTCTGCAGTGAGGTCGCTGAGCCGCTGCTCGGGCTGCATCACGCCGAGGTCCACGTCCGCCTCGAGCCCGAACTGCTGGAGCATCTGGTCGACCATCTCGCGGTGCTGTCCCGTCGCCACGAGGACGCACTCGGTGCCGGGGTGCCGCCGGAGCTCACCGACGACCGGTGCCAGCTTGATGACCTCCGGCCGGGTGCCGAGAATCGTGGCGACCCTCACCGGGAGGCGACCTCCTCGGAGACGCGTCTCGTCTTCGCCCACCCGACGCGGCCCGCGACGAGGCGGAACCACGCCACCACCGACGCGAGCGTCCACAGGTAGACGTACAACCCGAACGCCGCGCCGTACGCCGGCAGCTCCCACCAGCGCAGGGGGTGCGGGCTGTGCTGCTGATACCGCGTAAGCAGCATCACGACCGGGCCTAGGCCGATCACCTCCATCGTGATGTTCCTGGGCGGGCCCGGCGGAATGAAGGAGAGGAACTCGTTGCTGACCCAGATCGCGCCCATTGCGCCGGCCGCGGCGATGGCGAGGTTGGCCGCCACGAACATGACGAACGCCACGAACAGGAGGTACAGCGAGAGATCGAGGCGTGTCGCCAGGGGCACGTCCGTCGCCGATAGGAGCTTCGGCACGTGGTGCCAGCACTGGTAGTGCCCCTGCGCCCACCGCGTCCGCTGGCGAAGCCATGCCCGGACCGTCCGGACGCCCTGCTGCGTCACCGACGTCGTTCGGCAGTAGCGAATCTTCCAACCGAGCTGGGTGAGATTGAGGCCGAGGTCGAGGTCCTCGGTCAGGCAGTCCGTCCACGGCGGCCGGCCGAGGGATTGGAGTGCGGCGAGGCGCGTGAACTGCCCGTTTCCGCCGAGACCCACGGATCCGATGCGATCTCGCGCGGCCTGCGCGAGATGGCTGAAGCCGACGAACTCGAGGTCCTGGCAGCGCTCAATGAGGCCCTCGTGCGCGTTCCCGATGATGACGCCCATCTGGACGCCGGCGACGCGCGGATCGGCGAAGAGGCGAGCGACTTCGGCGAGGGCATTCGGCTCGAGCAGGCCGTCCGCGTCGATGACGCCGATGACGACGTCGCCCCCGAAGTCCGCGACGAGCGGATCTCCTTGCTCGAGGAGGCGGCCGAGCACGCGGTACCCCTCGTTGAGGACTGCTCCCTTGCCTCTGCCGGCCTCCTCCGGTGGACGATCGACGACGAGTACGCGCCCGGTCGACTCGAACGCCCGGGCGCGTTCGCCGGTTGCGTCGGTCGATCCGTCGTTGACGACGATCAGGGCGTAGCTGTCGTACTCCAGGCGAACCAGCGACTCGAGGGTCTCGCTGATCACCGCTTCCTCGTTGTGCGCGGGGATGATCAGCGCCATGCCCGGCCGCGGGCCGGGATAGGGATCCCGCCGCGCGAAGATGCGGAGCGAGAGAACGAAGAGGACGACGTAGTACAGCGAGACCGCCGCCATGAAATATCCGAGCCAGGTGACGTCGACGCGCGACATCAGCGCGGCCCCGGCACCCAGAGGATGTGACCGTGGGTGATCACCCGTGCGTCGAGCGGAAGTGCATCTCCCGGGCACAGGCGCCGTTGGGTCCCGCCGTCGAGCCTCGATCCTTGCCACGTGGCCTCGAGCACGACGCGGTACACGCCGCACCTGCCTTTGATGTCCACCCGGAACCTGCCGGTTCCGTCGCTCACCGACTCGCCGGCGAGCAGACGGCCCCGACGTACCTCGATGCGCAAGCCGCCCAGCCCGCTGTCGTCGGGTTCGAGGACCCGCCCTTGCACGACGGCGGTCGCGCCCGGCTGGGGCACGACCGGGCCGACCGTGATGGTCAGCTCGGGCGTAGGACCGGCGAGCGCGTAGCCGGTCAGGAACGCCAGGACCAGGACCGAGGCGGACGCGACCGCGACGTTCCGCGCGACCGTCCGCCGTGGCTCGGCCTCCCGCCGTCTGCGGCGCCCGGTTCTCAGGGTTTCGGCGTGTTTCAGGCTCTGTACCTCCGCACGAGTCGACTCCCCTGGTGGCTCCTGGGATGGGGCTTGCTGTTCGAGTGGTAGACCCGCATCAGGCCGGAAACATGCGAGAACCGGCCGTAAAGTTTCCGTAAGCGGGCCGGTGGAAAGGTACGGCTTGTGTCAGCGGTTCTTCACTTGGAAAGAGGCGCCGATTTCGATCGCCTCTACCGTCGTCACGCCCCGTCCGTCTACCGGTATGCGTTCGCGGTGCTCGGCAGGCATGCAGATGCCGAGGACGTCACCCAACAGACCTTCCTGCGGGCGTACCGCTCGGTCGCGCGAGGAACGAAACCGCGCAAGGCGGAGAACTGGCTCCTGACGATTGCGCACAACGAGGTCCGCCGGCATTTCCGAAGCATTCAGGGAAAACCGGTCGAAGTGGAGCTCGACGACGAACGGATCGCACATGACGCCTCCGAGAGCAGCGATCCGAGCCTCGGAGACCTTTTGCGGGCGCTTCAGCAGCTGTCCCCGACTCACCGCTCGGCGCTCGTGATGCGGGAGTTCGAGGGCCGCTCCTACGCGGAGATCGCCGAGCTCATGGGCATGACGCAGAGCGCCCTCGAAGCGACGATCTTCCGCGCGCGGCGCGCGCTTGCCGAGCAGCTCGAGGGAGAGCTCACCTGCACCGAGGCAGAGGACGCGCTGCTTCGCCGCCTCGATGGCCGCCTACCTCGGCGCGTCGCGCGGCGACTCAAGGCGCATCTGCGCGAGTGCGCGACCTGTGTGCGCCACGCCGACGTTCAAAAGCGGCAGCGCGCGGCTCTCAGAGGACTTTCGGCACTGCCGATTCCGGCCTCACTGTTCCTGTTCCGACCGGAGCACGCCGCAGCCGCGGGCCTGGGAGCCACAGCCGCAGGCTCGACGGCGCTCGGCGGCACGGCAACCGGCGTAGCCGGAGCGGGCGCCACGGGGATCGGGACCGGGCTCGCCGCGAAGGCAGCGGCAGTCGGCGCGGCCGCGGCAGTCGCGGGCGGCGTCGGCGTGGGCGTCACCACCGTCGAGCCCAAGACGATGAAGACAATCGAGCCGAAGCCCACGCAGAGGGCGGTCGACTCCGATGCGCCGCAGCGAAACCGTGTCGCGTCGCTCGCCGTGCCGATCGCTCGGGTCGACCAGCGCGCTCCGGCCCGGCCTCGAACTGCCCGTTCGGCTCCGGGAGGACACGGGGAGAAGCGCCAACCGACGACTCGTCCGGCGCGTGTGGCTCAAAGCGCTCTGATCACTCATGCCATGCCGGAGCCGGCGAAGGCGAAGGAGCCGAAGGCCGAGGGCTGGGCACCTGCTGGCAGGACGTCCGCGAAGTCCGCGAAGCATGCGACGCCGCTCGGGCAGGCCGCCGGAGGCGGGCAGAATCGGGCAGCAGCGAAGGCAGCAGCCAAGATCCGAACCGCGCTTCAAGGCAGGACGAAGCCGGCAGACGCCCGTGGCACAGGGCCTGAGGCCGAGCGGCCCGATCGAGGCCCGAGTCCGGAGATCTTGCAGGCCCCAGGGCCGGCGCCGGCCCGGCCCCTTGGAGACGGGCCGAAGAAGTAGCGGGTCGCTCCGCCGCACTCAGGCTGCGTCCAGTGACCGTCCGATGAGTTCGACGGTCGCCGCGGGTTCTACTCTCGATGGGCCCGTCGGGCCCGCTCGGAAGAGGAGGCCGCAGTGGCACAGGTGGCGACGACTGACGTGACGGTGGCGGCGATCGACGAGATGGATCCGATTCACGGCGGGGTGGCGCGCCGAGCGCGAGCGACGCTGGGAGTTTCCGCGTGGGGCATGCAGGTGTTGACGCTGCCTCCCCACTGGGAGGACTACCCGAACCACAACCACGACGCCGACGCGTTCGACCCGAGCCAGGAGGAGGTCTACATCCCGATCTCCGGGTCGGCGACGCTCGTGGCCGGGGACGAGCAGTTCGAGCTTCGGCCGGGGCTGATGGCCCGTGTGGGCCCGGAGCAGTTCCGGCAGATCCGCCCGGGGCCCGACGGGATCCGTCTGATTGCACTCGGCGGCAAGCCCGGGTCGTTCGACGCTCCGTCGTGGACGGAGCTCGGCGCGCCGCCGCCGGGGGAGTAGCGACGCGGCATGGAGCTGCTGGCGGCTGCCGCGGCGGGCGACGAGCAGGCGTTCGTCCAACTCACCGCGCCGCTGCGCCGCCGGCTGCACGCGCACTGCTACCGGATGCTCGGCTCCGTGCACGACGCCGACGACGCCCTCCAGGAGACGATGCTGCGAGCGTGGCGCGGCATCGGCCGCTTCGAGCCACGGGCGGAGCTCTCATCCTGGTGCTACCGGATCGCGACAAATGTCTGCCTGCGGATGATCGAGCAGCGCGGCCGCTGGGACGCCGCGTCGGTGGACGCGTTCCTCCAGCCGTATCCCGACGTCTTGTTCGAGCCCGCGACTCCGGATCGCGAAGCGGAGCGCCGGGAGACGATCGGCCTCGCGTTCGTGACCGCGATGCAGCTCCTCCCGCCGCGGCAGCGCGCCGCGCTCGTCCTCCGGGACGTGCTTGGCTGGTCGGCCCGCGAGACCGCTGAGGTCCTCGGGATCAGCGTGGCTGCAGCGAACAGCGCGCTCCAGCGGGCGCGCGAGCGGGTCGATCGCGAGCGCCGGGAGGGCACGCTCGCCCGCGCGCATCGGCCGGCAGACCAGCGGGCCGAGAAGGCTGCGATGCGCCGGTTCGTGGAGGCGTGGGAGGCCGTCGACATCGAGCGCCTGACCGTACTGCTCGCGGACGACGCGCTGCTAACGATGCCGCCGGAGCCGATGCACGTCGTCGGTCCGGCCGAGATCGGCGCCTTCTTCTCGACAGTGCCCATGGACGGACGGCTCGAGCTGATCCGCCTGCGGCCGACGCGCGCCAACGGCCAGCCGGCGCTCGCGGCGTTCGTCCAGGAGTCGCCGGGCGAGCCGTTCCGCGGCTACGGGATCATGGTCTTCGCCCTCGAGGGCGATCGCGTCGCCGGCATCACCGGTTTCGCCGGCTACCCGGAATTGTTTCCCGTCTTCGAGCTTCCGACCGAGCTCAGCTGACGCGGCCCGGCGGCGTCAGTCCGGGAGCCAGCCCTCGCGGTACCCGGTGGGCTCGCGCCCCGGTAGACGCGCGTAGGCCTGCCCGGCGTCCGTGGTCTCCTCCTCGACACCGGCGGCGTGGCGAAGCGCGGTTTCGTCGACCGTGTAGCCGCCCCACCCCGCTCCGGTCGAGCGGTCGCGGGCGCCGACGGCGAGCACGACGCAGTTCCCGGCTCCGGCCCCGACGATCACGTGCTTCGTCTTGGGCGGACAGTGGATGAAGTCCCACCGGCGGAGCGGACGCTCCTCGCCCTCGACGATCAGCAGTGCCTCGCCGGCGAGGACGAGGAAGTCCTCCTGGTCTGCCTCCCAGTGGTACATCGACATCGGCTCGCCCGGCGCGAGGACCCGCAGGTTGATTCCGAACTGGGAGAAGTCCGCCTCGCCTTCGAAGACGCAGACGGCTCCGCGGCCAGGCGCGGCCCGCCACGGCGCGTCGCGAGCGTTGAGGACGAACCAGCCGTCCTCCTTGGGCACCAATCCCTGCTCGGTCGGCTCGAGGGGCGATTCGGGAACCATGTCTCTCACAGTTTCTCGTAGAGGGAGACGTGACTCCGGCTGAGGCTTGTGAACGGCTCCCGCTGCCATCCGGCCCACCGGTCGCGCAGAGTCAGGCCGGCCAGGCGCGCCATCAGGTCGAGCTCGGCCGGCCATGCGTAGCGCAGCTCGACCGGAAACGCCTGAACTCCGTCCTCTGAGAAGTAGTAGTGCTGGGAACTGAACCGCTGCGTGACCACGTCGTAGACGTCGAAGGAAAGCCCTTCCGGGTCGGCGCGGAAGGGAATGATCGTCTGGCCGAGCGGGAGGCGCTGGAGATCGGGCACGCCGGTCTCGATCACGAACGTCCCTCCACGCCGAAGATGTGCCGCGGCGTTCTCGAAGCACGCCACCTGGGCGTCCTGCGTCACCAGATTGAAGATGGTGTTGAACACCAGGTAGACGAGGGAGAACTCGCCCTCCACGCGAGTCGTCGAGAAGTCGCCGATCGTGGCCTCGACGTCCTTCGACTGCGGCTTCGCCCGCAGCCGGGACACCATCGCCTCCGAGCTGTCGATCCCGTCGACGCGCACGCCGCGCTCGGCGAGCGGTAGCGCGATCCGGCCGGTGCCGATCCCGAACTCGAGCGCCCGGCCCTCGCCGGCCAGCTCCTCGAGCAGGTCGACGACCGGCGTCACCACCGCCGGGTCGAACATCTCCGCCCCGAGCTCGTCGTAGACGGACGCGACGCGCTCGCCGAAATAGCCCTCGTTTGCAGGCACGGCCGGATCTTGTCAGCCGCGGGACGTCCTGATCCCGCCGATGCCCTCCGTAGGCTTCGGCTCAGTGGGCCCAGGCGACACCCGGCGAGTCGAGCTCGTCCTCCCCGTCCGCACAATCCTGCTCGTGGCGGCGGCGATCGCGGTGCTGGCCGCGTTCGTGGCGATCGGCGACACGTTCCTGATCGTCTTCGTCGGGATCTTCCTGGCGCTCGTCTTCGAGTATCCGGTGCGCTTCGTGATGGCGAAGACGCACATGTCACGCGGGCTCGCTGCGACCGTGACCGTGCTGGGAATCGCCCTTGCGATCACCGTGCTCGCCCTGCTGCTCCTGGTTCCGCTCGTCGGCGCCGTGCGCGATTTTCTCCAGGAGCTGCCGGCGACGGTGCAGAGCCTGCGCGACTCCGGCGAGCTCGACTTCCTCGGGGACACCGGCGCCGCGGAGAACGTCCAGGCGGGCGCCGAGACGATCTCGACCTCTGTGCCGGATGCCGTCAAGTCCGTGCTCGGCATTGCGGGCAGCTTCTTCGGGATCTTCCTGGCGGCCTTCACGATCCTCTTCATCTGCCTCTTCCTGCTCAGCGACATCGCCAACCTCAAGCGGGCGCTCGCCAGCATGCTCATGCCCGGCGAGGACGAGCGCTGGCTGGCGGTCTGGGAGCGCGTCACCGCCTCGGTCTCCCGCTGGGCGATCGGCGTGGTGGTGATCTCGACGATCGCCGGGGTCACTCAGGGGACGACCGCGTGGCTCCTCGGGTCGAGCTCCGCGGTGGCGCTCGGCGTGATCGCGGGCCTGCTGGACATGATCCCGAACCTCGGCGCCACGATCGCGGGCTTCATCCTCGTGCCGGCGATCTGGGCCGAGGAGGGGCTCACCGCCGCGATCATCATGCTCGTCGTCGTGCTGGTCTACCAGCAGGTGGAGAACAACATCCTCACGCCCAAGATCCAGGGGAAGGCGGTCAAGCTCTCGGGCTTCTTCATCATCGTCTCGGTGACGCTGTTCGGCGCGCTCCTCGGCGTGCTCGGCGCGCTGACGGCGGTGCCGCTCGCCGCCACCATCCAGATCTTCGTGCAGGAGCTGACGAAGGCCCGACGGGAGAAGGTCGCAGCCGCGAAGACGGCACTCGCGACGCCGGAAGCCGCGACGCCCAGCTGACGGCCGATCTTGCCAAGCGAACGTATGTTCGCTTTGATTTCGGCGTGCAACTCGCACTCGATGGGCTCAACCGGCTGGTGGACACGCTCGAGGAGCGCGGGTCACTTTCCGCTGTCGAGGCTGCTCGTTCGCTCTTTGCCACGTCCTCGATCCCCGAGGGTCTCGCCTGCTCCCTGCTGGCGGAAGTGACCGCCGGCGACAGTCGAGTCGTCTGCGTGGGCTCAATCGTCTCGCTCGCGGGAGGACGAGCCGACCCGTTGCTGGAGGAGGCCGAGTTCGTCGTCTTCGACCTGGAGACGACCGGGCTCGCTGCGGCACGCGACCGCATCTGCGAAGTCGGGGCCGTTCGCGTTCGGGCGCTCGAACCGGTCGACTCCTTTCAGTCGCTCGTGAATCCGGGCATCGCGCTCCCGGCACCGGTAGCCCGTCTCACCGGGCTGCGTGAGCAGGAGCTGCGGCGCGCGCCGTCCGTCTCCAGCGTCCTCAAGCGGTTCCTTGCCTTCGCGGGCGACGACCTCCTCGTCGCGCACAACGCCCGCTTCGACCAGCGTTTCCTCGAGCGGCAGCTGCTCCTGCAGCACGGTCGATGCTTGTCCGAGCCGCCGCTCTGCACAGCGGCGCTCGCTCGTCGTCTGCTCGAAGGCCGCCTCCGCCGAGTCGGCCTCGCCTCCCTCGCCCACTTCTTCGGCGTCCCGACCAGACCGTGTCACCGCGCCCTTCCCGATGCCGAGGCGACGGCCCAGGTGCTGGTCCACCTCATCGGGCTGGCGCAGGAGCTCGGGGCGAGGCGGCTCTCCGAGCTGCGCGCGCTCGCGGCCCCTCGCAAGCGTCGGGTCTACGACAAGCGCTCTCTGGCGCGGGGGGCCCCGACGCGGCCCGGCGTCTACCTCTTTCGCGATCGCCACGAGCAGGTGCTGTACGTCGGTCGGGCCCGCGATCTGCGCGCCCGTCTTCGTTCCTACTTCCGAAGCGAGAGCCAGCGGCCGTCCGTGGAGGCTGCGCTGCTCGCGCTCGAGCGGATCGAGTGGCGTGTACTGGGTTCCGAGCTCGAGGCCGCGCTCGAGGAGCTCAGGCTGATCCGCGAGCTCCAGCCGCCCGCCAATTCCCGCAGCCGCCGGAAAGAGCACGGCGTGTACCTGAAGCGCCGCGGCGAGGACTTCGTCGTCAGCAAGACCGCGACCGAGCTCGGTCCGATCGGCAGCCGCCGACGAGCCTCGCTTGCAGCCCGCGCGCTCGCGTGGAGCACGGCCGAGGAGCTCGGCGGTCTCCTCCAAGGCGGGCCGCTGCCGCGCCTCAAAGAGCGCCTCGCGCACCTGGCCGAGAGCCTCCGCTACGAGGAGGCAGCCCGGCTCCGCGATCGGATCGAAGCGCTCGAGCACGT
>DASZEE010000049.1:0-6812 GCA_035941215.1 Gaiellaceae bacterium
AGCATGAAGTGCTGGTGCACCATCCCGATCCCGTGCTCGATCGCGGCCTTCGGCGAGTCGATCGCGATGCGCTTCCCCTTGATGTGAATCTCGCCCTCGTCGGGGTGGTACAGGCCGTAGAGGATGTTCATCAGCGTCGACTTGCCGGCGCCGTTCTCACCGAGAAGTGCGTGCACCTCGCCTCGGACGAGATCCAGGTCGACGTGGTCGTTCGCGAGGACTCCCGGGAACCGCTTGGTGATCCCACGCAGCTCGAGGACGGGAACCGCAGCCTGGTCGGCGCGCGCGTCGGCCATCGGCCGCGATTCTATGGAGCCGGGGAACGACGAGGGGCGGACTTCCGTCCGCCCCTCGGGATCAAACGACGTGCTCGGTGAAGCGTTAGACCTTGGCCGGAACCTTCACGCGACCACGGATGATCAGCAGCTTCAGTGCCTCGACCTGGCGGATGATCGACCGCGGAACGCGGGTGCTCACCTTGCCGTAGCCGACGCCCTTGTTCCTCAGGTTGAAGAACGCGTTCGTGCCACCGCGGAACGTGCCCCGCTGGATGGCCTGGATCGACTGGTAGACGGACTCGTCGACGCGCTTGACGGCGCTCGTCAGGATGTGCGCACCGAGGTACTTCTGGTCCGCATCCACGCCGATGCCCCACTTGCGGCGCTCCTTGGCCGCGCTGAGGGCGCCGAGGCCGCAACCGCCAGCGACCTGGAAGACCACGTTCGCACCACGGGAGATGTGGTTGAGCGCGACTTCCTTGCACTTGGCCGCGTCGGTGAAGCTCTGCGAGTAGCCGATGCGGACGACCGCGCGGCGATTCGCACGCCGGGCGCAGAAGCGGTAGCCGGCGATGAACGAGTCGACCGACGGGATCTTGATCCCGCCGACGGCGCTCAGAATCGGCCGCCTCCCCTCGCGCATGAGCTGCTTGACGGCCATGAAGCCGACGAGGCAGCCTGCCTGCTCGGAGTTGAAGAGCAGACCACGGACGTTCCGCGGCTTGTTCGCCAGGTCACCCTGCGCGAAGTCGATGATCGCGAAGTTCCGCTGCGGATACTGCTGCGCGACGGTGTTGAGATCGCTTGCGAGCAGGAAGCCGACAGCGATCGTCAGCGCGCTCGCGGTCGTTGCGCCCTGTCGCAGGTTCGGGGTGTAGTCGGCCGGCGAGCGCGACTCGAAGACCTGCTTACGGATGCGCAGCCGCCGCTCGGCGCGCAGCAGGCCCTGGTAGGCGAGCTGGTTAAACGAGCGGTCGTTGAGCCGTCCGACGTCGGTGACGAGCGAGATGCGCTCGTTGGCAGTCGACGTGGTCGGAGCGGCACTTGCCCCGAGCGCTGCAACGAGCATGGCTGTCAAAGCCACGACGAGCAGCCCCCAAGGCATGAGGCGTCTTACCTTCACTGAAATCCTCCCCTTCTTTGAGGTTCTTCCAACGCTAGAGATCAAAAGGTGATGCTAACCCCGAAAGCATCAGACGTGAAGGGCCGGTGAAAGTTAGTCGCGGCTAGCCAGGATCGCGTGCTCGTCGACGAGCACTCGGCGGGGTTTCGAGCCCTCGTAGCCGGAGATGATGCCCCGGCGCTCGAGCATGTCGATCAGGCGGCCCGCCCGTGTGTAACCCACCCGCAGCCGGCGCTGGATGAGCGAGACCGACGCGGTCTGCGTCTGCACGACGATCTCGATCGCCCGCTCGAGGAGCGGGTCCTGGTCGGGGTCGAAGTCCTCGTCGCCGTCGCCGAGCTCCTCCGGCGGCGTTTCGGGCGCCTCGAGCAGCGACTCGTCCAGCTCCTGGCCCCGCTGGCTGCGGCACTGCTCGACGAGGAGGGCGATCTCCTCCTCGGTCACATAGGCGCCTTGGACGCGCTGGAGCCGTGAGGTCCCGAGCGGCTTGAAGAGCATGTCGCCTTGGCCGAGGAGGCTCTCCGCGCCCGCCTGGTCGAGGATCACGCGCGAATCGGTCTGGCTGGAGACGGCGAACGCGATCCGGGAGGGGACGTTTGCCTTGATCATCCCGGTGATGACGTCCACGGACGGCCTCTGCGTCGCGAGCACGAGGTGGATCCCGACGGCGCGGGACTTCTGCGCCAGGCGGATGACGGCGTCCTCCACCTGCTGCGGCGAGATCATCATCAGGTCGGCGAGCTCGTCGATGACGACGAGCAGGTAGGGAAGGGTCTCCTCGCCGCGCTGGCGGAATGCCCGGTTCGCCTCGGGCAGGTTGCGAGCCCGAACGGTGGCGAGGCGCTCGTAGCGGCGCTCCATCTCCGCAAGCACGTTGGTGAGGACGATCGAGGCCTCCTTCGGGCTGGAGACGACCGGCGTCAGCAGATGTGGGATCGACTCGTACAGCGAGAGCTCGATCCGCTTCGGGTCGATGAGGATCAGGCGCGCGTCGTCGGGGGTCGCCCGGAGCAGGACCGAGGTCAGGATCGTGTTGATGCAGCCCGACTTGCCGGCGCCAGTGGTTCCTGCGATCAGCAGGTGCGGCATGCGCGCGAGGTCGGTCCAGACGGCGTTGCCGGAGATGTCCTTGCCGAGCCAGACCGAGAGCGGGCTCGCCGTCGCCGGGAGCTGATCGAAGACGTCGCCGAGCGTGACCAGGTTCGGGGAGAGGTTCGGGACCTCGACGCCGACGGCCTGCTTGCCCGGGATCGGCGCGAGGATGCGGATCTCGGTCGTCGCCAGCGCGTACGAGAGGTCGTCCTTGAGCGCCGAGATCTTCGACATCTTCGTCCCGGCCGCGAGCTGGAGCTCGTAGCGGGTGACCCGGGGGCCCGTGATCTCGCCGACGACCCGCGCGTCGACGCCGAAGTCGGCCAGCGCCCTGGTCAGTGACTCCGCGACCTTGCCGTTGTCCGACTTTCCGGCCGGTCGGGCCGGTGCGCGCTTGAGCAGCGACGGCTCGGGGAGCACGTAGGCCACTTTCGCCGGCGTCGGCGGCTCGAACAGGATCCCCTGCTCGGTGGTCTCGGTCGGCTCGTCGTCCAGCGAGTGAAGAAGCGGAGGCGGCTCCGACTGGCCCACGACGTCAGGGAAGTCCGAGACCGCGTCGACGGGTGGATGGTCGTCCCGCGGCCGAAGCGGGATCGCCGGCGCCAGCGGCCCGTCGTCGAGCACGGACCGGCGCTCGACCCGGCGCCTGGCGGCGGTGTGGGCGCGGCGGACGGCGCCGCCGCTGCGCTGGACGAGCACGCCGACGGACGCGCCCGACAGGAGCAGGACTCCCGCGAGCGCGAACGCGGTGCCGGCGATGAGCGTCCCGCTGCGGCCGATCAGCGTCCCGACCACCTCGTCGAGTGCGGTGCCGACGTACCCGCCTGAGTCCGCGAGCAGTAGGAAAACACCGAGCGCGGTCGACGCGAGGCCCCAGCGGAAGGGGTGAACCTTGACGAGGCTGCTCCGGCCGAGCATGAGCGAGCCGACGACGACGAGCGCCGCCGGGAGGAGGTAGCCGGCGTCACCGACGAGCGCCCAGAGGCCGTCCACGATTCCACCGCCGGCCGTGCCTCCCTCCCATCCCAGGTAGACGAGCGTCGAGAGGAACAGGCCGACCGCAACGAGGCCGAGGCCGATCAGCTCGGGATGGTGGTGGCTGCGCTCCTTCGCTGCGCGCTTGCGGCGCTTGACCCGCGAGGGCACGCGCGGTTTCAGGGTGCGCTTCTTGCGGCGTCGCGCCATGCGCGCCTGCTTCGACGCGTGCCGGTAGTCCCCTCTAGTGGAGGCTCGCGATCCGTTCGTGCAGGAGCTCGATGAAGGCCCGTCCGTCGATCCCGACGCCGACGAGCGCGTTCGGGTCGTTCTCCGTGCGGCGCCAGAGGTCGACCACCGTTCGGCCGCGGCAGAGCTCGGATCCGCAGTCGATCGCAACATGACGGTGCGCCGTCTCCACGAGCTCCGGGCGGAAGACGTGCGCGAGCGCGACCGCGTCGTGGATCGGCGAGCCGTCGAAGCCGTACGTCTTGGAGTGGAACCGGTTGTAGAACTCCCACAGCTCTGCGACGAGGGTGCCCGTGCGGCCTGTCGCGCGGAGGCGGTCGGCGTCCGCCTTCGTCATCAGGGCTTCGTGCGTCACGTCGAGGCCGATCATCGTCGCGTCGAGCCCGCTCTCGAAGACGCGCGCCGCCGCCTCGGGATCGGCCCAGATGTTGAACTCCGCCGCCGGCGTGACGTTTCCGAGCCCGATCGAGCCGCCCATCAGCACGACCCGCGCTGGCCTGGTGTCGGGATAGCGGGCGAGCATGAGCGCAATGTTCGTCAGCGGGCCGACCGCCACGAGCGTCGCGCCGTCGGCGTGCCGGCCGAGGAAGTCCACCGCGTGCTCGTCCAGCGGCGAGCCCTGCGCGGCCGGAAGGTCCGGCCCGTCCAGGCCGGTTTCGCCGTGGACGTACTTGGCGACGTACGGCTCACGGACGAGCGGCCGGTCGGCGCCGGCCGCCACCGGGATTTCGGTCCGGCCGGCGAACTCGAGGATGCGGATCGCGTTCGCCGTGGTCTTCTCGAGCGTCTGGTTGCCTGCGACCGTCGTCACGCCGAGGAGCTCGACCTCCGGGCTCGCGAGCGCCAGGAGGAGCGCGATCGCGTCGTCGTGGCCGGGGTCGCAGTCGAGGATGATCCGCTCAGCCAAGGATCTCGTCCACCTCTTCGGCGGTTGGAAGCGAGGGCTGAGCGCCGGGCCGGGAGGCGGCAATCGCACCGGCCGCACATGCCCGCCGCAGGGCTTCGTCCCAGTCCCGGCCCTCGAGATGCGAGACGACGAGGCACGCGGTGAAGGCGTCGCCCGCCGCGGTCCCGTCGACCGCGTCGACCCGGGGAGGCTCTGCCCGCGCGATCTCTTTGCCGTCCTCGAGCAAGACCGCGCCTTCCGCGCCGAGCGTGAGCGCGACGAGCTTCCCACGTGCGTTCACCTCGTGCTCGTAGCGATTCACGACCAGAAGGTCGGGCTCGACGTCGACGGGCCTCGCCGGGGCGGCATTCAGGCAGAAGAACGATGCTCCACGCGCGGCGGCCAGGATTGGTTCGTCCGGAATCTCGAGCTGGCAGAGCACGGCGCCCTCCACCGGCCGTCCCTCGAGGCCGGTGTTCGCTCCGGGCGCGACGACGATGGTCGTCTCGCCTGCCGCGTCGACCGTGATCAGCGCCACGCCCGTCGGCTCGTCGCTCGGTTGCAGCTCGAGCTCGACCCGCGCCTCGTGCAGCCCCGCCGTCGCCTCCTCCGCGGCCGGATCGTCGCCCACGCTTCCGATCATCCGCACCAGGGCGCCGAGCCTCGCGGCGGCGACCGCCTGGTTCGCGCCCTTTCCGCCCGGATAGCGGGCGAACGTCGCGCCGCTGACGGTCTCGCCGGGCCGAGGAAGCCGCTCGGCGCTCGCGACGAGATCGAGATTGATCGAGCCGACGACCGTGAGCTCAGGCCGCAAGCGCGCGCAGGTCTTCGAGCGTGCCGCCAAGCAGGTTCTCGCGCAGGTCGAAGAGCCCGGCCCAGAGCGACGAGCGATCGGGCGCCGAGTCCATCCGCACGGCGGTGGTAAGCCCCTCCAGCGCCCGGACCAGCACGGCGAGCTCGAGGTAGACCTGGGCCACGCGATGCGAGGCAACGCAGACCCCGGCCCGTCCGAGCACCGGCCCCCACTCCATCAGCTCGGCGGGGCCCGGTTGGCCGTACCACGAGCGGCCCTCCGCCTGATCCGGCTCGAGCTCGAGGAGGTAGCGCCCGAGCGGCCGCTCGAGGCCGACCAGCGCGGTCTCCGCCCGCTCGGCCGCACGCCGGAGCGCCGCCTGGCGCTTTCCGGCCGTGCTCGGCTCGGCCTCTCCCCTGGCCCAGCGCTCGAGCAGCCGGCAGAACGCAAGTGCGGCCACCTCGCACGCCACGAGCTGGCCGATCAGCGTGCGAGCCGTCCGTTCCTCGGCGGCGCGATCGAAGAGCGCCTCGGCCCAGCCCGGCGTGGGGTCGATGCGGAGAGTGCTCATACCTCCACTATGACCGGCAAAATCATGGGCCGTCTACCCGTTCTGTCGTAAATCAGCTGCCCAACTGCGTCGTGTAAGTGCTCTTGGAGCAGCTTGATCTCCCGGATGTTCTGGCCGAGGAGGTCGCGGAGGACGCGGTTGGCCTCCTCGCGCATCTCCTCGAGGAGCGGGCCCGGCTCGCTGAGGCCACGCGCGATCAGCTCGGGCATGGCGGCGGCGGCACCGTTCGAGCCCCCGATGGTCGCAACGATGATCAGGACGCCGTCCTCGGAGAGCGTCCGCCGGTCGCGCAGCGCGACATCCTTCACGTCGCCGACGCCCAGCCCGTCGACGAAGGTGACGCCCGACTCGACCTGGTCGACGATCCGCGGGCCGTCCTTCGTTAGCTCGACGACGGTCCCGTTCTCCGTCAGGACGATCGACGCGGCCGGCACGCCGCTCTCCTGCGCGAGACGGCCGTGAGCCGCCAGCATTCGGAACTCGCCGTGGACCGGCATCACGGCCTTCGGCCGGACGAGTCCCAGCATCGTGCGCAGCTCTTCGGCGTGGCCGTGGCCGGACACGTGCACCGGCGCGTTCTCCTGGTGGAGCACCTCGGCGCCGGACTTCGCGAGCTGGTTGATCGTGTCGTGGACGCGAAGCTCGTTCCCCGGCACCGGCCGCGCGGAGAGGATCACGGTGTCGCCCCGCTCGACGAACACCGACTGGTGGTCGTTGTAGGCGATCCGGGTCAGCGCGGACATCGGCTCTCCCTGGCTGCCCGTGCAGAGGATCAGCACCTCGTGCGGCTGGTACTGGTCGAGCTCGTTCGGCCGGATCAGGGTCTCCTCAGGCACGTCGACGTA
>DASZEE010000050.1:0-4194 GCA_035941215.1 Gaiellaceae bacterium
TCCACGACGACCCCGGCGCCCTCCTCGACCCGGCCCACGCGCCGGAGGAACAGTTTCTTCGCCTGGAACTCGGCCTCGAGCACCGGGCCTTGCTCCGAGGGCACCGAGACGAGCAGTCCGCCGGAAGTCTGCGGGTCGAAGCCGAGCGCGACCAGCGTCTCCGGGGGACCTTTCAGCTCGATATGCGGCCCCGCGAACTCCCGGTTGCGCGGATCCCCGCTCGTGCGAACTCCCTTCCGCGCCAGGTCGAGCGCGCCGTCGATCGCCGGGAACCGCTCTGACTCCAGACGGATCCGAACACCGCTCCGCTCGGCGACCTCGTGAGCGTGTCCGAACAGCCCGAAGCCGGTGACGTCCGTGACGGCGTTGGGCTGAATCGGACGCAGGACTGACGCCGCGTCCATGTTCAGCGTCCGCATCCAGCGGACCGCGCGCTCCAGCGGCTGCGTGCCCGCCGTGCCGCGCTTGAACCCGGTCATGATCAGCCCGGTCCCGAGCGGCTTCGTCAGGAAGATCGAGTCACCGGGCCGGGCGCCGTTCTTCGGCCAGATGCCGTCCGGCCGCACCGTCCCGACCACGGCAAGCCCGTACTTCGGCTCTTCGTCGCGGATCGTGTGCCCGCCCGCGAGCAGCGCCCCCGCAGCGCGCACCTGCTCGTCGGCCGCGGAGAAGATCGCGGCGAGCATCTCGGTGGGCAGGGATTCGGGGAAGGCTGCGATCGACAGCGCGAGGAGCGGGGTGCCGCCCATCGCGAAGACGTCGTTCAGGGCATTCGTCGCCGCGTTCGCGCCGTAGTCGGCCGGGTCGTCGACGACCGGCGGAAAGAAGTCGAGCGTGAAGATGATCGCCCGCTCGTCATCGAGCCGGTAGACCGCGGCGTCGTCCGCAGGCGCCAGCCCGACAAGAAGGTCGTCCGAATCCACGGGGACGAATCCCCGAAGTAGCTCCTCGAGCCTGGCAGCCGAGTACTTCGCCGCGCAGCCGCCGCACGAGGCGAGATCGGTCAGTTTGACGTGAGCGGTCTCCAGTGGGGTTGGCTCCGTGAAGGCTGAATGCTGCCCAGGGTGCTTGTTCCCGTCAAACGGACGGCGAACCGTCCCTATTCCGCGCGCTTTCGAAAAGACGACGGCGGCTCGAAGGCCGCCGTCGCATCTCAGGGGAGAGGAGGAGCTAGGTGTTCGAGCCGCACTTCGACGACCGAGCCCCCTCTCCTACAAAGACCCGGGAGTGCGCAAGATCTTCCAGAGCATGTAGAGGCCGAGTGCGGAGGCCACCACGAATCCGACGACCGACAACGTTTCGTTCACTCGCGCCATCCACGCCGAGGCGAGCAGCAGCCCTGCGACGATGACCGCGGCGCCGATCCGGTTCGCGACCGAGCGCATCACGCCTTCGAGCTCCTCGAGGTTCGCCGGAGTGATGCCGATGCGAAGCGTCCCTTCCTCGAGCCGGTCCGCGACCTGCCCGATGCGCCGCGGCAGCCGCGCGAGCGGCGCGAGCTGCGTGAAGGCGTAGCTCGCGAACTCGGTCGGCGCGAGCCGCTTCTCCCCCCTCGCTGAGCATGAGCTCCAGCGCGTCGGCGCGCAGCAGCTCGATGGGGTCCATGGTGGGGTCGAGCGTTCGGGCGATCGAGTCCGCCTGCGCCAGTGTCTTGCCGACAAGCGCGAAGCTGGTCGGAAGCCGGATCGCATACTTGACGGACATCCGCTGGAGGTCGGCGAGTGCCTCGCCGGCCCGGATCCCCGACAGTGGCCGCCAGTGGTATCGCGGCAGCTTGCGCCGCAGCTCGGCGACGAAGCCCGGCTCGTCCGACTCGAGCGTCGTGTGCGAGAGGCTGAAGATCAGCGCCGCGACGTCGTCGCCCCGGTTCTGCGCGATCGCGAGGAGGAGCTGCGCGATCGTGGAGCGCGTGTCGTCATCCAGCCGGCCGAGGAGCCCGAAATCGAGCAACGCCAGCCGCCCGTCGGGCGTCAGCAGGACGTTGCCGCGGTGCGGATCGGCGTGGTAGACGCCTTCGGCCGCGACCTGGCGCACGTAGGCGCGGAAGAACTCCCGCGCCAAATACGCGGCCCGCTCGTCGTCGAGGCCGCGGTCGCCGGCGACCTTCCGACCCTCGATGTGCTCGAGGACGAGCACCTCCTCGGTCACGTACGGGTGGACGACCTTTGGCACGAGCAAGTCGGGGTGGCCCTCGAGGAAGCTCCCGACAAGTTCCGTGTTGTTCGCCTCCTCGGTGAAGTCGAGCTCCGCTCGGAGATGCACGTCGACCTCCTCGGCGAGCGCAGAGAGCTGGAGGATCTGCGCCCTCCCCGACCGCCGCTCGAGAAAGTCCGCGGAGGACCGGAGCAGGTCTAGATCAACGGCCGCCTGCTCCTCGACGCCCGGCCGGCGGACCTTGACGACGACCTCCCTCCCGTCGGTCGTCAGTGCCTGGTGAATCTGCGCGCTCGACGCGGCGGCCAGCGGCGACTCGTCGATCCGGGCGAACACACTCGTCCCGATCGAGCGCCGGATCACCGGCTCGAGCTCGGCGAACGGCACGGGCGGCACCTCGTCCACCAGTCGCGTGAGCTCCTCGATGTAGACGTCCGGCAGCAGGTCCGGCCTGGACGAAAGCAGCTGACCCAGCTTCACGTAGGTCGTGCCGAGCTCCTCGAGCGCCAGCCGGAACTCGCGGGCGGCCTCGGGCGTCGCGGGCCGCTCGCCGGCAACCCCGATCTCCCGCAGGACCTTGAGCAAGCGCGACCTGCGGGCCACCTTGCCGACCTTCAAGGCGCGCCTCAGCCGCTCACGTCGCACCCCCATGGACCGATTCTGACCGCTGGCACGACCTCACAGCCGCGCCGCGCTCCGGCGGCAGTCCGACCCGGCGACAGAGGGTCGTGGAAAGTCGTGAGACTTTCCACGAAAACGAGCGGCCAGCGCCCAGCGCTGACCGCGAAAGTACCGGGCTCCCCCCTCGGAACCGGTTTCCTCGTTCGCGCGTCTGAAGTGGTGCTAGGCGACCGTCCGTGAATCGAACCCCTGACGGACAGTGCCACCCTCGGGCTGCCACAGCGATGGCAGCTGAAGTCGACGGCTTACCAACTCGTGATCCAGTTGTCGATGAAGCCTCCACCGCTGACGGCGGCGAGGGTCGTCAGGGCGACGAGGACAGAGATCTTGACCCGATGCTTCAGAGCAATCACCTCCTTCCGTTAGAACCTGAAGTCCTGGAGCGCTTCTGCAGCGCGCCGGTAGAGCTGCGCGGCCACCTGGTCCTGACCGCGCCGCGCCGCAAGGTCGCCCTTGGCGATCCACGCGGCCGCACGATGGCTTACTGAGGAAAGCTGGTCGAACCTGCGCTCGGCCTCGTCGTAGGCCTGGGCCGCCTCGTCGAGGCGGCCCTGCTCCATGAGCGAGCGCCCGAGGACGAGCTGCGCGTTGCCGATCTCGTCGACCGCGTCGGCTCGATCGCCGAGGAGCTTCAGCGCCTGGCGTGCCTGCTCTTCCGCCGGCTCGATCTGGCCGGTTCGCAGGCTGACCTGCGCGAGCGAGGAGACTGCCGAGGCGGCGTCCTTCTCGGTCCCGTACTCGAGCAGGACGCGGAACGACTCGTTGAGCTGCTCGACTGCCTCCTCGGGCTTACCCAGCAGGAAGCTCAGCCCGCCGAGGTTGTTCAGCAGCTTGCCGACCGCGTTGCGATCCGCGATCTCCTCGAACTGCGCCTTCGCCTGCTCGGCGTATCGCCGAGCAAGGACCCACTGGCCCTGCCGCTCTGCTACGAGCGACGCATGGAAGTACACACGCGCGACCGAACGGGGATCGTCGAGCGCCTCGGCGAGCTCGAGCGCCCGCTCGAGGTCCTCGCGGGCTGCTTCGTAGTCCCGCTGGCGCCGGTAGCAGCGCGAGCGCGCCCCGAAGATCTCGGCGCGGAGCCGGTCGCAGGGAAGCCCCGAGCTCTCGGCAAGCGCAAGAGCCTCGTTGAAAAGGCTGATCGCCGTCTGGATGCTCGCGAGCTCCACACGGCAGGCGCCGAGCCGGTACAGGATCTCCGCCCGGTCGACGTCGGAGAACATCGGATCCTCCGCCTGCGCGCGTGCGCGGGTGAGAAGCTGGATCGCTTCCTTCACCTCGCCCAGGCGCATCCGGACCCAGCCTTCACCGGAAAGCGAGCGAACCTGGAGCTCGACCGCTGCGATGCCCGCGATCGTC
>DASZEE010000051.1:0-24681 GCA_035941215.1 Gaiellaceae bacterium
GCCCCTGCAAGAGCTACGAGGGCGTGCGCTCCCGCTTCGACGACGTCGACCTCGTGCTCATCCGCGAGAATACCGAGGACCTCTACGCGGGCATCGAGTACGAGCAGGGCAGCGACGAGGCCGAAGAGCTGATCGGGTGGATCGAGAAGCACGCCGGGAAGCTCCGCCACCGCGATGCCGGGATCTCCATCAAGCCGCTCTCGGTCACCGGCACGCGCCGGATCGTCCAGTTCGCGTTCGACTTCGCGCGTCGCAACGGCCGCCGCAAGGTCACGGCCGTGCACAAGGCCAACATCATGAAGTTCACAGACGGCCTGTACCTGCGCGTGGCGCAGGAGGTCGCCGCGGAGAACTCGGACATCGAGTTCGACGACCGGATCGTGGACAACATGTGCATGCAGCTCGTGCAGCGCCCCGAGGAGTACGACGTCCTCGTCTGCCCGAACCTCTACGGCGACATCGTCTCCGATCTCGCCGCCGGCATGATCGGCGGCCTCGGGATGGCGCCGGGCGGCAACTTCGGCGAGAACGCGGCGATCTTCGAGCCCACGCACGGCTCGGCGCCGAAGTACGCGGGCCAGAACAAGGCGAACCCGATGGCGCAGATGCTCTCAGGCGTCATGATGCTCCGCCACCTCGAGGAGCAGGAGGCTGCGGACCGCGTCGAGAGCGCGATCGCCGAGGTGATCCGCGACGGGATGAGCGTCACGTACGACATGAAGTCGTCCCGCGACGACCCGACCGCGGTCGGGACGAGCGTGGTCGCGGACGCGATCATCGAGAAGCTGGGAGTGCGGGTTGCGTAGGAAGGTGACGGTCGTCGGCGCCGGTAACGTCGGCGCGACGTGCGCGCAAGAGCTCGCCCGCGGCGACTACTGCGACGTCGCACTCGTCGACATCAAGGATGGGCTCGCCGAGGGCAAGGCGCTGGACATCAACCAGGCCGCCGCGGTGCTCGGCTACGAGCCTCGCGTCGTGGGCTCCACGGAGTACGACATCACCGCGGGCTCCGACGTCGTCGTGATCACGGCCGGCGTGCCGCGCACGGGAGACATGAGCAGGGACGACCTCGTCTCGACGAACGAGAAGATCGTGGGATCGGTGACGCAGTCGGTGGTCGGCCAGTCCCCGGACGCGATCCTGATCATCGTCTCCAACCCCCTCGACGCCATGTGCCACGTCGCGAAGAACGTGTCGGACTGGCCGAAGAACCGCGTCTTCGGGATGGCGGGGATCCTGGACACCGCGCGGTTCTCCGCCTCCATCGCATGGGCGACAGGAGCATCGGTCAAGGACGTGACCGCGATGGTGCTCGGCGGCCACGGCGACCAGATGGTCTCCGTCGTCTCGGCGACGACGGTCGGCGGCGTGCCGCTCCGCAAGCTGCTCGCCGAGGACACGATCCAGAAGCTCGTCGCGCGCACCGCCAAGGGCGGCGGCGAGCTGGTCTCGCTCCTGGGCACATCGGCCTGGTACGCACCCGGTGCGGCAGCCGCGCAGATGGTCGACTCGATCATGCTCGACGAGAAGCGCATCCTCCCGTGCACGGCGTACCTGGAGGGCGAGTACGGAATCGACGATCTCTACATGGGCGTGCCCGTGAAGCTCGGCGCCGAGGGGATCGAGGAGATCTACGAGCTCGACCTGTCCGACGAGGAGCAGGAGCAGCTGCGCGCGTCGGCGGAGGCCGTGCGGGACGTCGTCGGCGTCCTCACGACGTAGCTCGCCTCGTTCGGCGGGCCCGACCCCCGCCGTCTCCGCAATCATTCAGCCCGTGACCACCCTGGCGCACTCGAGACCCAGACGAGCCCCGCGCGCGCCGCGAACCTCGCCGAGCGCGATTCGGCTCGCGTTCGCCCCGTCGTCGCGCTGCCCCCACTGCGGCAGGGACTCGAAGACCGTTCAGGGCGTCTGCGCGGACTGTTGGGGAAGCAAAGGCGGACGGCAGTTCTGGATTCGCAAGGCCGACCAGGGCTGGCCGCTGGAGCTCTCGCCGATCGTGGTCGGCGCACTGCTAGCCATGCTGCCGGTCGCGATCGTGGTGCTGCTGTGGATCTTGGCCTGAACGGCCGAACAGCAATCGTCTGCGGGGCGTCGCAGGGAATGGGCCTCGCGATCGCGGAGGCCTTCGCCGCCGAAGAGATGAACGTCGCGATGTTCGCGCGCCGGCGAAAGGTCGTGGAGACCGAGGCGGAACGGCTCGGAGCCCTGGCCGTCCAGGGGGACGTCACGAACCCGCAGGACTGCGAACGGCTCGTAGAGCGGACGGTCGAGGCGTTCGGCGGAGTGGACGTGCTGATCAACAACAGCGGCGGGCCGCCCCGTGGGCCGGCGGTCGAGGTCGACGACGAGTCGCTCGAGGCCGCCGTCGCCCTCCTTCTCGTCTCCGCGGTCCGCTTGACCAACCTCTGCCTGCCGCACCTGCGCCGGAGCCCGGCCGGCCGCGTGATCAACATCGAGTCGAGCACCGTCAAGGAGCCGGCGGACAACCTCGCGCTCTCGAACGCTGTCCGCCCGGGCGTCGTCGGGTGGGCCAAGACGCTCTCGCGCGAGCTCGGCCCCGAGAGCATCACCGTCAATACGATCGCCCCGGGCCGGATCGACACCGAGCGGATCAAAGAGGTCTACCCCGACGGGCCGACCGACGACGACCTGAAGGCCATCCCGCTCCGCCGCCTCGGCCGGCCCGACGAGATCGCCTCCGTCGTCTGCTTTCTCGCGTCGGACGCAGCGTCCTATGTCACCGGCTCGGTGATCCAGGTGGACGGCGGCCTGATCCGCACCCTGTTTTGAGAGGCGCTCGGTGAGACGCATCCCGTGGCCGGGCTGGCTGATCGGCGCCGGCATCCTGGCGCTCGTCGCCGCCGCCGTCCTCTACCTCGCGCCGTCGGATCGCTACATCTTCCTCCCAGACGAAGCCCGCCCGCTCGAGCCGAGGGTCGAGGTCGAAGGCGAGAAGCCCGACCAGAACGGGGGCGGGATCTACTACGTGGCCGTCGACGTACGGAAGGCGTCCGTGCTCGAGAAGCTGTTCCCCGGGCTTTACGAGGGTGCGACGCTGGAGCCGGCATCCAACGTGCTCGAGCAGGGACAGGACGAGGGGTCGCGCCGCCGCTGCGAGCTGGCCGCGATGCAGCGAAGCCAGGAGTACGCCACGGCGGTGGCGCTGAGGGAGCTCGACTACCGGATCCCGACGAAGCGCCTCGGCGTGGCCGTCGAGGGAACCTTCCCCGGCTACCCGGCTGCCGGGAAGCTCCGGAGCTGCGACTGGATCAGGGCGATCGACGGCACTCCTGTACGCAGGGCGCAGCAGGTCACCGGCGCGCTCGCCGAGAAGAAGCCGGGCGACCGAGTCAGGCTGCTCGTCGAGAGGGACGGCGACCGGCGCACCGTCGTGCTCCGGGCCGCCCGCGATCCGCGCCAGCGCAACCGCGCGTTCGTCGGGATCTCGGTCACCGACGTCTTCGAGGTCGCAAAGCCGCCCGTCGACGTGGACATCGACCTCGGCCAGGTGGGCGGCCCTTCGGCGGGGCTCGCCTTCGCGCTGCAGCTCCTGGAGGAGCTCGGCGAGGGCGTCGACCGCGGTTACCAGCTGGCCGCGACAGGAGAGATCTTCCTCGACGGCTCGGTCTCCCGCGTGGGCGGGATCAAGCAGAAGACGATCGGCGCAAGGCGTTCGGGGATGGATCTCTTTCTCGTGCCTGGGGATAACGCCCGCGAGGCCCGCCGTTACGCGGAAGGCCTGCGCGTCGTGCCTGTGGACAGCTTTCAACAGGCGTTGCGCGCGCTGGCAACTCTCCCGCCGAAGGCGTAGAAATCCCCGGAATCCGGCGGTTTTCGGACCATGCGGAAATTGCAGAGATTTTGTGAACGACCCTCTTGCAACAAGGCGCGCGAGGTCCCAAGATGCCCCGCCAAGAGCGGCACCTTTCAGGAGGTTCGATCGCGGCAATGACCAAACGAGCCGAGGCCAGTTGCGACGACTGCTACTTCCGCAGAGCAGGACTTTGCGCCCTCCCCCTGGACTCCCCCTGTCCAACGTTCCGGCCCGCAAAGCCCCGAACTCTGCGGCCGCCGCAACAGCCTCGGCTCGTGCCGCGTCCTCCCGAACCAATCGTGTCCGCGGCCTAGCTCCTAGACTCTCGCGCCATGCGCTTCCGCAGGTCACCGGGCGACGGCGCCGACACGTTCCAGCCGCGGCTCTGGCTGATCCTCGTCGGCCTGCTCGCGATGTTCCTCTACCTGCTCGCGTTCGTCGTGATGAACGACGATCAGATCAAGATCGATTTCGTGTTCTTCACCGCGACCGTCTCGCTGATCTGGGCGATGGTGCTGATGGTCGCGTTCGGCGTACTAGGCGGCGTGCTGCTCTCGCAGCTCTACCGCCGGCGCCGGCGAGGCCAGCCCGGCAAGGCGCCTGAGAGCCTCCCGTAGCTGCACAGGCGAGGCGAAGCTGTACGCCAGCCGTGCGGAGCTCCGCCCGCCGCCGGCCCACGGGTAGAAGTCGGGCCCGGCGATGAACGAGACGCCGATCGCCTGCGCCGCATGGAGGAGGGCCCGCGCGTTCCTGTCGCCCGGCAGGTCGAGCCAGAGGAAGTAACCGCCCTCGGGCCGACTCCAGCGCGCGCCCGTCCCGCCCAGGTGCTCGTCGAGCGCCTCGAGCAGCGCGTCGCGCCGCGCGGCGAGGAGCGAGCTGACGAGCTGGACGTTCCGCTCCAGGTGACCGCGCCGGAGGAACTCGTGCACGGTCGCCTGGGGGAGCAGCGCCGGCGTGATGTACGTCGAGGCCGCCGCCGACTCCACGGCGCGAGCGAGCCGCTCCGGCAGGACGAGGTAGCCGACCCGGATTCCGGGCGCGACCGTCTTCGAGAACGAGCCCGAGAACGCGACGCGCGAGCCGCCGTCGAGCTCGAAGAGCGTCGGCGGCGCCTCACCCTCGAACCGGATCGCGCCGTAGGGGTCGTCCTCGAGGACGAGCAGGTCGTGCTCCGCGGCGAGCTCCACAAGCCGCCGCCGGCGCTCGACAGACAGTGTCCGGCCGGTCGGGTTCTGGAACGTCGGGATGACGTAGAGGAACGCGGGACGCCGGCCGCGCCGCAACTCCGCGTCGAGCGCGTCGACGTCCAGCCCGCCCTCGTCGCACCGCACGGGCGCGACCTCGGCGCCCAGTGAACCGAGGATCCTCAGTGGACGGTCGTAGGTCGGCGCCTCGACGAGCACCCGCTCGCCACCGCCGGCGAGCACCTGCGCCAGGAGCGCGAAGCCCTGGAGCGACCCGTTCGTAAGGACGACGCGCCCAGGGGAGACCCCGTGCCGCTCGGCAATCCACCGGCGCAGCGGCGCGTAGCCTCCGGCCGGCCCGTAGGAGAGGATCGTCGCGCCGTCCGCCTGCACCGCGGCCCGCGCGCACTCGGCGAGCTCCTCGGAGGGCACGCATTCCGGCGCCGGAACCCCGCGGGCGAGGGAGATCGTCTCCATGTGGCGACTGTAGGACGGTCGTCGGATGGAGCGAGGCCCGCGGTCAGGCTCGTGCGCCGACGACGTCGGCGGCGAGCTGGGCGACCTCGGTCGGCGTCGTGCCCACCCGGACGCCACAGGCCTCGAGCGCTTCCTTCTTCGCCTGCGCGGTCCCGGAGGTGCCGGAGATGATCGCCCCGGCGTGGCCCATCGTCTTGCCGGGAGGGGCGGTGAAGCCGGCGATGTAGGCCACGACCGGCTTGGTCACCTCGGCCTGGATGAACGCGGCAGCCTTCTCCTCCTCGGCGCCGCCGATCTCCCCGACCATGACCACGATCTCCGTCTCGTCGTCCGCCTCGAACCGCTCGAGGATCTCGATGAAGCCCGAACCGACCACCGGGTCGCCGCCGATGCCGACGATCGTCGAGTTGCCGAGGCCGAGCTGCGTGAGCTCGTGGCCGATCTGGTAGGTGAGCGTCCCCGAGCGGCTCACGAGCCCGATGCGGCCCTCGCGGAAGATCTCGGCCGGGATGATCCCGACGTTCGCCTTCCCCGGCGAGAGCGCGCCGGGACAGTTCGGGCCCAGCATCGTGACGCCCTTGGGGCGGATGTAGTTGTAGACCCTCAGCATCTCGTGGGCCGGCAGTCCCTCCGCGATGCAGATCACCGTCTCGATGCCCGCGTCCACTGCCTCGTAGACCGCGTCGGTCGCGAAGCGCGCCGGCACGAAGACCATCGCCGTGTTTGCGCCGGCCTCGTCCACCGCCTCGGCGACGGTGTCGAAGACGGGGATGCCCTCGACCTCGGCGCCGCCCTTCCCCGGCGTGACGCCGGCGACGACGTTCGTCCCGTAGTCGCGGTTGCGGACGCCGTGGAACGAGCCCTCGCGACCGGTCAGACCCTGGACGACGAGCCGCGTGTCGTTGTCGACGATGATCGCCACTTAGGCCTTCCGCCCGATGATCGCTAGCCGGTCGAGCCTGATCCAGCCGTCCTGAAGGCGTTCGCCGAGCAGCTCGCGCACGCGCGCCGCGTCCTCGTCGGGCGTGCCTGCGCGCTCGAGCCACGGCTCGACCTCGATCTCCTTCGGCAGCCGCCGCGCCTCGACGACCTCGAGGCCGGCGGAGGCGAAGAAACCGCGCCACTCGCCCTCTGACCAGTTCTTGACGTGCGACGGGTCTCTCACACGATCGGCCTCCTCGGCCTCCTCGTCGAGGAAGAGGTTGTCGACGACGATCACGCGGTCGCGGCTGACCCGAGCCATCTCGGACACCGCCTTCGCCACGTCTTCGAAGTGGTGCGCCGCGACGCGGCAGACCACCACGTCGAAGCTGTCGTCCGCGAACGGGAGATCCTCGCCCCGCGCGACGACGTTCGGCTCCATCCCCGGAGCTGAATCGACCGTGAGGACGTTCGCGCCCGCTTCCCGCAGGCGCCGGGCCACGTGACCTCCGCCCGTGGCGACGTCGAGCGCCGTCTCCGCGCCCTCCGACCACTCGACGACGAGATCGAGGTCCTCGCCCTCGCGATGCGCCTCGGAGTCGCGGTAAAGCTGCGCGCGCTCCGACCAGGTCACGCCGCCAGCTCCACGGCCCGCTTCGCTGCGTCGAGCATCGTCGGCTCGACATGGAGGTTCTCCGGTGCGGCGTGGCGCAAGAGCTCTCTCCCCTCCTCCGCGTTGGTGCCGTCCAGTCGCACGACGATCGGGTCGCCGATCGTCATCTGCTCCAGCGCCTGGAGGATCCCGCGCGCCACCTCGTCGCACCGCGTGATCCCACCGAAGATGTTGAACAGGATCGACTTGACCTGCGGGTCCGCGCTGATGATCTCGAGCGCGTCGACCACTCCCTGCGCGTCTCCTCCGCCGCCGAGGTCGCAGAAGTTCGCGGGCCGCCCGCCGGCGAGAGCGACCACGTCCAGCGTGGACATGACGAGGCCCGCGCCGTTGCCGAGCACACCGACCTCCCCGTCCAGCTTCACGTAGGTGACGTCCTTCTCGCGGGCCTTACGCTCCTCGGGCGGATACGCCTCGAGATCGCGCATCTCCGCGACGTCCCCGTGCTTGTAGAGCGCGTTGTCGTCGACCGTGAACTTGGAGTCGAGCGCCTTGACCTCGCCGTCGGGCGTGACGATCAGCGGATTGATCTCGCAGAGCATCGCGTCGGCCCCGACGAAGGCCGCATACAGCCGCTCGACGATCTTGGCGATCTGCTTCTGCTCGCTTTCGTCTTCGATTCCGGCGCCGTAGATCAGGCGGCGGGCCTGGTACGGCTGGAAGCCCTCGTGCGGGTCGACGTAAAGCTTCGCGAGCGCCTCCGGCCGCTCCGCGGCAACCTCCTCGATGTCGATGCCGCCCTCCTTCGTGAACATGAACAGAGCCTGCTTCTCGCCCCGGTCGAAGGTGAGGGAGAGGTAGTACTCCCGCTCGATGTCGGACGCGACCTCGATCCACAGCTTCCGCACCACGTGGCCGTTGATGTCCATCCCGAGAATCGCCTTTGCATGCTCCTCCGCCTCGTCGGGCCCGCCCGCGAGCTTGATTCCACCCGCCTTGCCGCGCCCGCCGGTCAGCACCTGCGCCTTGACAACGACCTGGCCGCCGAGCTCCTCGGCCGCCTTGCGTGCCTCCTCCGGCGACGTCGCGAGCCGCCCCTCGGAGACGGGGATGCCGAAGCGCTTGAAGAGCTCCTTGCCCTGGTACTCGTAGAGATCCATGACCGGGGCGCGAGTCTATCCATCGACCACGGCCCCCTCGGTACGCCTCTAGACTCGGGTCTTCAGCCGCCGACCCCTGGGAGGGACGATGGACGAGAGCAGATCACCGCTGACCGACGAAGAGATCCGCACGGACGTCGCGCAGGAGATCCGCAGCGAGACGGCCGACGCGGACATGGACGACGCCGACACCGACACGGACGACACTGACAGCGACTCCGACGACACGGACTCGTAGTCGAAGCGCCCTCGGGCGCTGCATCGAGCCGGTCGGCGAGAGCGACTTCCTCGCCGAACACTGGGAGCGCAGGCCGCTCGTCGTCGAGCGCGACGAGCCCGGGCGCTACGACGACCTCCTCTCGGAGGCCGAGGTCGAGCGTCTCGTCACGTCGGGCGGGCTGCGCTTTCCCGGGTTCCGTCTCGTCAAGGCGGGCGAGCAGCTTGCTGTGCGCAACTACACGACGGACATCCCCTGGCGTCCCAGCGGCTTCACGGGGACGGCTGACGTGGATCGCGTGCTGGCCGAGTGGGAGCGCGGAGCAACCATCGTCTTGCAGGGCCTGCACCTCCACCGGCCGGAGCTCGGCGCCTTTTGCCGCTCGCTCGAACGCACGCTGGGCCATCCCGCGCAGGTGAACGCCTACTACACGCCGCGGGCCGCGCAGGGCCTGTCGGTGCACCACGACACACACGACGTCTTCGTTCTTCAGGTGTCCGGACGGAAGCGCTGGCTCGTCTACGAGCCTGCCTTCGAGCTTCCGCTGCGCAACCAGAAGTACTCGGCCGAGCTGGGCGCGCCGGGTGAGCCCGTCCACGACCTCGTGCTCCAGCCGGGGGACATGCTCTACCTGCCGCGGGGCTGGCTCCACGAGGCGCTGACCTCCGACACCGACTCACTCCACCTCACGATCGGCGTCAACATCGTCACGTGGCTGGACGCGTTCAAGGCGGCCCTGGAGGAGTGCGGCTCGGAGCTCGGCTTCCGGCGGTCGATCGGCTCCGGCGACCCCGAGGAGCTGGTCGTGGCCCTGCGAAACCGCCTCACCGCCGGCGCGATCGAGCGACGCGCGGCGGAGAGGCTCGCTCGCACACGGCGTCCGATCCGGGACGGCCAGCTGTCGCAGCTACGGGCCCTCGAGGAGCTCGACGTCCACACGGAGGTCGAGCGGCGGCAAACGGCGCTCGTCTACGCCTCCGAGCGCAACGGCTCCTTCGCGCTGACCTTCGACGGCAAGGAGCTCGCGTTCCCGGCCCGCATCCGCGAAGAGCTCTCGTGGGTGCTCGAGCGCGAGGATCCGTTCTCGGCGGCCGAGCTCCCGGGCGGTCTCGACGACGAGAGCCGGCTCGTGCTCATCCGCCGTCTGGTCCGCGAGGGCCTGCTCCGAATCAGCGCGGCATAGCGACGTAGCGGCGCGGTCTCCGCGCGACCGGCGAGCTGCAGGTAAGGAGCGTGAGCTCGCCTGCCTCCTCGACCACCTCGACCTCGCGCCGCCCGACCCGGGTCTCGAAGCGCACCGTCCAGCGGTTCTCCTCCTCCCGCGTCACGCCGTCGAGGGAGAGGTCGGTCAGGCCGGTCAACCCCTCCTCGGCCCGCACGCGCCGTTCCGCCGCCTGGACGTTGAACGGCCAGCACGAGCGCCCGCGGTACCGGTCGAGGGCAAGCCGGCCGGAGAAGTGGTGGTCGAGGACGTCCGCGACATCGTCGCGATCGACGCGCCCGTAGTAGACGCCGTGCGGAAGCGCGACGAGGTTGCCGGCGAACCTGTCACCCCCGACGTGGGTGCACTGCCAGGCGGACGACTCGTCCAACTGCTCGCTGATCCCCTCCCACAACGGCCGCCCGTACCTCGCGCAACACCTGTCGTGCTTCCCGTGCGTGCAGACGAGGAAGAGCGGCTGGTCGAGCGCCTCCGCCGTCTCGAACGGGTCGATCCGGCGCAGCTCCTCGTACTCCCGGACCTCGAGACCGGCAAGCCGCTCGTGTCCCTCGCGCGAGTCGGCCACGTACGTCGCCACGCCGTCGTGGCGGCGCCGATCCGGGCGGCGGATGAAGAGCAGGCGGGTGCGCGGCCTGGCTGCGACGAGCTCGCGAAGCCTCGCCTTGACCTGGTCCGAGAGCCCGCTCCCCGCAAGCGCATCATGGCTCCAGAGGCCGCGGTACTCGACCAGGAGCCAGTAGTCGATGCGGCTGGCGGTGGCCCCGAGGGGTTCGTCGTTCTCCCGCGCGATCTCGGAGCAGAACGGACGGTTCGCCTGGCCGTTACTCACTCTGGACGACGCAGATCACCTGGCCTGTCTTCACCGTCTGACCGGCTTCGACGGAGAGCTCGGTCACGCGGCCGGCCCGGTGTGCAGTGATCTCGTTCTCCATCTTCATCGCCTCGACGACGCAGAGGACTTGGCCGGGGCGGACGTCATCGCCGTCCGCGACCTCGACCGCCAGAACCGTCCCCTGCATCGGGCTGACGACGGCGTCGCGCGCCGCGCCGTGGTGTGCTCCCGCGGCGACGCGCTCCCGCCGGCGGCGGACGAGCTCGGCGTGGGGCGGCTCGGGGAGATGGAGCTTGAGCTCGTAGCGCCGCCCGTCCAGCTCGGCGCTGACGACGCGTTCGCGGGTGGTGGCGGCGGTGCCGTCCGGTGTTGCGGTTACGCTCGTTGCCCAATGAGAAAACTGCTCGGCCCGCTGCGCAAGGTCCTCAGACTCCACGATGCCGTGGCACGTCTCGCCCTGGGCGAAGCACGGATGCTCGAGCAGCGCCCGATGAAAGCCGAGCAGCGAGGTCACGCCCTCGATCCGAAACTCGCCGAGAGCGCGGAGCATCCGGCGCCTCGCGTGCTCCCGGTCGACGCCGTGAACGCAGAGCTTCGCGACGAGCGGGTCGTAGAGAGCGACGACCTCGCTCCCCGCCTCGACGCCCGAATCCACACGCACGCCCGGCCCACCGGGCTCCCGGTAGCCCGTGATCCGCCCGGGCGCAGGCAGAAAGCCGTTGGACGGATCCTCCGCGTTGATCCGGCACTCGATCGCGTGCCCGTTCAGTCGGACGTCCTCCTGGCGCAGCCATAGCGGCTTCCCGGCCGCGATCAACACCTGCTCGCGGATGAGGTCGAGCCCCGTGACCAGCTCGGTGACCGTGTGCTCCACCTGGATCCTGGTGTTCATCTCGAGGAAGAAGTACTCGCCGTCCTTCGAGAGCAGACCCTCGATCGTCCCGGCCGAGCGGTAACCGACCGCCCTGGCGGCGTCGACGGCGATCTGCCCGATCCGTTCGCGGAGCTCCTCGGACACGGCCGGGGACGGCGTCTCCTCGACGAGCTTCTGGTGGCGCCGCTGGATCGTGCAGTCGCGCTCGCCCAGGTGAATGACGGAGCCGTGCGCGTCAGCCAGCACCTGGACCTCGACGTGGCGTGGGTCCTCGAGGTACCGCTCGACGTAGACGGCAGGGTCGGAGAAGTACGCCTCGCCCTCCCGGCGGGCGGACTCGAAGGCGCGCTCGACCTCGTCCCCCGAGCGAACGACCTTGAGGCCCTTCCCACCGCCTCCGGCGGACGCCTTGATCGCGATCGGCCAGCCGAGCTCGTCGCCGAGCGCGCTGACCTCGTCGGCGCTCGAGACCGGCTCAGTGGTCCCGGGGATGATCGGCACTCCGGCGGCCTGCATCCGTTCACGGGCGACGACCTTCGAGCCCATCAGGTCGATCGCCTCGGGCGGCGGGCCGATCCAGACCAGTCCGGCGTCCTCCACGGCACGCGCAAAGGTCGCGTTCTCGGCCAGGAACCCGTAGCCGGGGTGGATCGCCTCTGCGCCGGAACGCCGCGCTGCATCGACTACCCGCTCCTGAACGAGGTAGCTCTCCCCAGGCGGTCCGGGCCCGAGCAGGAAGGCCTCGTCCGCGGCTCGCACGTGGAGAGAGTCGCGATCAGCCTCCGAGTAGACGGCGACCGGCGAGATCCCGAGCTCCCGCAGCGTGCGGAAGATCCGAATCGCGATCTCGCCACGGTTGGCGACGAGCACCTTCGAGAAGCCGGCCACGACCGGCATATTGTGTCGGTATGGCGCCGGCCGATCAGCTGACGGTCGCACGCATGGCCGCGGCGCCTGTGATCGTGGCCCTGTACGCGATCGATTTCGACGGCCACGCGTACTGGGCGACGGCGCTCTTCGCGGTCGCGATGGCAACCGACTGGGTCGACGGCTGGCTGGCCAGGCGCAGCGGCAGCTCGTCGGCGATGGGTTCCCTGCTCGACCCGGTGGCGGACAAGATCCTGGTGCTCGCCGTGCTGATTGTGCTGCTCGGCGAGGGCGTCTTCGCCGGCTGGGCGGTGGCCGCAATCGTCGCGCGCGAGTTCCTCGTCTCGGGGCTCAGGCTGGCCGCGCTCGAGCGCGGCGTCGTCCTCGGCGCGCGGGATCTCGGGAAGCTGAAGACGTGGACCCAGTCGATCGCGGCCATCCTCGGCGGGTTCGCGGCGGGCGGCGCGATCGACGAGTCGATCGCATGGTGGGCGCTCCTCGTGGCGCTCGTCGTGACCTGGGTGTCAGGGCTCGACTACGCGCGGCTCGCCCCACGGCTTCTCCGCAGCCGGGCTCCCGCCTAGGTCGGCCAGACCGGAGCGCCACCAGGCACTCAGCGATCCCGAGGCCGCGGCTTCCTCTTCCGCGAGTGCTCGATCCAGTGCGGCGAGCAGCGCGTCGCGCTCGTTCTCGTCGCCCGGCTCAGGCTGAACACTCCAGGGCACGCGTCCCAGCCTAAAGGCCTCGAAGCACTCAGACGATACGAAGCAGGTGCGTCGACCGGCTGCGGCAATCGTCTGCGCGTGCCTCGCCCTCGGGGCGCCCACCGCCGTGCTCGCGGCCAAGCAGTCCTGGGCCCACCGGGAAATCAAAGTCGTGACCGAGCGTGGGTTGATGGGAGGCAACGCCGCGGCTTTCCGGCCCGACGCACCCCTCACGAAGCGCGCGCTCACCGACCTCGTGTCCGAGCTGACGGAGCCTCCACCGCCGGAGCCTGCTGCACCCGCAGCTCACGCGACGCTCGCCGAGCTCGACCAGGCTCTCGTTCGCGGGCTCGACCTCGCGGACGATGCGCGCCGGTTCTACCTCGGCGCCCGCGCGACCGGCGTCAAGCCTCCGGCCCGCTTCGGCAGCGAGGTCGTCGCACGGCTCATTGGTCTGCGCAAAAACCATGAAGCCCGCTTCGACGCCCTCGAGCTTCGCCCGGACGACGTCGTGACCCGCGCAGAGGCCGCGTACTCGGCGGCGCAGATCCTCCGCTTCTCGGGCTGGGAGCTCGAGTCGGTTGAAGAGGCGTCCCTCGAGTTCCAGCTTCCCGTCTACACGCGCTGGCAGCGCCGGATCCTCCAGACCGCCTTCAACTTGATCGGCTTCCCCTACGTCTGGGGCGGGACGAGCTCCGGCGGGCAGTCGCTCTTCGGCGTGAGCTCGCGCGGCGGGTTCGACTGCTCGGGCTTTGCCTGGCGCGTGTACAAGCTCCAGCCGTATCCGGGCGGCAAGGGGCTCGAGTCGACCCTCCGCGGCCGGACCGCCGCGCAGATGGCCGGCGAGGTGCCCAAGAATCGCCGGATCGCGCTTTCAGACCTCCAGCCCGGCGATCTCCTCTTCTTCGGTCGCGGAGGACGCCGTGCGCAAGCCGCCGCCGTCGACCACATGGGGATCTACGCAGGAGGAGGCTGGATGATCCATTCCTCGCGCTACGGCGTCGCCCTCGCACCGGTCGACGGCTGGTACGCGGAGCGCTTCGCCTGGGGTCGCCGACCCCTCGCAGAAGCCGGCCTTTCGTAAAGAAAAACCGCGCAAAGAGCGAATAACCCGAACGGGTGATGGCACGGCTTGCGCGAGACGCAACAATCGCCTCTCCACGAACGGGAAAGGGGAGGCTCGATGCTCGAGTGGAAGGTACGGCTGCTGACCATGCTGGTCGCGTTCGTCACGGTGACGGACGAGATCATCAGCGGATACAACTGGAACTGGTAGCGGCCAAAGCATGCGACGTCTGCCGCCGCGCGTCCTCGTCCTCGTAGCGCCCGTCTGGTTCGCCGGCCTCGCCGTGGCCACGGCTGCGGCGGTGTCCTTCGCGCTGACGCCTCACGACCTCTCCGAGGTCGCCGGGCCGCTCGCTTTCCTCCTCGCCTCGACGCTCGCAAGCCGCTACCCGGTGCCGATTGAGGGCGCCGAGAGCGGCGGCGTGACACTGTCGTTCGTCTTCGGCGCGAGCGGCATCGTCCTCTTCGGTTGGGAAGCCGGCGTGCTGATCGCGCTGGCTGCGCCCGCCATCGTCCAGCTGCTGGAGCACAGGCCGCTCGAGCGCGTCGCGTTCAACGCGTCCGTGTTCGCGATCGGAGCCGGGGCGGCCGCGCTGCTCGTCTCGCTGGTCGAGGGATCCGGAACCGCGGCGATCGTGGCGCAGGTCGTCATCTCGGCGACGACGCAGTACGCGCTCAACCTCCTTTTGGTCTCAGCCGCAGTCGCAGGCACGGCCCGGCGGCCGTTCACCGAGCTCGTCGTCTCGTCGGCCCGCGCAACCGCGGTTCCGTTCGCCCTGATGGGCTCCGCGGCCCTCATGCTCGTCGTCCTCTGGCAGCGCTCGCCGGTGCTGTCCGCGGCGCTCGTCGGCCCGCTGCTCGCGATCTCTCTCTACCAGCGCTCGGTGTACCAGGCTCTGCGCGCGATGCGGCTCGCGTTGACCGACCCGCTCAGCGGGCTGGGCAACCACCGCAGCTTCCAGGAGCGCCTGAAGCACGAGCTCCTCCGCGCGGAGGTCGACGACGAGCCGTTCACGCTCTGCATGATCGACGTCGACGACTTCAAGCGGATCAACGACCTTTACGGGCACCCCGTCGGCGACCGCGTGCTTGCCCGGGTCGGCAGCCGGCTGCGCCAGAACGGCGAGGCCTTCCGGCTGGGCGGCGACGAGTTCGCGCTGCTGCTCCCGGGCGTGACTGCCGACGAGGCGCTCTCGACCGCCGCGTCGGTGCTTGCTCGCATCGGATCGCTCGAGTTCGCCGACGTCGGGTCCGTGACCGCCAGCGCCGGCGTCGCCGGATTCCCGCATCAGGCGTTCGACCGCGACGAGCTGATCCGGCTCGCGGACAGTGCGCTCTACTGGGCGAAGGAACACGGGAAGAACCGTGTGCACGTCTACCGGCCGGACGTCGTCGAGCTCGCCGAGCTCCGGCGCCTCGCGCACGGCCCCGACCGCGCCGCCCGGTTCCGCGCGGCGGCCAGCCTCGCCAAGGCCGTGGACGCTCGCGACACGTACACCGGCAGCCACTCGACCCGCGTCGCCGAGCTCGCCGCGTGGATCGCTCATCGCCTCGGGCTCGACCAGGAGCACATCGAGCTGACGCGCCTGGCCGGAAGCCTGCACGATCTCGGCAAGCTTGCGATCCCGGAGGAGATCCTGCGGAAGCCGGGCCCGCTGACCGACCCCGAGCGCCTCGTGCTCCAGCGTCACCCGGAGATCGGCCACCGGATGCTGGAGAGCCTCGGCGTCGACCCTGTCGCCGAGTGGGTGCTCTACCACCACGAGCGCTGGGACGGGACCGGCTATCCCGAGCGCCTCCGCGGCGACGAGATCCCGCTCGGTGCCCGCATCATCTTCGTTGCCGACGCCTACGACGCGATGACCTCGGATCGCGCCTACCGGGGCCGGCTGACTCCGCGCGAGGCGATCGAAGAGCTCGAGCGCTGCTCGGGCACACAGTTCGACCCGGCGATCGTCGCAGCCTTCGCCCGGGAGCTCAGCGAGCGCACGCCCGCCCTCGCGGCGGCAGCCGGGTAGTCCTAGAGCGGGATGTTGCCGTGCTTGCGGCGCGGCCGCGGCTCGCGCTTCGTGAGTGACGTCTCGAGCGCGTTGATCAGCACGGGACGGGTGCGGCGTGGCTCGATGACGTCGTCCACGTAGCCCCGCTCGGCGGCTACGAAGGGATTCGCAAACTGCTCGCGATAGTCCGCGATCAGCTCGCGGCGCCGGGCATCGGCGTCGTCGGACTCTTCGAGCTCCTTCCGAAAGACGATGTTGACGGCGCCCTCTGGCCCCATGACCGCGACCTCTGCGGTCGGCCACGCGAAGTTGAAGTCGGCCCGGATGTGCTTCGAGCTCATCACGTCGTAGGCGCCGCCGTACGCCTTCCGCGTGATCACCGTCAGCTTCGGCACCGTGGCCTCGCAGTACGCGTAGAGCAGCTTCGCGCCGTGGCGGATGATTCCGCGCCACTCCTGGTCGGTTCCGGGGAGGAAGCCCGGCACGTCAACGAAGGTCACGAGCGGGACGTTGAACGCGTCGCAGGTGCGGACGAAGCGGGCCGCCTTCACCGACGAGTCGATGTCGAGGACACCCGCGATCGAGTGCGGCTGGTTGCCGACGATCCCGACCGAGTGACCACCGAGCCGCGCGAATCCGCAGACGATGTTCTCGGCGAAGCGCGCGTGCACCTCCAGGAACTCGCCGTCGTCGACCACCCTGCGCACGACGTCCTTCATGTCGTACGGCTTCGTCGGCTCGTCGGGGATCAACGTGTCGAGCTCCGGATCCTCGCGGTCTGATGGATCGACCGACGGGAAGTGCTGCGGCGGGTCGAGGTTGTTCTGCGGGAGGTACGAGAGGAGGTAGCGCGCGTCCTCGAGGACGCTTTCCTCGTCGGCGGCGGTGAAATGCGCGACTCCCGACTTCGAGGCGTGCGTCGCCGCGCCGCCGAGCTCCTCGAAGGTCACCTCCTCCCCGGTCACGGTCTTCACGACGTCGGGGCCGGTGATGAACATGTACGAGCTGTCCTCGACCATCAGGACGAAATCCGTCATGGCCGGCGAGTAAACGGCGCCTCCAGCGGTCGGGCCCATCACGAGGGAGATCTGCGGGATCACCCCTGAGGACTGGACGTTCCGCCAGAAGATCTCCGCGTAGCCGGCGAGCGAGACCACGCCTTCCTGGATGCGCGCGCCGCCGGAATCGTTGATCCCGATCACCGGGCAGCCGAGCTTCAGCGCCAGGTCCATGACCTTGCAGATCTTCTCGGCGAACGCCTCCGAGAGGCTCCCGCCGAAGATCGTGAAGTCCTGCGAGAAGACGAAGACCTTGCGGCCGAAGACCGTCCCGTAGCCGGTGACCACCGCGTCGCCGTAGGGTCGCCGCTCCATCATCCCGAAGTAGGGGTTCCGGTGGCGTACGAATCGGTCGAGCTCGACGAACGAGCCCGGGTCGAGCAGTTTCTCGATCCGCTCGTGAGCCAGGAGCTTGCCCTGGCTCCGATGCTTCTCGACAGCCTTCTCGCTCGCCGGGTGCAGCGCCTCTTCGCGCAGCTGCTGAAGCCGTTCGAGCTTCCCCTCGGTCGAGTCGGTGCGATCGTCGGTCGCCGCCACGCGTGTGAGCCTAACTAGCATCGCGACCATGCTCGACCGCTCGACGATCTGGCCCTACGAAGACGGCGAGCCCGGCGAGTTCTACTACCAGCGCTACGCGCACCCGGCCGGAGCCGATGCCGAGCGGAGGCTCGGCGAGCTGGAAGGAGGACACGCGCTCCTGTTTCCGTCCGGCTCGGGCGCGACGACCTCGCTGCTTCTGACCTTCCTCGAGCCCGGTAAGACGGTCGCGATCGCACAGGACGCGTACTACGGGACGCCGACGCTGATGCGAACGCTCGAGCGCTGGGGGCTCCGAATGGTCGAGTTCGACCAGACCGAGCCGCCGCCGGAGGGCGTCGACCTCCTCTGGCTCGAGTCGCCCTCGAACCCGCTCCTGACCGTGCCCGACCTGTCCGCCGCGGCCACCCACCCGGCCCCGGTCGTGGTGGATTCGACGGCGTCCACGCCGATCTACCTCCGGGCGCTCGAACAGGGCGCCGACTTCGTGTTGCACAGCGCCACCAAATTCCTCGGCGGCCACCACGACGTGCTGCTCGGAGCCATCGTCTGCCGGTCGGCAGACGACTACGAGCGGCTCAAGGAGTTCCGCGGGCGCTCGGGGATCGTGGCGGCGCCGGACGCGGCCTGGCTCCTGCGGCGGAGCCTGGAGACGCTCGAGCTCCGCATGCGGCGGCACACCGAGAACGCGACCGAGGTCGCACGGAGGCTCGAGGAGCACCCGGCCGTTGAGCGAGTCCGTTATCCGGGCTTCGGCGGGCTGATGAGCTTCGATGTCGCCGGCGGAGCGGAGGCCGCGCAACGCGTGGAGCGCTTGGTCCGCACGATCAAGAACGCCACGAGCCTCGGCGGGACGCGCTCGGTGCTCGAGACCCGCGCGCGCTGGGAGGGCGACCGTGTCCCGGAGAACCTCATCCGCCTCAGCGTCGGACTCGAGGACGTCGACGAGATCTGGGCCGACCTCGATCAGGCCTTGCCTTCGTAGAGCCGGAGGTCGGACTCGAACCGACGACCACCGCTTTACAAGAGCGGAGCTCTACCAACTGAGCTACTCCGGCGCTTCACGGATGGTAGCCCTCGCTACTGCAGGACCTGGCGCGAGTCCTGGTGCTGGAGGATCTTGCGCTTGACGCGCTGGAGCGCGTTGTCGATCGTCTTCGTGTCCACCTCCAGGCGCTCGGCCATCTCCTCGTAGGACGAGCCTTCGAGATACAGCCGGAGCGCGTCGGACTCGAGCTGGGAGAGCCCGGTCCCGAGGCAGAAGACGAGGCTCTGGAGCTCCTCGGTCGAGATCACCATGATCGACGGCTCGTCGACGCTCGGGCCGGGTAGCGCGTCGCCGAGGGTGCAGTCGCCCTCGGATTCCTGACCGGCCGGTGTCTGCGAGAACGAGACGTATGTGTTGAGCGGCGCGTGCTTGAAACGCGTCGCGGTTTTGATCGCCGTGATGATCTGACGCGTGATGCAGAGCTCGGCGAAGCTGCGGAACGACGTCTCCTTGTCGGAACGGAAGTCCCGAACGGCTTTGTAGAGCCCGATCAAGCCCTCCTGGATCAGATCCTCCGAGTCGCCGCCCGCGAGGAAGTAGGAGCTGGACTTGAGCCGGACGAACCCCGTGTAGCGCCGGATCAGCGTGTCCATCGCCTTCGTGTCGCCGTTCCGCGCCCGGAGTACGAGTTGAAGATCTTCGAGCTCTCGCTCGGCCCTCTGGGCCGAGTAGGTGCGGGTGACTGCTCTGGCGGCCATGTCGGGTTCGCTCGGGTGAGCCAGTCTCACCCTCAACGTGAACTGGAAAGTAGCAGCCGGTCGCCAACATTACAAGAGCGTTGCAGTGGTCCTGGTCCAACCGGACCATTGCGCTGGACCCGACGCGACCGGTCCTAGTCCGCGTCGTCGGCGCGCCGCAGACGCTCTAGGCGGTCGCGCGTCGCGGGATCCAGACGGTCCCGCACCCTGCTGGGGCTGTCCTCGCTGTGCTCGACGGAATCGAGCGTGGAGGCGAACTCACGCGAGCTGATCTTTGCGACCTCCTGGCCCGAGGTGCCCCGAACTGCTGCATCGGAGGACACGAGGCACACTCGTTCGCGATCGCGGTGCTCGGCCGCCAAGCGCTCCAGCACGGCGTCGGCGTGCGGCGCGAACCGAACCTCCAGCGAGCCGTACTGCTGGTCCGATCCGACCCCGTCGAAGACGACCACGCCTCGGGCTCCACGGACGGCGACGAAGCTCGCCAGCGAGTCGATCAGCTCGTGTCGTTCCTCGAGCCCGGCGGCGCGCAGGACGTTGTAGCCGTCGAACAAGTAGAGGCTGGGATCAGGCACCGCGCCGCCTCCTCGCCTCGTAGACGAGCAGCGCGGCCGCGATGCTGACGTTGAGCGAACTCACCCGTCCCAGCAGCGGGATCGAGACGATCTCGTCGCACGAACGGCGGACGAGCGGCCGCAAGCCTTTTCCCTCGGCTCCGAGGACGAACGCGGCGCCACCCTCGCCGAAGTCCGCGTCCCAGAGGCCGACCTCGCCGTCGGCCGCAGCGCCCCAGACCCACAGGGCCGGCCCCTTGACGTCGTTCAGGTAGCGCGCGAGGTTCGGAACGACCGCGACCGGGAGATGCTCGACGGCGCCGGCGGATGCGCGGCAGACGGCCGGCGTGACGCGGGCCGCTCCGTGCGCAGGGACGACGACTCCCGTCGCACCGGCCCCCTCGGCGCTGCGGATCACGGCGCCCAGGTTGTGCGGATCCGTGACCTGGTCGAGGCAGACGAGGAGCGCTCGATCGGTCGCTGCCAGCTCGTACGCGTCGGCGTAGCGGTAGGGCTCGCATCTTGCAATGACGCCCTGGTGGTCGCGGGTCCCGATCGCCTCGGTGAGCTCGCGCTCGGGCCTGACCTGGACGCGGACGCCGTTCTCCTCCTTGAGCCAGGGCTCCGCCGTGAGTGCGCGCTCGGTGGCCCAGAGCTCGCGCACTCCGCGCGGGCCGCGCAACGCCTCGCGCACCGCGTTGCGTCCGTAGATCTGCTCAGTCGTCATCTCGGGACGAGCCGGAAGCCGTCGTCGACGTCCCTGACGATCCAGCCCGCGGATTCGATCTCCCCGCGGAGCCGATCCGCCTCGTCGAAGTCGCGGTCCGCGCGCGCCTGCTGGCGGCGCTGCGCGAGGTCGAGGACCTCGGCAGGCGCGTCTGTGGTCTCGGCGAGCGCGCCGAGGCCGAACAGGTCGAGGCCGCGGCGGACCAGCTCGTGGTCGCGCCACCCGTGCATGATCGCCAGCGCCTCCGGCGTGTTGAAGTCGTCGTCCAGCGCGGCGACCAGGCGATCCCACTCATCCGCCGAGGCCGGCTCGGACGGGTTCCGGAACACCTCGCGGAAGCCGTCGGCCCGGGCCGTGGCCTGCTGGAGCGTCTCGTCGGAGAAGTCCATCGGCTTCCGCCAGTGAGCGCCGAGGAACAGCATCAAGAGGGTCTCGGGCCCCCACTGCTCGAGCGCCACGTCGATCGTCACGACATTGCCGAGAGACTTCGACATCTTCTCGTCGGTGAAACGAAGCATGCCGTTGTGTGTCCAGATCCGGGCGAACTCGTGGCCGAGCGCGCTCGACTGCGCGAGCTCGTTCTCGTGGTGCGGGAAGACGAGGTCGAGCCCGCCGCCATGGATCTCGAACACCGGCCCAAGGAGTTCCTCCGCCATGACGGAGCACTCGATGTGCCAACCGGGCCGACCGCGGCCCCACGGCGAATCCCACCAGGTGTCCTCGCCGGGCTTGTTCGCCTTCCAGAGCGCGAAGTCGCGCGGATCCTCCTTGAGCGGGTTTGGCTCCTGCTCCTCCACCTGGTCCCGCTTCTGTCCCGAAAGCCGCCCGTAGAGCGGATCCTGGGCGACGCGGAAGTAAACGTCGCCCTCGACTGCGTACGCTGAGCCCTGTTCGACCAGCTGCTCGATGAAGCGGACGATCTGAGGAACCATCTCGCTCGCCTTGGGCAGGTGATCGGGCATACCGAGGCCGAAGCCGCCCGTGTCCTCGAGGTACCAGGCCGTGACCTGCTCGGCGAGCTCGGCGCTCGCGCCGGGAGCAGCCTCGTAGATCTTGTCGTTGATGTCGGTGATGTTGTGGACGAGCGTCGCGTCGTACCCGCGCTCGCGCAGCCAGTTCCGGAGCCACATCCCGACGACGAACGGGCGTGCGTTCCCGATGTGGGCCCGCGCATTGACCGTCGGGCCGCAGAAGTACATGCGCACCGGCCCGGGCGTCTCGGGCAGCGGATCGAGCCTACGGGTGAGTGTGTTGTAGAGCCTGATCGACACGGCGCAGAGCTTCCTCCCGGGGCAGGGCGGCCAGTATCGCCGCTAGCTCCGGCCCTCTGTCGCGCCCGGTCAGCGCCAGGCGTAACGCACGGAGGTCGCCGCCGACGGCCTTCAGCTCGCGGATGACCGCCCGGGGCTCTGCGTCCGCCAGCTCGCGGAAGCGCTCGAGGGTCTCGGGGGCCGCGGTCGGGCGCGGCTCAGGCTGCTCCAGCACCTGGGCCGCATAGTCGCGTGCCTCGTTCAGGTCGCGGGCGCCTCGGGCGACAGGCACGGCCGCAAGGGGAATCTCCGAGCGGGCCGCCAGCTCCTCGTCGCTCATCGCCTCGATCGCGTCGACCGAGAGGCGGCGGATGCGCGGCAAGTCGTAATGGACGTCGTGGCGCGGCAGCCCGAGCTCGTCGAGGTAGGCGCGCACGGCCTCGGCCGGGATGCCGAGCTTGCGCAGCGACGAGACGGTGGCGCCTTCGGCCCGCTTCGAGAGCTTCTTGCCGTCCTCGCCGAGGATCAGCCCGTGGTGGACGTACTCCGGCGGCGTGGTCCCGAGCGCCTCGTGGAGCCGGCGGTGGAGGTCTTCGTTCGGGCGGTGGTCGTTTCCGCGGTAGACGTGCGTGATCCCCAGCTCGGCATCGTCGACGACGCTCGCCAAGTGGTAGGTGGCCGTCCCGTCCTCGCGGAGGACCGTCGTCCGCCCGAACCTCCCGCCGCCGAGCCGCTCGGCGGCCGCGCGGTAGAGCTCCTGCCGCTCGCTCTGGCGAAGGGGGGCCTCGTCCCAGAGGAGGCCGAGCCACGACAGGTCGCTGAGGATGGCCTCCTCCCCGCCCGGGACGTTCCGCGCCGGATCCGTGTCGTCGATCCGGAGGAGGAAGTAGTCGCCTTCCCGGCGGTTGATCACCGCGCTGAGCGCGTTGCCGACGTGGAGCGAGCCGGTCGGGCTGGGAGCGAAGCGAACGCGCTTCATCGCGCGAATGTAACGGCCGCCCGGCTCGAGCAGCCGGGCGGCCGTCCTGACCCACGAGGGGTCAATCGTCGTCGTGCTTGTCGTCGTCGACGCGCTCGAAGTAGTGCTTTGCGCGATATCGCGCGATGTTCCGTGCGATCCGGACGCTGGCCTCGTCGGCGTTCCGGAAGTGGATTCCCGACCAGACGCGGGCGTCGACGATCTCCTCGACCGCATCCGAGACCTGCGTGAAGGTACGCGTCCGCCCAGCGAGGTTCGTGTCCGTCCACGCGAGCTCGTCCGTGCGGAAGAACTGCTGGAGGGTCCTTCCGAACGAGCCGCTGAGGCCTAGATGGCCGGACGGGTGCTCCGGGTACGGCGGGTTGGCGACGAACGGCAGCCAGGTCGGGTCCGCATCGGTCCTCGGGTTGCCGTCGGTTTCCGCCAGGCGGATCGCCGTGAGCGGTCGCCAGAAGGAGTAATGCGCCTTCTCGTCCCAGACGGCGATGAAGGCGTCCGCGGTCGTCAGGTAGAGCTCGGCGAAGAGCCGCGCGTTGTCGACCATCGAGAGGCCGTGCGTCGTGGACAGGGTGTTGACGATCCGGTTCCACGTCCGCGGTGGGTTCTCCGCCCAGTACAGGGCGGCGTGGGACTGGTCGGCCGTCCGCGGGGTCGTCACGGCGGCCGTGCCGAGGGTCTTCACCTCCTCGAACTCGCGGGCGTACTTGCGGCTAGTCAGGTCGTACGGGCCGGAGGACCGGAATTGCGACGCGCTATCGATCAGGAACGGCTTCACGTCCTTGACCCAGGCATTCGGATCGTTGGCGCCGCCCGGTAGCGGTACGCGCCAGGCTCCGGGCGTGAGGCCCTCCGTGAACCGAAATGGCCCGAAGCGCCCGTCACCCGTCCGTGCGGCGATCATGGCGGCGGCGGCCGCCTCGCCGACCGCGACGCCGCGTGTCTTGGCCGCCCCGCCGGGAATTCCGGCGAGCGTGGCGTCATAGAGCGGCTGCAGCGCCGGCTGCTGGCTCGGGACGATGCTGAGGAGCACCTTGTAGGCGGCGGTTGCGGCCGCCGCGTCCTTCGAGTCCGTCGGCGTCGCAACGCGTGACGTGAGCAGATAGCCCTCGTGACCGCCGTCGATCGCATTGACGGCGTCGTAGACGGCGCCCTGCACCATCGCCATGTGCAGGACGGACACATTCGGCGGTTGCGCCGCGGTGACGTAGAGCGCGTTCGCCGCATTCTGGTTCCACTGCGTCACCGTGTCCGCTGCGCCGACTGCCGGGGCGGCGAGAGCCGCCAGACCGACCAGCGCAGCGGCTAGTGCATGTCGAAGCATTGTGAATCGACCTCCTCGTGGATTACGTAGAGCCTTGACCGGCCGCCGTTTGGAGTCCATTCGTCATTCGTCGTATCTTTAGAAGCCTTGACGGCACTGACGAACGGCGATGCGGCGCAACTCCTGCGGTTCGTGGCCGAGGCCGAGGGCCTCGGCGGCGGCGATCCCTTCACGGAGGAGCTGCTCGTCGAGCTCGGACGTCTGATCGAGGCCGACTTCGTCACGTATACGGAGGTTGACCACGTCCACAAGCGGACGCTCGTATACCTGCCGCGCCCCGGGGACGAGGACGACGAGGATGGCGAGATCGACGACGATGGCTGGGAGCGGATGCATGAGCACCCTGTTTGCCAGCGGTGGAGAAGGGATGGACAGTTCAGCGCTCTGCGACTGTCGGACGTGATCACGCAACGGGAGCTGCGCCGAACCCGTTTCTACGCGGACTCCTGCCGGCCTTGGGGCGTCGAGTACGAGCTCAAGGTCCGCCTCGCGTCCCCGCCGTGGCACGCGAAGACCTTCATGTTCAACCGCAGGATCGGCCGCGACTTCACCAACC
>DASZEE010000052.1:0-15963 GCA_035941215.1 Gaiellaceae bacterium
GCCGACTTCGTCGGCGGGCCGTTCGCACCACGGCCGCGCGGGCAATGCCCGTACGGCCTCTAAGCGGCGTCGCAAAGCGACGCCTCGGCGGCCCTCAGTTTTCGGAGATCCTGATGAGCTTCTGGAGGCGCCGGTGGACCGTCGCTTTGGTTGCCGGTGGACGACATTTGAGGCCCAGCTCACGGAGCGAGATCGATGGATGCGCCAGGCGGAGCTCCGCAAGCTCTCGCAGCTCGTCCGGCAGGCGCTCCAGGCCGCGCCGCTTCAGCCGTCGGACCGCGCGCAGCTGCTTCCCCGCAGCGCGGCTCGAGCGCACGAGATTCGCGTGGTCGGCGTTCGCGAGCCGGTTCGCCCGCGCCTTCGCCGCCCCGACGACGCCCCGCTCGGCGAACGTCAGGACCGCCCCGGCCGCGCCGGCTGCCGCCAGGACTTCCGCGATCGTGTCGACGCCCTTTGCATACGCGAAGGCGTGGCCGCTCCGCTCCTGGACGCCCAGCTCGATCTCCTCCGTCGCGGCGACCCTCGCGATGAACTCGGCGCCGCTCCTCTCCCCGGTCCGCAGCTCGAGATGCGACCGCGAGACGCTCCCCGCGCCGAGCAGCGCCCCACGCAGGTAGGCGCCCCGGCAGCACGACCGCGCAACCACTCGTTTCGGCGGCGTGTCGAGCGGCCCGAGCCGTGCACTGACCACTCCGGCCTCGTGGAGGACCTGCAGGGCGCGGCTCTCGCCTTCGACGTGCAGCTGATAGCGCGTGCCGCCCTCGAAGGCGCGGCGGCGGTAGCTGCGGATCTCGCACCGAACACCGAAGCCCCGAAGCAGCGAGAACGCACGCCGCGCGACGGCAGAGCTGGAGACGTCGAGGTGGACCGAGACCTCGCCGCGCCCGCGGAGATGGATCGAGCCGGCGGTGTGAAAGAGCGCCGAAAGCTCCGCGAGCTTGTCGCACTCACGCCGCGGGGAAATCGCGGCCAGCTCGTTTCGAACGTCCTCCGAAAGCGCCACGTCCGGCTATACGATCACAGCAGGTGACCGCTCCAGGCCTCTTCCGTCCACCGGCTCCCAGGAACGAGCCTCTCCTGGACTACGCCCCGGGCTCGCCCGAGCGCGCCGAGGTCAAGCGCCGCGTGGACGAGATGCGCGGACAGCGACTCGAGATCCCGCTCGTGATCGGCGGCGATGAGGTCACGACCGGCTCCACCTTCGAGGCCGTCGAGCCGCACGACAAGAAGAGCGTCCTCGCCGAGGTCCACAAGGGAGGCCCCGACGAGGTCGAGCGGGCGGTCAAGGCAGCCGGCGAGGCGTGGCAGGACTGGCACCGCTGGCCGTGGGAGGAGCGCGCCGCCGTCTTCCTCCGGGCGGCCGAGCTGCTTTCCGGGCCCTGGCGCTCGACGCTCGTCGCAGCCACGATGCTCAACCAGTCGAAGACGGCGCACCAGGCCGAGATCGACGCCGCAGCCGAGACGATCGACTTCCTTCGCTTCAACGTCGAGTTCATGCTCCGGATCTACGCGGAGCAGCCGATCTCCTCGCCCGGGATCTGGAACCGGATGGAGTACCGGCCGCTCGAGGGCTTCGTCTTCGCGGTCACGCCGTTCAACTTCACGGCGATCGGAGCCAACCTGCCGAGCTCGGCGGCGCTGATGGGCAACACCGTCGTGTGGAAGCCCGCCTCGACCGCGGCATTTTCCGCCCACTGGGTGATGAAGCTCTTCGAAGAGGCCGGGCTGCCGCCGGGCGTGATCAACCTCGTCTACGGGTCGGGCGCCGAGGTCGGCGACGCCGCGCTCGCGAGCGAGCACCTCGCCGGCGTCCACTTCACCGGCTCGACGCCCGTCTTCCAGGGGATGTGGAAGACGATCGGCGACAACATCGCCAACTACCGCAACTACCCGCGGATCGTCGGCGAGACGGGCGGCAAGGACTTCATCGTCGCCCATCCCTCGGCGAACGTGGACGCCGTCGCGACGGCGATCCTCCGCGGCTCGTTCGAGTACCAGGGCCAGAAGTGCTCGGCCGCCTCGCGGATCTACGCGCCGTCGAACATGTGGCCGGAGCTGCGCGAGCGGCTCGTGAAGGAGGTTTCGACGATCCGCATGGGCGACGTCGCCGACTTCACGAACTACATGGGCGCGGTCATCGACGAAAAGGCCTGGAAGGGACACAAGGAGGCGATCGACACGGCGTCCGAGAACGCCGCAGAGGTCGTCGTCGGCGGCGGCGCGGACGACAGCGAGGGCTACTTCATCCAGCCGACCGTGCTCGAGACGACCGATCCGAATTCGCAGTTGATGCGGGACGAGCTGTTCGGCCCGATCGTCACGACGTACGTCTATCCCGAGAACAAGTGGGACGAGACGCTGGAGCTCGTCGACGACAACCCGTACGCGCTCACCGGCGCGGTCTTCTCGGAGGATCGCGCTGCGATCGACCAGGCCGAGGAGCGGCTGCGCTACACGGCCGGGAACTTCTACGTGAACGACAAGCCGACGGGCGCCGTGGTCGGCCAACAGCCGTTCGGCGGCGCGCGCGGGTCGGGGACGAACGACAAGGCCGGCTCGATGTGGAACCTGATCCGCTGGGTCAGCCCGCGGACGATCAAGGAGACCTTCGTCCCACCGCGGGACTACCGCTACCCGTTCATGGCGCCGGACTCGACAGACGGCTCCGGCCCGAATGGCTGAGGTTCTGCTCTTCCATCATGCGCAGGGCCTGACGGCCGGGTGCCTGTCCTTCGCCGACGAGCTCCGCGCCGCCGGACACGTCGTCAACACCCCTGATCTCTACGACGGCAAGACGTTCACCGAGCTGGATGACGGCGTCGGTTACGCCAAGGAGGTCGGCTTCGACACGATCCTCGAGCGCGGCCGGCTCGCCGCTGAAAGGCTGCCGAACGACATCGTCTATGCCGGGTTCTCGCTCGGGGCGATGCCGGCTCAGATGCTCGCCCAGACGAGGCCGGGTGCGAAGGGAGGCCTGCTGTTCCACAGTTGCATCCCGCCCTCTGAGTTCGGCGGACCGTGGCCGGAGGGCGTCCCGCTCCAGATCCACATCATGGAGGCGGACGAGTGGGCTCTCGAGGGAGACCTCGACGCGGCCCGCGAGCTCGACGCGGCGGTCGAGAGCGCGGAGCTGTTCGTGTATCCCGGCGACCGGCACCTGTTCACCGACGACAGCCTGCCGGCCTACGACGAAGCGGCCGCGACCCTGGTCAAGCAGCGCGTGGTCAGCTTCCTCGACGACGTCGCGTAGCTGCACGGCGGACGTTCTTAATCCGGGCTCAACAACCCCTTCCCTGCAGGGGCGTCTGAAGTGAGGATGGGCCGCCCGGTCGTCCTGGTCACTGCGGCGGCCCTCCTCCCCTTTACGGCGACGGCGATCGCAGCTCGGATCGACGGTTCGCCGCGCTCGGACTTCCTCCGCGGCGGGCCGTCCGCCGACCGGATCGACGCGCGCGGCGGCAACGACAGGATCAAGGTCGACGGCGGCGGCCGAGACACGGTTCGGTGCGGTCGCGGCCGATTTGACCTCGTGAACGCAGACCTCTCCGACCGCGTCGCTTCCGACTGCGAGACCGTGTCGCGCGTGATCGCCCGCGACCCGTACAGCGCGCCGGCGCAGCACGCGACGATCGCCGAGCCGGACTCGCTTTCGTGGGGCCGCACGATCGTGACCGCCTTCCAGTCCGGACGGTTCCGCGACGGCGGCGCCGTCAACACCGGCTGGGCGACGTCGAGGGACGGGGGGCGAACCTGGCGCAGCGGCACCCTCCCGGCACTGACCGTCAACTCGCGGCCCGTAGGACGGTGGCAGCGCGCCAGCGACCCCGTGGTCGCGTATGACGCGGCGCATGCAACGTGGCTGATCGCCTCCCTCGCGCTCAGCACCGGCCAGGCCGCCGCGATCGTCGTCAGCCGCTCTCCGGACGGGATCAGCTGGAGCCCGCCGGTCACCGTGATCGAGGCGCCCTGGCAGCCGAACCTGCTCCTCGACAAGGAGTGGATCGTCTGCGACAACGGCACGGCGAGCCCGCATCGGGGCAGCTGCTACGTCACGTACTCGGACTTCCGGACCCTACGGCTCGAGTTCCAGGCCTCGCGCGACGGCGGCCTCACGTGGGAGCCGCAGGTCTCGGCTCCCGAGAACGCCGGCCGCAAGTCCATCGTCGGCCGCTGGGCGCCCGCGCCGCAGCCGGTCGTCCGTCCGAACGGCGACCTCGTCGTCCCGTACTACGACGAGGATCGCGTCGCGTCCGTCCGATCCAGAGACGGCGGCCGCTCCTTCCAGGCGCCAGTGCCGATCTCGGCGACCGCCTTCAAGGGGACGCCGGGCCTGCGCGGCCCCCCACTGCCGAGCGCCGAGGTCGACGGCGCCGGAAACGTCTACGTCGTCTGGCCGGACTGCACGCGAACGCCATCGTGCGCCGCCAACGATCTGTTGATTTCCCGCTCGGCCGACGGCGTGGCCTGGTCGCGGGCCACGAGGATCCCGACGAGACCACGCGGCTCGCGTGCCGACTACGTCCTCCCCGGGATCGGCGCCGACACGGGAAGAGTCGGCCGGATCGCCGTCGTCTACTACGTCCTTCGCGGCGGCCTCCTCGACGTCGGCTTCACCTCGTCCGCGAACGGCGGCAGGAACTGGCGCCCGGCGCGTCGCCTGAACGCCCAGACGATGCGGCTCGACTGGGCCGCGCAGGCCGGCGGCGCGATGCTCGGCGACTACTTCTCGACGTCGTGGTCGGGCGGCCGGGCGATCTCGGTGTTCACGCTCGCCTCGCCGCGGGGCGCGCGGTTCGACCAGCCGCTCTTCGCAACCGTCATTCGTCCATGAACCGGCGGACTCGTCCGAGAGCGCGTCGATGCGCTCCGGCGCAACGCTGTAGAGCGCGTAGTCGCCCTCGCGGCGCGTCTCGACCACCCCGGCTCCGGCGAGGATCCGCAGATGCTTGGAGAGGCCGGCGTGCGAGATCCCGACGAGCGGCGCCTTGGGGTCAGACCCCATCTCGAATCAGTGACGACTTGTCCACGCGACGGACCTGTCCAGGCCCCTGCCAGCTTGGATCAGGGAGAGGCTGTCACGTTCACGTGACACTTTCGCGCGTCATTCGTTTCGGGGTCTGACCCCACCGAGTCACGCGCGGCCGGCCTTGTGCAGCTGCGCGTAGATCTGGCGCGCCGTCCTCGCCGGAATGCCCGGCACGCCCTCGAGCTCCTCCTGCGTCGCTGCCAGGAACTGCTCCGCCGAGCCGAAATGCTTGATCAGCGCTCGTCGCCGGGCCGGCCCCACGCCGGGCAGCGTGTCGAAGATCGATTCGCGCGCCTTGGCCGACCGCCGCTGTCGGTGGAAGTCGAGCGCAAAGCGGTGAGCCTCGTCCCGAACACGTTGGAGCAACTGCAAACCGGGTGAATGGCGCTCGAGCCGGATCGGCTCGGGCCGGTCCGGGACGAAGACCTCCTCCACGCGCTTGGCCAGCGAGATCACCGCCACCCTCGGAAGGTCGTACGCCTGCATCGCCAGGATCGCCGCCGAGAGCTGCCCTTTCCCACCGTCGATCACGACGAGGTTGGGCGCAAGCGCGAAGCCCTCGTCGTAGTCCTCCTGCGTGGCGGTCCCGACCCGCGCGAACCGACGCGAGACGGCTTCGGCCAGTGCTGCGTAATCGTCCTGGCCGTCCGCCTCGCGGATGCCGAACTTCCGGTAATGCGCCTTCTTCGGCACCGCGTCCTGAAAGACCACCATCGACGCGACCGGCGACTCCTCCTGGATGTTCGAGACGTCGAAGCACTCGATCCGCAGCGGCAGGCTCTCGAGGTTCAGCACCTCGCGGAGCTCCTCGAGCGCCTCGACCCGCCGAAGCCGCGACTGCTCCGCCTTCGCCGTGTCCGCCTCGAGCGCGAGCCCCGCGTTCTGGCTCGCGAGCTCCTGGAGTCGCCGCTTCTCGCCCCGCTCGGCCGCCCGCACCTCGACCCGCGACCCCCGGCGCTCGGAGAGGAACTCGGCCAGCGCGGACGTGTCCCCCGCCTCGCGCGGGACGACGATCTGCGGCGGGATCGACGGCGCGGAGCCGTAGTACTCGAGCACGAAGGCCTCCAGGAGCGCCGAGATGTCCTGTCCCTCGACGTTCTCGAGGTGGAAGGCGTAGCGGTCGACCATCTTCCCGTCGCGCAGAGGGAAGACCTGGACCGCGGCGCTCGCCCCCTCGGTCGCGATGCCGACCACATCGATGGTGCCGACGGCCCGCTTGTCGGCCGCCTGTCGCTCCGCGAGGTGCCGCACCGAGAAGAGCCGGTTCCGGAACCGCGCGGCCTCCTCGAAGCGCTCGTCGGCGGCAGCCTCGCTCATGCGGCGCTCGAGCTCGCGGATGATCGGCCGCGACTCGCCGGAGAGGAACTCGATCACACCGTCGATGACCTCGCGGTAATCCGCCTTCGAGATGTAGTCCACGCACGGCGCGTAGCAGCGGTCGATGTGGAAGTCGAGGCACGGGATCCCGGAGTGGCGCCCCGGCTTCGGGCCCTCGCACGGCCGGAAGCGGAAGACCCGGTTGAGGACGTCCAGCGTCTCGCGCACCTTCTTCGCGTTCGCGTATGGGCCGAAGTAGACGACGCCGCGCCGGTGCCGCTCCCGCGTGAACATGACGCGCGGGTAGTCGTCCTCGACGGTGACGGCGATGTACGGAAAGGACTTGTCGTCCCGCAGCCGGACGTTGAACGGCGGCCGGTGGCGCTTGACGAGGTTCTGCTCGAGGTGCAGCGCCTCGACCTCCGTCCCGGTGACGATCACCTCGAGGTCGGCGATCCGATTGATCATCCGGTCGATGAACGAGCGGGTGTCCGAGCCCTGCTGGAAGTAGCTCCGCACGCGCGGCCGGAGCGACTTGGCCTTGCCGACGTAGAGGATCCTCCCGCGCGTGTCGCGGAACAGGTAGACGCCCGGTTTTGCCGGGAGCGCCTTCAGCTTGGGCTCGAGGGACGTGGCCACTCGAAGCAATGTAGCCTCGTGCCCCGGTGTCGAAATGGGGTCTCCTCGCGTGCTTGGCGCTTCTCTGCACGACCGCATTCGCGGCCTGCTCGCGCCCCGGCGACGAGAGCCGGCAGGTCGAGGTCGGCGTCTGGGAGTACTTCATCCGCGACCCGGATCCCGCGACGGCGGCGCAGAAGATGGCGGAGCTGACGGGCGCCGGGTTCCGCTCGGCGATCACGAACTCGTTCTGGGAGCCCGGCCGCCGGGAGCCCACTCCCCAAGAGCTCGCGGAGCTCACCAACGCAGCCCGAGCGGCGGACGAGGCGAACGTCAGGCCGATGCTGATCGTCCAGAGCCCGGGAAGCCGGACCACACCGCGCACTGCCGAGCTCCGCGCCGAGTTCGCCGCCTACGCCGCCTCGATCGCGCGTCAGCTGCCCGCGTACCGCGACTTCATCGTCGGCAACGAGCCGAATCTGAACCGCTTCTGGCTCCCCCAGTTCGGGCCCGACGGCGAGAACGTCGCCGCGCGCGACTACCTCGCGCTCCTCGCCGAGACGTACGACGCGCTGAAGGCGGTCTCGCCTGACATCCGCGTCATCGGCGGCGCGACAGCGCCGCGCGGCGGGGACGACCCCGAGTCCTCGAGGCAGACGCACTCGCCGACCACATTCATTCGAGACCTGGGCCGCTTCTACCGGGAGAGCGGCCGCGACCAGCCGGTGATGGACGCCTACGCCCACCATCCGTACCTCGAGCGATCCGAGCTCCCGCCCGACTTCGCGCACCCGAACTCGACGACGATCGCCCTCGCCGACTACGACAAGCTGGTCGAGCTTCTCGGCGAAGCGTTCGACGGGACCGCGCAGGAGGGCAGCGAGCTCCCGATCCTCTACACCGAGTTCGGCGTCCAGTCGGAGATCCCGGCGGAGAAAGAGAGCGTGTACACGAACCTCGACTCCCCGGCCGCGAGCGACGCAGTTCCGGAGGAGACGCAGGCCGAGTACTACCGGCAGGCGTTCGAGCTCGCCTGCGACCAGGAGACCGTCGAGGGCATCTACGTCTTCCACGTCTGGGACGAGCCCGACCTCCTCGGGTGGCAGTCGGGTCTCTACTACGCCGACCGCAGCCCGAAGTCGAGCCGGGACGCACTGCTCGCTCTACCATCCTGTTCGTGAGCGGGCAGTACGTCGCGTACCAGTTCTTCCGCGTCGATCCGGCCTGGCGGCGCCTCCCGGTCGAGGAGCGCATGGCCGGAAAGGACGCGTTCGCGGAGATCGTCGAGGACTGGGCCGGGCGGATGGACACGCTGCGCCCCTACTCGGTCACCGGCGTCCGGCCCGACTCGGATTTCTTCCTCTGGAAGATCACGCAGCGGTACGAGGATCTCGGCGAGCTCGGCGCTGCGCTGAACTCGACGCCGCTCGCCGGCTGGCTCGAGACGCCGTACTCGTACCTCGCGACGACGAAGGCGTCGCAGTACACGGCGGCGCGGCGCGCGCGGAAGGTCGTGCCGCGCGGCTCGCCCTACCTCGTCGTCTACCCGTTCGTGAAGATCCGGCCCTGGTATGCGCTCTCGGAGGACGAACGCCAGCGCGCGATGGACGAGCACATCCGCATCGGCGCCGAGTTCGCGACGATCCACAACCACACGACGTACTCGTTCGGAATCGACGACCAGGAGTTCATGACCGCCTTCGAGTGCGACGAGCCGGCGGACTTCATGCACCTGATGCTCACGCTGCGCGACACCGAGGCGAGCCGCTACACGGAGCGCGACACGCCGATCTTCGTCGGGCAGGCGATGGAGATCCGCGCGGCGCTCGACGCGCTGGACGGGTCGGGAGTCCGCGCCGAGGCCTGACCGTCACACGCAGCTTCTACGGGCATAATCAGGGGCGCGCGTGAGACGGAGGGGTCTGTTAACGCTGACGCTGGTTCTCGCCGGTTGCGGCAGCACTGCCGGCCAAGACACTCCCAAGGAAGCGATCCGCGCTGCTGACGCCGGCACCGCCCGGGTGTCGATCACCTACGACCACCCGAGATCGGACAACGCGGCAACGCACGAAGGTCTCTCGGCCACGGGAGTCGTCGACTTCCGGAATGACCGGCGCCGGATCGTCACGAACCTCCCGATCACCCAGACTCGGCATGAGAACAGCACGAGCTTCGAGGTCGATTTCCAGCTCGGTCCGAACGTCCAGATCACGATCGGCGACGTCACGTACGTGCGCAGCGACGGATTCGGCCCGGCGGGGAAACCATGGTCAAGGACGACAACGTCAGAACTGGGCCCCTTTCAACTCCACGAGGTCGTCTTGCGCGATCCGGTCCGCGCGCTCGCGCGGCTTCGGTCGATCAGCGACGACGTGAGCGTTGCGCCCGGCGAGGTAGTTCGGGAAGTCGAGACCGTCGCCTATCGAGGCGAGGTGAGCTTGGCCAAGATGCGGGAGCAAGCTTCCACCACCGAGCGTGAGATCCTCGATGAGTGGATGGACGGGCTTCCCGCCGATCGAACGATGCGGTTCGAGGCTTACGTCGATGCCGACGGCTTTCCGCGCAGAGTTCGGATCACCGATCTGCTCGAGATTTCGACGACCATCGAATTCTACGATCTCGGCGTCAACGCGCCAATCGAGCCGCCGCCGCCTGAGCTGGTGATGACGGGTGAAGAGATGCTCGAATGGATGCAGGCTCATTTCGAAGCCTCGGGTACGGACTGTGAACCGAAGAGCGCCGGCGAGGGCAGCAGCGGGGTCTTCCAGTACCCGGACGATGCCGAGAACCGGACCGGTGAGCGTGTGACGCTCTGCGTCTCGGAGTCCGCCACTGCCGAAGAACCCGAGTCTGAAAGCGAGGCCGACGAGCCTCAGCCGTAGGTGTGCTGGTCGCGCCAGGTGCGGAACATCGAGAAGCCGCACAGGCCGAGGATCAGGAAGAAGGCCAGCGCCTCCTGTCCCGACGCGCCGTAGAGGATGAAGATGCCGATCGCGACCAGGGCGAGGATCGCGCCGCCGTAGAACGCGAACTGCGCCCGCCCGGGCCAGGTCGAGATGTCGCCGCGCCGCTCTCGCCACAGCAGGTAGAGGAAGAACGCAACGGCGAGGAAGAACGCGATCCGCGTCAGGTAGACGAGCGAGAGCAGCGCCGTCTGCTGGTTCAGGATGATGATCGCCAGGACGATCACGGCGATGATCAGGAACCCGCGGAGGGTCGCGTTCATGTCTGCGAAGAAGCGCCTCATCCCGAGGTCAAGTACGCCCTCGTCGCGAGAGCCCCTGCCAGCAGCGTCGCGCCCGCGAACCAGGCGAGGCGGCGGCGCGGCTCCGACGGGGCGTAGAGCCAGGGCGACAGGGCGGCGAGTAGCGACAGCGTTCCGTAGGCGTAGTGAAGCTCGTCCGGCGCCCGCCGGTCGTCCGAGACGAGCAGGAGGCCGATCGCGACCTGCGCGATGAGCAGGGTCTGGACGAGCGCGAGCACATGGCCGAGCGGGCGGCCGGCGTCCCGGCGCCGGAAGTACGCGAACCCGCCCCAGACGGCCGCGATCGCAGCGGTGACGAGGACGGCGAGACCCACGAGTTGATGGGCGTCGGACACGGGCGGCCAATGTATAGGGTGGCCCCGTGGTGGAGGAGGGCGGCGACGCACCCGATTTCGAGCTGACGAGCGACACCGGCGAGCGTGTCAAGCTCTCGGAGTTCCGCGGACGGCCGGTCGTCCTCTACTTTTATCCGCGCGACGACACGCCCGGGTGCACGGCCCAGGCCTGCGGGATCCGCGACTCCTACGACGAGTTCGGCGAGCGCGGCGCGGTCGTGCTCGGCGTCAGCCCGGACGACGAGTCCTCCCACGTCAAGTTCAAGGAGAAGCACGGCCTGCCGTTCACGCTCCTCGCCGACCCCGAGCACGAGGTCGCCGAGCTCTACGGCGTCTGGAAAGAGAAGAACTTCGCAGGGAAGAAGTACTGGGGCGTCGAGCGCTCGACGTTCGTGATCGACGAGGACGGGCGGGTCGCCAAGGCGATGCTCCGGGTCAAGCCGGACACGCACGCCGAGAAGGTTCTCGAGGCGCTCGGGGCGTAGGCGATGCGGACGGGCCGTGCCCTCGTCCTCGTCTCCGCTCTCCTGCTCGTGGGCTGCGGCGGCAGCTCGGGCGGCGGCGAATCCGTGGCAGTCCTTGGCGGAGGCGAAGCCGAGGCTGCCTACCAGGAGGCGTACACGGCGGCGTGGGTCAAGTCGTGCAAGACCGCCCTGGCGAAGATCCGGAAGAACTCGGCCAGCCGGGCCGCTCACGTGAAATGCGACCAGCCCGTGGCGCAGATGGAGGGAAACACCTCCTTCGATCCCGAGGAGTCGAAGGTCGAAGGGCGCCGGCAAGGCACCTTCGACGGGTGCGCATATGCGTGGGACGAGGCTTACGCCGCCAGCGCCGAAGTCGAGCCGCGCTGTTGAAGCGCTTCGCGGTGATCCACCGCGTATGCGGATGAGAGGACTTGAACCTCCACGGGGTTTCCCCCACACGGACCTGAACCGTGCGCGTCTACCAATTCCGCCACATCCGCGCGGACGGCCATTGTAGCCGGGGCCTTTGTGGAGTTCCGCGTCCTGTTGCTCCGGAGAGCCTGGTTACGAGCAGTCGCAGTCGGTGCAGTCGCAGTCAGTGCCGCAGCAGTCGCAATCGCAAGCCTTGCGCATCGATCCTCCCTTCGCCTGACCCCATCGTAGTGCCCGGATCAGTCGAAGTTCCTTTACCGGTCATGCGTACGATTCTGCGTCTGAGACGTGCCGTTTTCCTCGGGGTCTTGCTCTTGGCGGCGCTGCCGGCGCTTGCCTCTGCGCGCGGTCCCGCCCTTCTTCCGGACGGCCGCATGGTGCAGGTCGTTGTCGAGCTCCGGTCGCCGTCCGCGGCGCGGTCGCAGCTCCCGCGGTCGCGTGGCAGGCTCGACCTCGACGCCCGCTCGACGCTTTCCCGGCTGACGCGCATGCGGGTCGAGCAGGAGCAGGTCGCCGGCCGGATCGCCGACGCCGTCCCGGGCGCGCAGATCCGCTGGCGCTACCGGGTCGTCCTGAACGCGCTCGCCGTCGTCGTCCCCGCCGGATCGGTCGGCAGGCTGGAGCACGTCGACGGTGTCGCCGCCGTCCACCGAAGCTCGCTCTACCGGCCGCAGCTCGACCGAAGCCCGACCGCGATCGGGGCACCCGGCCTCTGGGGCCCCGGCCTCCCGACCGCGGGCCAGGGGATGAAGATCGCGATCATCGACGACGGGGTCGACCACCGTCACCCGTTCTTCGATCCGGCCGGCTACGCGATGCCGCCCGGCTTTCCGAAGGGTCAGCTCGCGTTCACGACCGCGAAGGTGATCGCCGCCCGAGCCTTCCCTCCCCCCTCCCCGCGCCCCCGATATGCCGAGCTGCCGCTCAACCCGGACGAGTCCGAGCACGGGACCCACGTCGCCGGCATCGCAGCCGGGAACAACGGGACGCAGATTCCGGTCGGCGGCGGCCGCACGACGCTCTCCGGCGTCGCGCCGCGCGCGTATCTCGGCAACTACCGCGTCCTGACCGTTCCGACCGTGTCGAACGTCGGACTGGACGGCAACTCGCCGGAGATCGCCGCTGCCATCGAGGCGGCCGTGCAGGACGGAATGGACGTGATCAACCTGTCGATCGGCGAGCCGGAGATCCCGCCGAGCCGCGACCTCGTCGTACGAGCAATCGACGGCGCCGCCGCGGCCGGCGTCGTGTCCGCGGTCTCCGCGGGGAACGACTTCGACGCCTTCGGGCGCGGCTCGGTGTCGTCGCCGGGCTCCGCCGCGTCGGCGATCACCGTCGGCGCGACAACGGTCGCCAGGCAGATGGCCGGCTTCTCCGCGGCGGGCCCGACGCCGCTCTCGTTGCGCCTCAAGCCCGAAGTCTCGGCGCCCGGCGTCGAGATCCTGTCGGCGGCGCCCAACCGGAGGGGTCAGTGGCAGTCGTTGAGCGGGACGAGCATGGCGGCGCCCCATGTCGCCGGCGCGGCCGCGCTCCTGCTCCAGCGCCATCCGACGTGGACGCCGGCGCAGGTCAAGTCGGCGCTCGTCACCACGGGACAGCGGGCGCGCGAGACCAGAGGCATGACGGCCTCGACCACCCGCGAGGGAGGCGGATTCATCGACCTCATCCGCGCCGACCAGCCGCTGGTGTTCGCCTCCCCGACCACCCTCTCGTTCGGGTTCCTCCATCGTGGCCGCTTGGCCGCAAAACGGGTGGCCCTGACTGACGCCGGGGGCGGCGCCGGCCAGTGGGCCGTCTCGCACGTCCTCCAGGGGCGCGCTCGAGGCGTCCGCGTCTCCGCACCCTCGCGGGTCTCTGTGCCCGGCCCGCTCACGATCCGGCTGATCGCCTCGCGTGCTGCTCGCGCGCAGGAGGTCACCGGCTACGTGGTGCTCACCCGCGCGGGCGAGACGCGTCAGATCCCGTTCTGGACCAGGGTGACCGCGCGGCTGCTTGCCCGTCACGCTGCCAGGCCGCTGGCCCGCACTGGCACCTACCGCGGGAACACGCGCGGGCGCCGGGCACTGGTCTCCGTCTACCGGTACCCGGAGAACCCGACCGGGAGCGGCGTCGACCGGGTGCTGCGCGGCCCCGAGCAGGTCTTCCGCGTTCGCCTTCGCCGGCCGGCCGCGAACTTCGGCGTCGCCGTGCTCGAGCGTGGGCGCGGCGTGCGCGTCCAGCCGCGCATCGTGCTTGCGCGGGACGAGAACCGGCAGGCCGGCCCGACGGCCCTCCCCCTGAACACGAATCCGTACCTGCCCACGTTCTTCCAGCCCGCCCCGGTCTCGGCCGTGATCCGGCCGACGCCGGGCACCTACCACGTTGTCTTCGACAGCACGACCCGAGCAGGAGCCGGACGCTTCACCTTCCGCTTCTGGGTCGGCGACGAGACGCCGCCGCGCCTTCGCCTGCTCTCGCGCTCCGTCCGGCGAGGCGGGCTCCTGACGTTCGTCGCCTCCGACGCGGGAGCCGGCCTCGACCCGAGGTCGATCTTCGCGAGCGTCGCAGGGTCCGGCCGGACCCCGACCTATGCGCCGCGCGGCAACCGGATGACGATCACCGTCCCGGTCGGGCGGCTCCCTGCGGGCCGCCACCGCGTCCGGCTCCAGGGCTCCGACCACCAGGAGGCCAAGAACATGGAGAACACGCTGCGGATCCTGCCGAACACGACCGTGGTCGACACCACGTTCACCGTCCGCTAGCGCCGCTAGGGCTTCCGGTCCCGCTCTTTCGTCGTCGGGAGCTGCGCGAGGTCGCGCTCGACGCTCGCGGCGAAGTCGTCGTCCTCGGGACGGAGGACGCGCAGGTTCGACTTGCGCCGCTCGCGCGATCGGCGGCGGCGGCCTTCCAGCCCGAACCGCGGCGACAGCCTCGGCCATTCAGCAGCGACGAGCACGGCCACGGCGCAGGCGAGCAACGTCAACCAGACCCAGCCCACACGGGAATCTTAGCCCGACGCTTGGGAAGAGGTTCCTACCCTGGGAAGAACGGGATGTCCCACAAGACGACCATGACGACGATCGCGACCACTGCGAGAGCCCCGGCGGCCAGCAGCGCGGCCCGGCGGAGCGGGCTTCCCTGGGTGACCTGGTCGACCGCCTGCTCCGCCCGTGCCAGGAGCCGCTCGAGCCAGCGCTCGGCCCAGGCGAACTCGAGCGCGAGCATCGCCAGGCCCAGGATGATCGCCGGGATGCCGGGCCCCGGCGTGACGAGCATGACCACTCCCGCAGCGAGCACGACGAATCCGGCGACGGCGAACGCGGCCCGGTAGATCCGGTTCCGCTCCTTGTGGCGGTCCCGGCGCGCGCGGACGCGCTCGATCAGCGGCGGGCGCCCGCCGGTCTCGTCGTGACCCACGTCCTACAGGTTAGGGACAGCCGCGAACGGCGTCGGTCCGGCAGCGATCCGCGCCCGGGCCTCCCCGGACTTGATCGGCGTCGCCGTTCCCGACCAGGAAGTCGATGCCGCGGCCGCCGCGAACGACATCCGCGCCGGGGCCACCGTTCAGCCAGTCCTTGCCGTCGCCGCCTTCGAGAACGTCGTTGCCCCTGCCGCCGCTCAGCCGGTCATTTCCGGGCCCACCGAGGATCTTGTCGTTCCCGCCGAGACCCGTGATGACGTCGTTCCCGGCCAGGCCGCAGATGACGTCCCGCCGCTTCGTTCCGCGGAGCACGTCGCGCCTCGATGTTCCGATGATCGTGCAGCCCGCGCTCCTAATGCCTCGCGGCAGCGGCTCTGCCAAGTAACTCTTCCCCGCGCGGACGACAATGTCGCGCCTGCGGCCGAAGTCTCGGAGCGTGACGGAGCCCTCCCGCACCTGGGTGAGCGTCCCATCGCAGCGGTCCTCGGTCTTCCAGATCGTCCCTCGCACGGTTGCGGAGCTGTAGCTGCCGCGCGTCCGGAACTTGCCCTTGCCGCTCCCCCAGAGGCGCCGGACCGGCCGCCTGTTCTTGTCCGCTGCCGCGAATGACGGGAGCGAGCAGACGCTGAAATCTCCAAGGAGCAGCCGAAGCTCGGCGATCGCGGTCGGTGTCGGCTGGCTGAGCTCGAACGTACCTTCGTAGAACTGGCCGGTGTCGGTGAGCCCGCCGGCGCGTGCAGCCGTGAGCTGGACTCGACCCCTAGTCGCGTCGAACTGCGAGCCGACCGGAACCAGGCTCGGCACCGAGAGCGGGACGAACTGGCCGGTGCCCGCCACCTTGACGAGCACCTCCCCTGCGACGGGAGTGGCGTTGACGGTCTGCGCAGGCGTGGGCGGAGGCAGGGCGAAGCTGGCAGTGACAGCCTTCCCTCCGTCAACCGTCACGACGCAGTCGGCGCTGCCCTCACATGCGCCGGTCCAGCCCGCGAAGGCCCATCCCGGATCGGGTGTCGCCGTGAGCGTTACGACGGTCCCGAGCTCGAACTCGGCGGTGCAGACGTCTCCGCAGTCGATTCCCGCCGGCGAGCTGGTGATCCGGGCGTTGC
>DASZEE010000053.1:0-4314 GCA_035941215.1 Gaiellaceae bacterium
CCGCCCGCGGCGAGGGAACGGGTCGCGACTACCTCGACCCAGGATGCTTCTGAGCGAGCCGGGCAAAAGCCCGGCTCGCGACGACTTGCGTCATGAGCTTCCCTCTTTCGAGGGACGCGCGCGGTACCGGAAACAAAGAGAGTGAGGCCATGCGGCCCGGTTTTCGCCTGCCTTCGTTCCTACCCGGTCCCGAGGCGGTCTCAGTCGCCCTGCTCGGCGGCGTTGGGGTCTACGTCGCGCTCCTCGTCGCGGACGTCGGCGGCAGTGGCTACGACCAGCTGCGCGACGTCTTCTTCTATAACGCGCTTCTCCTCGCGGCCGCGTTGTTCTGCCTGGCGCGGCCGATGTTCCGCGCCGAGGCGCGACTGCCGTGGGTGCTCGTCGGGCTCGGGCTGCTGGCATGGGTGACCGGCGATCTCTACTACGAGATCGCGTTCGCGAACGCGGACGAGGTGCCCTTCCCGTCTTTGGCCGACGGTTTCTATCTCCTGCTCTACCCGCTGGTCTATGCGGGGCTCGCGCTCCTGCTCCGCAGCCGGCTCCAGGACATCCGCACCGATCTCTGGGTCGACGGCGTCATCGCCGCTCTGGCGATCGCCTCGGTCGGCGCCGCGCTCGTCTTCGACGTCATCGTGGAGACGACGGGCGGCGACTTCTGGACCGTCTGGACGAACATGGCGTATGTGATCGCCGATCTCGGTCTGATCGGCGTCGTGACCTTCGTTCTCGCCATGACCGGCTGGCGCCTCGACCGTTCGTGGGTCTGCGTCCTCGTCGGGTGCTTCGTCTTCAGCGTGGCCGACACGGCCTATCTGTATGCCACCGCCACGGAGACGTACCAGGAGGGCGCGTTCCTCGACGCCGGCTGGGTCGCGGGGATCGCGTTGATCGCGGTCGCAGCCTGGCAGCCGCGCCGCCCGGTCGCGGCCGTTCGCGTGGACGGGTTCTGGGCCTTCGCGCTCCCGACGTTGTTCGGCGCGCTCGCGCTCGGCGTGCTCATCTACGACCATTTCGAGCCCATCAACACGATCGCGCTCGTGCTCGCCGGCTCCGCGGTGGCGGCGGTGATCGTCCGCATGGTCGTCTCGTTCAGGCGGAACGCGCACCTCCTCGAGATGAGCCGGCGGGATGCCGAGACCGACGAGCTGACCGGGCTCGCGAACAGGCGTCTGCTGCTGTCGGACCTCGAGAATCGCATCGAGGCCGGAGTGCCGACGATCCTCCTCATGTTCGACCTCGACGGCTTCAAGTCGTACAACGACGCCTTCGGCCACCCGGCCGGCGACGCACTGCTCCACCGGCTGGCCGGGAAGCTCGGCGTGGCTGCGGAGCCGTACGGGCGCGCCTACCGGATGGGCGGCGACGAGTTCTGCGTGATCGCAGACGGGGACAACCTCGACCGCGGGCGGATCATCTCCGCGGCGCTGCGGGCGCTCCGCGACGAGGGCGAGGGCTTCCAGATCGGCTCCGCGTACGGCGCGGCGGTCCTACCCGACGAGGCGACCGAGCTCTCCGAAGCGCTTCGGATCGCCGACACGCGGCTGTACGGCAACAAGGACAGCCGCCGCGCCTCCGCGGGCAGGCAGACGCGCGAGGTGCTCCTCAGCGTTCTCCACGAGCGCGACGCCGACCTTCGCGGCCATCTCTCGGCCGTGGCCCGGCTCGCCCGGGCGGTGGGCGAGCGTCTCGGCCTGGCTGACTCGGAGCTCAACGACCTGACGCTCGCAGCCGAGCTGCACGACGTCGGCAAGCTCGCGATCCCGGACTCGATCCTTTCGAAGGAAGGCGCGCTCACCGAGGACGAGTGGATGTTCGTCCACCGTCACACCGTCATCGGCGAGCGGATCCTCGGATCCGCGCCGGCCCTGGCCCGGATCTCGCGCCTGGTTCGCTCCACGCACGAGCGGATGGACGGCATGGGCTATCCGGACGGCCTGTCAGGCGAGCAGATCCCGCTCCTGGCGCGGATCGTCTCGGCCTGCGACGCCTTCCACGCGATGATCGAGGAACGGCCGTACCGGCCGGCGCTCAGCGAAGAGAACGCGATCGCGGAGCTGCGCCGCTGCAGCGGCACGCAGTTCGACCCTGCGGTCGTCGAGATGCTGATCGAGGCCCGCGGGCAGGCGTTCCAGCTCGTCGCTTAAGGAGAGCCTAGGCCGCTTTCGTCGGCTCTGGATTCTTCGTCGCAGATCTGCGCGAAAGGACATCTATCGCGCGCGGGAGGCCGTTGCTAGCTTCGCCCGCATGACCAGCGCGCTGCTACTCGCAGAACCGGAATCAGCGACGCGGGGCTTCCTCGAGCGCCACCTGCGGCAGGACGGCTTCGAGGTTCTGGAGGCCGGCGACGGCGAGGCGCTCGAGCTCGCGGCGCTGTCGCGGCCAGACCTCGTCCTCGCCTCCGACTCGCTCGCCCTGGAGCTGTGTCGGCGCGTAACCGACGTCCCGGTGATCGTGCTCGGCCGGCCCGACTCGGACGCCGTCGACCGCGTTCGGGCGTTCGCTGGGGGGTGCGACGACTACGTCGCGCGGCCGTTCCACTACGAGGAACTGCTTGCGCGGATCCGCGCGGTGCTGCGCCGCGTCGCGCCGCCCGAGCGCGACTACATCGAGGTGGGGAAGCTCCAGATCGATCGTGCGGCGAGGCGCGTCCTCATCGCCGGTGCGCCGGTCGTCCTCGCCGCGAAGGAGTACGACCTGCTCGTCAAGCTGGCCGGCGACCCGACCCGCGTTTTCACCAAGGAAGAGCTACTACGCGAGGTCTGGGGCTTCCGCTCGCTCGGCCGCACGCGGACGCTCGACTCGCACGCGTCCCGCCTGCGGCGCAAGCTCTCCGCCGCAGGCGGTGACTTCGTCCGAAACGTCTGGGGCGTGGGCTACTCGCTGCTGAACGACTCGGTGTAGTAGCCGAGGACGTGATCCCAGCCTGGGCCGTAGTTCGCGCGCCCTTCGGGGTCGTCCCAGCCCCGGTGCTCGAGGTCGACCCGGGTCTTGCTGCCTTCGGGCGTGAAGCGGATCTCGAGCTCCGTCGGCCCGCGCTCCGGATTCACGCGCCAGCGCAGGAGGAACCGGTGGTGCGGCTCCCAGGCCAGGATGTCGGCCCACTCGGCCTCCTCACCCTCCGCATTCCGCTCGTACACGCGGCCACCGACGCGGTCGTCGAAGATGATCTCCGCGACCTTGTCTTCGAAGATCGTGTGGCTTCTCGGCCACCAGCTCGTCGGCTGCCGCGTGAAGGTCTCGAACGCGGTTTCCTGCGAGGCCTCCACCACGATCGTCTTCTTGATGGCCGCAAGCGCCTCCGTCGTGCTCATCCCTTGCTCCTTTCCCTCCGTTCGGCCTCGGCCTTGAAGTCGGCGAGAGCCTGATCCCAGAAGCGGTCGAAGTAGCTGCGGACGGCCGCGACGCCGTCCAGGTCGACGCGGTAGACACGCCGCGTTCCCTCCGCTCGCTCGCGGACGAGGCCGGCGTTCTTCAGCACCCGCAGGTGCTGAGAGACGGCCGGGCGGCTGACGGGGAGCTCACCCGCCAGCTCCCCGACAGCCATCGGCGTCCGGGCGAGCCGCTCGAAGATCGTTCTCCGAGTCGGGTCGCCGAGGGCGTTCATTGCTACTGCGTAAGCTTCCACTTACCGTAAGCGTACGCTTACGATCAGCGGATGTCAAGCCTCGGCGTTCCCGCCTCGAGGTCGAGCAGCAGCCGCTTCCGGTCGAGCCCACCGCCGTAGCCGACGAGGCTGCCGTTCGAGCCGACGACACGGTGGCACGGAAGCACGATCGGGATCGGGTTCCGGTTCATGATCGTCCCGACTGCGCGGGCCGCGTTGGGGTTGCCGGCCTCGACGGCCAGCGACTTGTACGTCGTGACCTCGCCGTAAGGCACCTTCGCGAGGCGCTCGAGGATGTCGCGCGAAAAGCCTTCCCGGCCGCGCAGGTCGAGCGGCAGGTCGAAGTCCCGCCGGTTCCCCTCGAAGTACTCGTCGAGCTCGCGCCGCACCGGGTCGACCGGCCGCCGGCTGCGCAGTACGCGCACGCCGAAGTGGCGCGCGAGCGAATCGAGCTCCCGGTCCGGCTCGGGGTCGAACGACACGCGGCAGAGGCCGCGGTCGGTCACCGCCACGAGCAGCGGCCCTACCGGCGTGTCCGCGAGGTCGTAGGACACGTCCAGCAGCTGCTCGGCAGCAGCTGCGTCCCGGAACTTCCGGTCGAGGGTCTCGGGAACAGCGCTCATGCGAGCCTCCTTCGTAGACGGCGGACGCCGGACGAAGCGGCCTGACGGGCAGCCTCCTCGCTCGATCCCAGCGCGACGCCGATGTCT
>DASZEE010000054.1:0-15227 GCA_035941215.1 Gaiellaceae bacterium
AACACTGCTGCGGCGCCGCGGCACGGGCTGGAGCGACGCCGATCTCGCGCTGCTCGACGAGGCCCACGCGCTCGTGGGGACGCCGCCGCGCAGCTACGGCCACGTGATCGTCGACGAGGCGCAGGACCTGACCCCGATGCAGCTTCGGATGATCGGCCGCCGCGGCGCCGGCTCGTTCACGATTCTCGGGGACATCGCCCAGGCGACCGGCCCGCTTCCCTACAGAAGCTGGAGCGAGGTGCTGCCCTACCTCCCGGGCGGAGGCGACGCTGCGATCGAGGAGCTCCGCCACGCCTACCGCGTTCCGCGCGAGATCATGGCGCTGGCACTGCCCTTGCTCGAGCGGGTCGCGCCCGGCACCGAGCCGCCGCGCATCCTCCACGGTGAGCCGGTGCTGTCCCGGGCGTTCGAGGAGGCCGCCCGGCTGGCCGGTGAGGAGGGGCTGCTTGCGTTGATCGTGCCGCCCTCGCTTCGCGGAAGGGAGTCAGCCTCGCTCTTCGACGAGACGCGCGTGCCGTTGCTGACCCCGCGCGAAGCGAAGGGCATGGAGTTCGACCACGTCGTTGTCGTCGAGCCGTCCTCGATCGTCGACGAGGCGCTCGGCGGCCAGGGGCTTCGCGAGCTGTACGTGGCGCTCACCCGCCCAACCAGGACGCTCGTCGTCGTCCACTCACGTCCGCTGCCCTCCGCGCTCGTGCGGAGGGAACCGAGCAGCTAGAAAGAACACCGCCGTATGGGCGCCGCCAACGCCGCATCGATCCTGCTCGCAGACTGGGTGGATTCCGCCCAGAACTTCGTGCAGGTCTTCACGCTCGTCTACTTCCTCCTGATCTTTGCGTACATCCTGATGTCCTGGATCCGGATGCCGTACTCGATCTGGATGAACCGGATCCAGCGCTTCCTGTACGACGTCGTGGAGCCGTACCTGCGGATCTTCCGGCGCTTTATCCCGCCGCTCGGCCCCCTGGACATCTCGCCGATCGTGGCGATCTTCGTGCTCTGGATCGTAAGTGGCCTCGTGATCCGCCTCCTCGGAACGCTTGGCTAGATGGTTGATGCCACGATCTCGCCGGCTCGGCTGCGCGATCTGACGCGCCTGGGTCGCTCCCGTACCAGCTTCGGCCCGCTGCGCGGGCCAAACCCGGCACGTACGCTTCGCACCGCCGGCCCGGCACCGGTGCTGCCAGCATCGCCGCCGAACCGGCGCTGCACCCCAGGCGGCCAGCTCACGCCCCGAACCGACGATCTCATGGCATCACCCATCTAATGGGGCTGGCGCCGACTGAGATCCGGCACATCCCGATCCCGCGGGGGCTTCGCGGCTACCGCCGCGGGGCCGTCGAGCGGCTACTCGACGAGATCGCGGACAGCTATGAGGACGTCTGGCGCGAGCGCGCGGATCTGACCGACCGTGTCGAGCACCTGGAGGAGGAGCTCCAGCGCCACCGAGAGCTGGAGTCGCTGCTCCGAAAGACGCTCGTCTCTGCCGAGGCGGCGGCCGAGGAGCAGCGGGAGCAGGCACGCCGGAGCGCCGAGCTCGTCGTTGGGGAGGCGCATGCGGAGGCGCGCCGCATCACGTTCGCCGCAACTGCGGAGCGCGAGCGGCTGCTGAAAGACGTCCGCCGCCTCCGCGAGCTGCTTCGCACGGCCCTTGCGACCGTGGACGAGGTCGCCGGCGACGACGAGGTTCCGGACGACATTCCGGACGAAGCCGCCGCCGCCTAGAATCCTCTTCGTGGCAGGGGGTGCAACACGTCTGCGGCTGCGCGTCGTCCCGGGCTCGAAGAGCCCAGGGGTTGTCGGCCGCCACGGTGACGCCTGGAAGCTCCGGGTGGGTGCCCCTCCCGAGCGTGGGCGGGCAAACGACGCGGCCGTCGCGCTCCTCGCCGATACCCTGAGCATCCAGCCCGCCGACGTACGGCTGGTCGCCGGCCACGGCTCCCGCGACAAGGTCGTCGAGGTGAGCGGCCTCACGCCGTCCGAAGCCGAACGGAGACTCTCCCGATGAGCACGGTCGACGTCGAGCGTTTCCGCGGGCTGCTGCTGGAGAAGCGGGAGGCCGTCGCGGCTGCGCTGGAGAATCTCCACAAGGAGAACGCCGGCTCACTCGAGGACGAGACCGGCGAGCTCGTCTCCGGGAGCGCCGACCAGCACCTGGCCGACACGGCCACTCAGACGGTCGAGCGCGAGATCGGCAACACCCTGGAGGAACACGACGAGCGGCTGCTCGAGTCGATCGACGCCGCCCTGAAGCGGATCGACGACGGCACCTACGGAAAATGCGTCAACTGCGGCGCGCCCATCCCTGAAGAGCGCCTCGAGGCGATGCCGTGGGCGACTCTCTGCATCGATTGCAAACGCAAAGAGGAACGGGGCTAACGGAAGCCAGGTCGGCCGAGATCCGGGTCGGGTCGTCGACGAACGGCGTCGTCCCGGTGCTCGGCGCCAGGCGCTCGCTCGCCGCGCGGACCCGACAGTGGGTCGGGCTCGCGGCGGTCGCGCTCTCGGCGATCGCGGCCGACCAGCTGACGAAGTGGATCGTCTCGAACGAGCTCGCGCTCGGCGAGGAGGTCGACGTCGTGGGGCCGCTTTCCATCCACCACGTCCAGAACTCCGGGATCGCGTTCGGCCTCTTCGCCACCGCGACGCCGGTCGTGATCCTGCTCACCGGGATCGCGGTCGCCTGGATGCTCGTCTTCTTCGCGCGGTCGGGCGGGCGGCACCCGATCCTGCCGGTCGCGCTCGGATTCCTGCTGGGCGGGAGCGTGTCGAACCTGATCGACCGCGTGCGGCTCGGTCATGTCACCGACTTCCTTGACTTCCGCTACTGGCCCGCTTTCAACCTGGCCGACAGCTTCATCGTCGCCGGTGTCGGCATTCTGATCGCCGCGTTGCTCCTCGCCGACCGGGAGCCGCGCAGGCACGCTCCTGGCTCGAGTCACCGTTCCTGACACGGCGGCCGGGCTCCGGCTCGACCGCTTCCTCGCCGACCTGCCCGAGATCGGCTCCCGTGCGGCGGCCGAGCGACTCCTCGAAGGAGGCGCGGTCGTCGTCGACGGCGAGCAGGCACCGAAGAGCCGCCGGCTCCAGGGCGGGGAGGACGTGGAGTTTCAGCCGGCCGAGCCGGAGCCGAAGCTTGCCCCCGAGGAGCTCGAGCTCAGGATCGCGTACGAGGACGAGCACCTGCTCGTCGTGGACAAGCCGGCCGGCGTGGTCGTCCACCCGGCGCCGGGCCATAGGACCGGGACGCTCGTGCACGGCGTCCTCGCCCTCGGCGCGGCGGGCGGCGACGAGGAGCGGCCGGGAATCGTGCACCGGCTCGACCGCGACACGTCGGGGCTGCTCATCGTTGCACGGTCGGACGAGGCGTACGAGCGTCTGAAGGACCTCGTGAAGGCTCACGGCCTCGAGCGGACGTACACGGCGCTCGTCCGGGGCAGGCCGCGGTCGAAGAAGGGCCGGATCGAGGCACCCATCGGCCGCGACCGCCGCGACCCGACCCGTCAGTCGATGAACACCGACAGCCCGCGCGCGGCGGTGACGCACTTCGAGCTGCTGGAGCTGCTCGGCCAGCACGCGCTGCTCCGCGTCGACCTCGAGACGGGCAGAACGCACCAGATCCGCGTCCACCTCGGCGCGATCGGCCTCCCTGTGGTCGGAGACCCGGTCTACGGCGTTCCGGACCCGGCCCTCGGCCGCCAGTTCCTCCACGCGGCCCGCCTGGCCTTCGAGCATCCCTTCACGGCTGAGCGCGTCGAGGTCGAGTCGCCGCTGCCCGGCGAGCTGGCCCGGCATCTGGCCGAGCTTCGCTAGAATCCCCGCGTTCCGTACCCGACCCGGCGGGGCAAGGGCGTGGTCGGTGCCGGCGAGTAGTCGCCGGTTCCACGTTCCTCCCACCGGCTGAAGCACAAGTCAACCAACCAAGGGGGATTTACTTTGCCCGCTGTCTCGATGCGAGAGCTGCTGGAGGCCGGCGTCCACTTCGGCCACCAGACGCGCCGCTGGAACCCAAAGATGCGCCGCTTCATCTTCACGGAGCGCGGCGGCATCTACATCATCGACCTGCAGAAGACCTCCGACCTGCTCGAGGAGGCGTGCGACTTCGTCCGCGAGCTGGCGTCGAAGAACGGCACCGTGCTCTTCGTCGGCACGAAGAAGCAGGCCCAGGACGCCGTCGAGGAGACGGCCAAGCGGGTCGGCATGCCGTACGTCAACCACCGCTGGCTCGGCGGCCTGATCACGAACTGGCGCACGATGTCGAGCCGCATCGAGCGGCTCCACGAGCTGCGCCGGCTCAAGGAGGAGGACCAGCTCGAGCTGCTGCCGGCAAAGGAGCGCCTGACGATGCTCGCCGAGCTCGAGAAGCTCGAGGCGAACCTCGGCGGCGTCGCGGATCTCAAGCGCCAGCCGGACGCATTGTTCGTCCTCGACCTCCGCAAGGAGCAGATCGCCGTCAAGGAGGCGAGGCGGCTCGGCCTGCCGATCATCGGCCTCGTCGACACGAACTGCGACCCGGACGAGGTCGATCTCGTGATTCCGGGCAACGACGACGCGATCCGCTCTTGCAGCCTCATCGTCCGCGCGATCGGCGAGGCGATCGAGGCCGGGAAGCAGGGCGTCACCGCACAGGAGTTCGAGCAGAACGGCCAGAAGGCCGAGGCCGAGCCAGCCTCCGAGCCGGAGCCGGAGCGGGAGCCGCAGCCCGAGCCGGAGCCGGCGCCGCAGCCCGAGCGCGAGCCGCAGCCCGAGCCCGAGCCGACACCGGCGGCCGACGAGACGCCGGTCGAGCACGAGCCGATGGCGCAGGCGGAGAGCGCAGCCGAGACCGAGGCCGCGGAGACGGCACCCGAAGAAACTGAAGAAACACCAGCCCAGGAGGGGGAGGGCCAGTGAGCACGACCGAGATTCCAGCCGGGCTCGTCAAGCAGCTCCGTGAGGAGACGGGCGCCGGGATGATGGACTGCAAGCGCGCCCTCCAGGAGACGGGCGGCGACGTCGAGGCCGCGAAGCGGCTCCTGCGCGAGCGCGGGATGGCCGAGGCAGGCAAGCGCGCCGGCCGCGAGACGACCGAGGGAATCGTCCTCGCGCGCGTGGACGAAAACCGCGGCACGCTGGTCGCCGTCGGCTGCGAGACCGAGCCGGTGTCCAAGAACGAGGCGTTCCTCACCTTCGCGCAGAAGGTGCTCGAGACCGTGGAGCATGAGGGCCCAGAGGCCGTGGAGGCGCTAGAGGACGAGCGCGTCGGGCTCGTCGGCAAGATCGGCGAGAACGTCGCGATCCGCGGCGCCAAGCGGTTCGAGCGGGACGGCGAGGAGACGATCGCCGCCTACGTCCACCCGCCTGCGAACAAGATCGGCGTGCTCGTGAAGATCCGCGGTTCCGCCGACCTCGCGAAACAGCTCGCGATGCACATCTCGTTCGCCGCGCCGAGGTACCGGAGCCGCGACGAGGTCCCGGCCGAGGAGATCGGGGCCGAGCGGGCGATCTACGAGAACTCCGACGAGGTGCAGTCGAAGCCGGAACAGGTCCGGCCGAACATCGTCGAGGGAATGCTCCGCAAGCGCTTCTTCGCGCAGACCGTGCTGCTCGACCAGGAGTGGATCCACGAGAGCGGCAAGACCGTGGAGAAGGTGCTCCAGGAGCAGGACGCCGAGGTGCTCGACTTCGCGCGCTACGCCCTTGCCGGCTAGCCGGAACGGCAATAGCCCGGTCTTCGGCCGGGTGCTGCTGAAGCTCTCCGGCGAGGCCCTGATGGGGGAGCAGGACTACGGCGTGGACCTCGCTGAGGTCGAGCTGATCGCCCGTGAGATCGAGGAGGTGCACGAGCGCGGTGTCCAGATCGCGATCGTCGTCGGCGCGGGGAACATCTATCGCGGGATGACGGCGGCGGCCGAGGGGATGGACCGGGCGACAGCGGACTACGCCGGGATGCTCGCGACCGTCCTGACCGCCCTGACGCTCCCGGACGTCCTGGCGCGGCAGGGGATGCACACGCGTGTGCTGTCCGCGATCCACGTCTCCGAGGTGGCCGAGCCCTACATCCGCCGTCGCGCGATCCGGCACCTCGAGAAGGATCGCGTGGTCATCTTCGCGGCCGGCACCGGCAACCCGTTCTTCACGACCGACACGGCCGCCGCCTTGCGCGCGCTCGAGATCGGCGCGGACGCGATCCTGATGGCGAAGCACGCGGTCGAGGGCGTCTACGACGGCGATCCGCGCCTCGAGCCGGGGGCCGAGTTTATCCCGGAACTCACGCATCTTCAGGCGATCGAGCGGGGTCTGCGCGTGATGGACACGACGGCCCTGTCCCTGTGCATGGACAATGCGCTTCCGATCTACGTCTTCGCGCTCGCAGAGGGCAACATCCGGCGGGTCGCGCTCGGGGAGCGCGTCGGCACGATCATCTCGACACCGACGACCGGAGCGACCACATGATCGACGACCTCATCAGGGACGCCACGACCAGGATGGACAAGTCCGTCGAGGCGACCCACACCGAGCTGAACACAATCCGTACGGGCCGCGCGTCGGCGGCGCTGCTCGACCGCGTAACCGTCGACTACTACGGGCAGCAGACGCCGCTGAACCAGCTGGCGACGCTGAACGTGCCGGAGCCGCGGATGCTCACCGTGCAGCCGTTCGATCCCAGCTCCCTGGCGGGGATCGAGCGCGCGATCCAGGAGTCCGATCTCGGACTCAACCCGTCGAACGACGGGAAGATCATCCGCCTGCCCATCCCGCAGCTGACCGAGGAGCGTCGCAAGGAGCTCGTGAAGGTCGCCCGTCAGATCGCGGAGGAAGGGCGGGTCGCCGTGCGGAACGTCCGTCGTGACGTGATCCACCACCTCAAGGAAGAGCAGAGCGTCGGCGCCGACGAGGAGCACCGGGCGGAGGAGCGCGTCCAGAAGCTCACGGACGAGCACGTGCATCGAATCGACGAGCTCCTGAAGCGCAAGGAAGCCGAGATCACGGAAGTTTGAGTGCGGCTTCTCGCGCGCTTGCGGCGCCGGCCTGAGGTACCGCGCGAGCCTGGGGAGATCCCGCGCTCCGTCGCGATCATCATGGACGGGAACAGCCGCTGGGCCGTCGAACACGGCCTGACGGTTGCCGACGGCCATCGCGAGGGCACACGCGCACTTCGGCGCACGGTGGAGTCGGCGATCGACGTCGGGATCGAGTCCCTGACGGTCTACGCGTTCTCGACGGAGAACTGGCTGCGTCCGCCCGCGGAGGTCGACGCGCTGATGGAGATTTTCGCCGAGACGATCCGGCGCGAGCTGCCTGACCTCGCCGAGCAGGGCGTTCGCACACGGTTCGTCGGCCGCCGTGACCGCGTCTCGACGGAGCTCCAGGCGCAGATGGCGGACCTCGAGGACGAGACGGCCCACCGCGATCGTCTCAACCTCTGGATCGCCTTCGACTACGGGGGGCGCGCGGAGCTCGCCGAGGCGGCGAAGCGGATCGTCGAGGCGGGCCTCGGTTCCGACGAGATCGACGAGCAGGTTTTCGGCAAGTACCTGTACGCGCCCGAGCTCCCTGATCCCGACCTCCTGATCCGCACCTCCGGCGAGCTCAGGATCTCGAACTTCCTGCTCTGGCAGCTCGCGTATTCCGAGCTCGTCTTCACCGAGCGCCGCTGGCCCGAGTTCGGCGCGGACGACCTCCGCGCCGCGGTGGGCGAGTACTCCGAGCGGCAGCGTCGTTTCGGCCGCCGATGACGGCGCTCGTCTCGCGCGTGCTGGTTGCGGCCGTGCTCCTGCCGGTCGTCTTCCTCCTGATCTGGGTCGGCGGCTGGTGGATGGTCGGCCTGGCCGCTGTCGTCGCGATGGTCGCGCTCCACGAGCTGTACCTGATGACGCGAGAGCTCCGCCCGGTGCTGCTCGCCGGCTACGCGGGGACGCTCGCGACGCTCGTCGGGGCAGCGTGGGGGCCGGAGTGGGCGCTGGCCGGGTTCTTCTCGACGCTTCCGCTCGTGTTCCTGTTCAAGGCCGCAGCCGGCGCGATGCCCTCCATAACGTCGGTGTCGGTGACCGTCCTAGGCTCGGCCTGGATCGGGCTCGGCCTGGCGCATCTCGTGCTCATTCGCGAGCTGCCCGAACACGGCGTTCTCGCGCTCTCCACCATCGTCCTCGCCGTGTTCGCGTCCGACACCGCTGCGTTCGCGGCCGGTCGCGTGATCGGAAGGCACAAAATGGCACCGCAGACCTCACCGGGCAAGACGTGGGAGGGGTTCGTGGCCGGGACGATCGCGGCGCTCGTCGTCCCGTTCTTCGCGCTCTACGAGGAGGACTTCCTGACCGTTCCCGAGTCGCTGGGCCTCGGCGCCGTCGTCGCCGTCGCAGGCCCCGTCGGCGACCTCTTCGAGTCGGCGCTGAAACGGGACGCCGGCGTGAAGGACAGCGGCCGTGTCCTGCTCGGCCACGGCGGGATGCTCGACCGGATCGACGCCTTCCTGTTCACAGGCGTCGCGGCGTACTACTTGTTGAAGGCCGTCGGCGCGGCATGATGGGTCGATGAAGCGCGTTGCGATCCTCGGGGCTACGGGCTCGATCGGGCGCCAGGCGCGGGACGTGATCGAGCGACACCCCGATCTCGACCTCGTCGCCGCCTCCTCGGGCTCCCAGCCGCTGGACGGCGTCGCGCCGCTCACGCAGGTCGGCGGCGATCCCGTCGAGCTCATCGAGCGGGCCGAGCCGGACGTCGTCCTCAACGCCGTCGTCGGATTCGCCGGAGTGGGGGCGACGCTGTGGACGCTCGAGCGCGGCATCGACCTCGCGCTCGCGAACAAGGAGAGCCTGGTGGCCGCCGGTGAGCTGGCCCTGGCCGCTTGGGAACGGGGAGGCGGCCGCCTCTTGCCCGTGGACAGCGAGCATTCGGCGCTTTTCCAGTGCCTGGAAGGACGGCCGCCCGAAACGGTCGAGGGCGTCGTGCTCACCGCATCAGGCGGCCCGTTCCGCGGCCGCAACCGATCGGAGCTGGAAGACGTAACACCGGACGATGCGCTCGCTCACCCGACGTGGGACATGGGCCCGAAGATCACCGTCGACTCGGCGACGCTCGCGAACAAGGGCCTCGAGGTCATCGAGGCGCACTTCCTGTTCGACCTGCCGTACGAGCGGATCGAGGTCGTGATCCAGCCGACCTCCGTCGTCCACGCGCTCGTCCGCCTCCGGGACGGCTCGTCGCTCGCGCACGTCGGCTACCCGGACATGCGCGTGCCGATCTCGTATGCGCTTACCTATCCGGAGCGCTCGGCCGTCGACCTCCCACAGCTCGACTTCGCGCCGGGCCTCGTGCTCGAGTTCGAGCCGGTGGACGGGGACACATTCCCGATGCTTGGCCTCGCGCGGCTCACCGGGGAGCGCGGAGGCAGCTACCCGTGCGCGTTCAACGCGGCGAACGAGGTCGCCGTCGCCGCGTTCCTCGACGGGCGGCTCCCGTTTCTCGGCATCTCGGAGGTCGCCGAGCGGACGCTCGACGCCGCAGACGGCTCGCCCGCAGCGGATCTTGCGGAGCTTCATGCAGTGGACGCCGAGGCGCGCCGCCTCGCCGAGCAGGCGCTGGTAGCCGCGTGAACAGCCTGATCGGCATCCTCGGCCTCGCCTTCCTCGTGCTCCTCCACGAGGCGGGCCATTTCTACACCGCACGCGCTGTGGGCATGCGGCCGCGCAAGTTCTACGTCGGCTTCCCACCCGCGATCGCGAAGGTCAAGCGCAACGGCATCGAGTACGGCCTCGGCGCGATCCCGCTCGGCGGCTACGTGAAGATCCCGGGGATGCACCGCCCCGCGCCGTCCGAGGTGGACGCGCACTTCGGCCGCGCGATCCAGGAGGCGCCGCAGCTGATCGGGCCCGCCGAGCGTCTCAAGCGCCTGCTCGGCGACGCGGACTTCGACGGTGCGGCGGGCGCGCTGAAGGCGCTGGAGCGGGCGGCCGCCGACGCCGATCTCTCCCCGGCCGCGCGAAAGGGGATGGAGCGCGGGATCACGGAGATCACCGACGAGCTCGGCCTCGACGCCTACTGGCGCCAGCGCACGTGGAAGAAGATCGCCGTGATCGGCGCGGGGCCGGGCACGAATCTCCTCTTCGCCGTCCTGATGTTCGCTCTGTTGCTCGTTCTCGGTCCCGGCCGGGCGACAACGACGGTCGACGAGGTCGAGCGCGAGATCCGGCCGGGACAGCCGACGCCGGCGGCGCAGATCGGCCTCCAGCCGGGCGACCGCATCGTCGCGATCAACGGAACCCCGGTCGACGCGTCCAAGATGTTCGAGCTGATCGTCGAGTCCGAGGGCAACCCGGTCCGAGTCACGGTCGAGCGCGGTGACCGCCAGGTCGTTCTCGGCCCGGTCAGGCCGTTCGAGGACACCGACGGCGCCTACCGGATCGGCTTCCGGCCGGCGTTCGAGGATCTCCCGGTCCTGACCGCGGTCGGGGAGTCGTTCCGGCTCACCTGGCTGATCACGAAGGAGATCGGCGGGGTGCTCGGCCGTCTCGTGCGCGGCTCCGGCAGCGAGGAGATCTCGAGCCCGATCGGGATCGTCCGCGGCTCGTCCGACGCGCTGGACCGGGGGTGGGAGACCTATCTCTGGGTGCTGGGACTGATCAGCCTCTCCCTGGCACTGCTCAACCTCCTCCCGCTGCTGCCGCTGGACGGCGGCCACATCGCGTTCTCGATCATCGAAGGCGTCCGCGGGCGCTCGGTCGGCAGGGAGGTGTACGAGCGGGTTTCCGTCGTGGGCATCGCCTTAGTCCTCATGCTCTTCTTCATCGGGCTCTCGAACGACATCGGGGGCCGGACAGGCGGCTAGGGCGGAGCCCTAGACGCGGAGTGAGGCCATGCCGGCGAAGCCACGGAGACGCCGGCAAAGCCGGCATCTCCTCCGAAACGGCTTCGCGAGCGACGCCTCGGCGGCGTGGCCGGTGGCTTTTGCGCGGCTAGACTCGTTCGCGTGGGTAGCGAACGCAGCGTCAAGGTAGGCAACGTCCAGATCGGCGGCGGCGCGCCGGTCGTCATCCAGTCGATGACGCTCACGCCGACGCGAGACGTGACGGCGACGACCGCGCAGATCGCAGCGCTGGCGTCGGCGGGCTGCGAGGTCGTCCGGTGCGCGGTACCGAAGATCGAGGACGCCGAAGCGCTGAAGAAGATCGTGCGGCTCTCGCCGCTGCCGGTGATCGCGGACATCCACTTCAACGCGAGCCTGGCGCTCCGGGCGATCGACGCCGGCGTCGCCGCGGTGAGGATCAACCCGGGGAACATCGGCGGCCCCGAACGCGTCGCCGACGTCGTGGTCGCGGCAAAACGGGCGGGAATCCCGATGCGGATCGGCGCCAACTCGGGGTCGCTCCCCAAGCACCTCTTCGGTCTGGCCCAGCAGGATCAGGCGGAGGCGCTCGTCGCGGCTGCGCTCGAGCAGGTCGAGCTGCTCGAGAAGCTGGACTACCGCGACTTCAAGATCTCGGTGAAGGCCACGCACGTCCCGACCATGATCCGCGCGTACCGGCTACTGGCAGCCCGCGTCCCGTACCCACTCCACCTCGGAGTCACGGAGGCGGGGACGCCCTATACCGGTTCGATCAAGAGCGCGGTCGGAATCGGCTCGCTGCTCGCGGACGGGATCGGCGACACGATCCGCGTGTCCCTGACCGCAGACCCCGTGAAGGAGGTGGAGACGGCCTGGGAGATCCTCAAGGCGCTCCACCTCCGTGAGCGAGGGCCGGTGATGATCGCTTGCCCGTCATGCGGACGCGACAATGTCGGCGTCGAGAACCTCGCCGTCGTCGTCGAAGAGCGGCTCCGGCGCTACGCGGAGCCCTTTGAGGTCGCGGTGATGGGGTGCGCGGTCAACGGGCCGGGCGAGGCCGGCGACGCGGACTTCGGGATCGCCGGCGGGCGGGACGTCGGGTTCATCTACGCGCACGGGCGGGTGCTGAAGAAGGTCTCCTCGGACATCCTCGTGGACGAGCTCTTCCACGAGATCGACGCGTGGATCGCCGATGGGATGCCCCGGCCGACGCGGTTGAAGATGGCCAAGCCGGCCGCTCTGGCCATGGCCGAAGCGTCCCTGGTCCCTCTCGACTAGGGCCGTGATCGCCCGAGCGTCACAACTCCACCTCCCGACCCTGCGCGACGACCCTGCGGAGGCGGAGGCCGTCAACCACAAGCTGCTGGTCCGCGGCGGCTTCGTGCGCCAGCTGAGCGCCGGCCTGTGGACGTTCCTGCCGCTCGGCTGGCGAGTGCACCAGCGGGTCGTCCAGATCATCCGGGAGGAGATGGACGCGATCGGCTCCCAGGAGCTGCTCGGGCCCGTGCTCACGCCGGCGGAGCTCTGGGAGCGGAGCGGTCGCTACAAGATCCCGGAGGTCTTCAAGCTCCAGGACCGGAACGGCCGCCCGTTCGTCCTCCCGATCAGCCACGAGGAGACGGTGACCCACCACGCGCTCGAGCTCCAGTCCTACAGGCAGCTCCCGCAGCTCTGGTACCACTTCCAGACGAAGGACCGGGACGAGCCTCGGCCTCGCGGCGGGCTCATCCGCATGCGCGAGTTCATCATGAAGGACTCGTACTCGTTCGACCGGGACGAGGCCGGCCTCGACGAGAGCTTTGAGAAGAACCGGGGCGCCTACCATCGGATCTTCGAGCGCTGCGGGCTCGAGGTTCAGGCGGTCGAGGCGGAGTCCGGGATGATGGGCGGAAGCGAGAGCGTCGACTTCCTCGCGCCGGCCGGATCCGGCGAGAACACGCTCGTCCAGTGCGAGCGCGGCGACTACTCGGCCGACATCGACATCGCCCGGGCCGTCCCGCGGGCACCGGAGTTCCCCGAGCGACTCGACGCGCCGGCGGAGGTCGAGACGCCGGGTGTCACCACGATCGAGGGCCTCGCGGAGCTGCTCGGGATCGATTCCGCGGCCACCTCGAAGGCGATGCCAGTCGTGAAAGCGGACGGCACCCTCGTGCTCGCGTTGATCCGCGGCGACGACCGGCTCAGCGAGTCCAAGCTCCTCACCCTGTTCTCGAGCGACTTCCGCCCGGCCGAGGACGAGGAGCTCCGCGAGGCGTTCGGTGCCGGCGGCGGGTCGCTGGGCCCGGTCGGCGTCGAGGTCGAGGTGATCGCGGACGAGACGCTTCGCGAGGGGCAGTTCGTCGCAGGGGCGAACCACGACGGCCGGCACCTGCGGGGCGTGGAGGCCGGCCGCGACTACGAGCCGCGGTTCGCCGACATCCGGGAGCCGAGGGAAGGCGACGCCTGCCCGAACTGCGGTGGCCGGCTCTCGTTCACGCCGGCGATCGAAGTTGGCCACATCTTCAAGCTCGGAACCTTCTATTCGGAGCCGTTCGGCGCGATGTACCTCGACGAGTCCGGTCAGGAACGTCCGATCGTGATGGGGAGCTACGGAATCGGACCCGCGCGGATCATGTCCTCGGCGGTGGAGCAGCATGCCGACGAGCACGGGATCGCGTGGCCGGCGAGCATCGCCCCATACGACGTCCACATCGTCGTGCTCGGCGGCGTCGAGAGCCAGGCGGAGGAGGTCGCTGCCGCGTTGGACGGAGCGGGCCAGAGCGTCCTGCTCGACGACCGCGACCAGCGACCCGGCGAGAAGTTCGCGGATGCGGACCTGATCGGGATCCCGACGCGCATCACGGTCGGGAAGAAGACCCTCGAGGACGGCGCCGTAGACGTTCGGGACCGGGCGACGGGCGAGGAACGACGAGTCCCCGTCGCCGAAGTTGGAAACTAGGTACTAATAGGCCCTTGGCCCGCCGCCGCAGATTCAGCACGGAGCCGTTCGGGCCGACGCTCGAGCGGCTGATGCAGGAGAAGGGCGTGACCTACCGCGCCCTCGCCGACCAGACGAACCTCTCGGCCGGCTACCTGAACCACCTCGTGCACGGGAATCGCCCGGTGCCGTCGGACGAGATCGTCCGGCGGCTCGCGAAGGCGCTGGGCGTCGAGCCCGAACACTTCCGCGAGTACCGTCTCAGGCTGATCACCCAGAAGCTCGAGCAGATGCCCGAGCTGATCGACCGGCTCTACCGGCGCCTCGAGCGCTGACGCTCGCTCGGCGGGGGAGGGCCGGGTTTGTCCTCCGAGGCCTCGCGTCGTCGCTTCGCGAGGCCCTTGACCTCTTCGAGGAATCGCTTCGTGTGCTCTTCCAGCTCGTCACTGACGAACTCGCCCGGCGGCTTCTTCACGTCGGCTTCCTCATGTTTGTGGGGTTTCTGGGTGTCCTTCGAGTTTTCCACAGGGGTGTGGATATCGTCGGTGCTGGCAACTTCCGTCCACGAGCCGTCTCCAAGTGCTCCGCAGAGAGAGGCTGTGGACAACGGAGGGTCGACGTACGCCTCCGAATTCAAGACGCTCAGGGCCCCGTTCGCTTGCGCCGACCCTTGGTAAATCGTGCGCTCTTTCCGCGAAATTCCTCGCGAGAAAGCGCCCGGCCGGATGGGCGCTAGACTCGCTGAGACGGGGCGTGGCGCAGCCTGGTTAGCGCGCTAGTCTGGGGGACTAGAGGTCCCGAGTTCGAATCTCGGCGCCCCGATTGTGAGGAATCTCCTGCAAACCGTTAGGTCATGGCTAGGTGGCGGGAAGGCCAGGAAACCTGAGCCGGTGCCCGATCCGCGCCCATACGGCTCGCTTTATCGCGACGCCGGCGGGAAGCCGACCGCCGAGACGCTGGACGACGAGCAGGCCGCGCAGGCGCGCGGCGACGAACAAGAGCGGAAGCGCGACGAGGAGACGCCGCCGCCCCGGTACGAGCCCTAGACCGCTAGTACGAACTGATCCAGTGCCTGCCGAGTGCGGTCGAGCGCATCCGGCAGCAGATGTCCGTAGGTCTTGTCGATCTGCTCGACGCTCGTTCCCATGAAGCGGGCGAGTTCGAACAGCGAGACGCCGGCGGCGATCGCGAACGTCGCGTAGGTGTGCCTCAACGCGTAAGGCGAGCGATGCTCGAGACCGGCGGTGCGGACGCCGCTCGTTCATGGCTCCCTAAGGAGCGTAGCTACGGTTCCTCGCCGCCTCGTGGCGCATCCGACCCAGCTGTAAGGGTGTGGGGGCAAAGGCATCCGCAGACGGTCGCACATACCGTTAGTTCCGCAGGCACTTCGCCCCCACCGCGATAACGCAGACGGCAGCCGGCCGGTTACGTGTCGCCGAACTCCCGCTCATCGCACTCCGGGCAGTAGACGACTACTTCGACGTCGTCGGTGAGCCGCGCCGTCCA